>NZ_JBHMDN010000079.1:0-388215 GCF_042431195.1 Cohnella cellulosilytica
CGGACAATTTGATATAGAAATTATACCAAGGTTAGCGGCGGGGAGGGGGAGAAAAAGCACGGTCGCAATGACCATGCCTTTTCCACAGTTAATCGACAGCTTCTAGGAGGCCGTTACGCAGACCCATTCGGGCAACTACCCGCATTTAGCGGTCTAGGAGGCCGTTACGCAGACCCATTCGGGCAACTACCCACATTTAGCGGTCTAGGAGGCCGTTACGCAGACCCATTCGGGCAACTACCCACATTTAGCGGTCTAGGAGGCCGTTACGCAGACCCATTCGGGCAGCAATCCGCTTTTAGTGGTCTGACAGGCCATTACTGGGCGGCATCGACCGATTATTGAGTCTGAAGGCTCGAAAGAATCGCATGTCGGAGCACGGTCATTCCATAAAAGGAAATAGACCGCCCTCGCCAAGGGATAACGGTCTATTTCAGTAACCCTATTCCGAGCCTAACCGCCTGTTAAGTAAGCAAACTCGACTGTCAGCAATTTTAATCTTGTACAACTGCGTATAGACTTAGGCATTGCAAGCCCTTTTCACAAATCCGCCCCAAAAAAGTCCCTAATCGACTTGCCCGCCCAGCTCCCGCTGCCCGGGTCGGTGATCGTGCCCGAGAAGCCCGGCCTGGCCGGCGGACCGGGAATCGACGGCGAGGCCGGCTCTCCGCTCATGCCGGGAACGGACGGCAGCCAGTTGCCTGCCCAGCGGGTGAAGGCGATAATTCCGCCTTTCCTGTCGCGCAGCACGCCTTTCTCCAGCCAGCCGAGCGGCTGCCCGGTCAGACTGAATACTTGTTTGCCCTGGTGGACCCACCCCAGATTGCGCCCGTATTTGCTGACAAATCGTTCGTTGTCGACCACGATGAAGGACGCTTGTCCGTATCGATCGAAGTACCATTCGTTCATTTTGCGGAACTCCTTCGTTTTTTCTCCATTATATCATCCCAGCAGCACACCTCCAGCACAAAACTGCTCCTTGCGCCAGCCAATCTTGCTATTATCCCTCTCAATCCCCGAACCGCCATTAGCGCGCCGTACGATACTCCCCCCTCTCATCCGCCCCGTCACCGCATCATTAGCGCACCTTACGGTTCTATTTCCCTGCGAGCATGCAGATCGTACCTATTGGCCCGCCGCCGTACGACACTATTTCCTACACTCACGCCCGCGCAGCGCAAAATAAAGAAAACGTCGCGAACCGAATGAACGGCGCGACGTTTCCGCTTATTGTATTCCCGATTTGCCTTCCTCCAGAAGCCGGAGCACTTCCTGCTTCAGCTCGACGAACTCCGTCGACGTCCAGACGTCGGGGCGGCGCGGGCGGTCGAACGGCACGACAAGCTCGCGCAGGATCGTTGCCGGCGCCGGCGACAGCACGTAGATGCGGTCCGACAGCACGAGCGCCTCCTCGATGCTGTGCGTGACGAACAGCACGGAGCGCCGGTCCGCTTCCCACAGCTCCAGCAGCCAACGCTGCATATCGGCCCTCGTCAGCGCGTCCAGCGCGGCGAACGGCTCGTCCAGACACATCACGCTGCGCCGCATCAGCAGCGCGCGCAGGAAGCTGACCCGCTGCTGCATGCCGCCCGACAGCACGTGCGGATACTCCTTCGCCACATGCCCGAGCTCGATCCGCTCCAGCCACTGCGCCGCTTGCGCCTTCGCCTCCCGCATCGGCGTTCCCGTCGAGATAAGCGCGAAGCGGATGTTGTCCTCCACCTTCAGCCAAGGGAACAGCGCCGCCTGCTGCGGCATGTAGCTGATCAGCCCCTTCTGCCCGGTACGATCCTCCCCGTCGACGAGAACGCGACCTCGGTCCGGCTTCTCCACGCCTCCGATCATCCGGAACAGCGTCGACTTGCCGCTTCCCGAAGGCCCGATCAGCGAGACGAATTCCCCCGCGCGCACCGTCAGCGAAACGTCGTTCAGCACGAGAATCCGTTCCCTGCCTCTCGCATAGGACTTGACAATGTTCTGGAGCTCCAGTGTGCTGCCCCGATTGCCGCTTCCGCTCATGACGCCGCCTCCTTCCACTCCGGCTCCGGCCGCGGTCTCCACCGAATGACGAGACGCTCGGCCAGCACGACCAGATAGAAAAACAGAAGGCTCATCACGACGATGCAGACGATGGAGCCGAACACAGCCGACTGCTGGAACCCGCTGAACTTCAGCTTCAGATAGAAGCCGATGCCCGTATTCGCCCCGGCTCCCAGCCATTCGGCTACGATGGCCGAGGATACGACGTATGTCGCCGCAATGCGCAGACCCGAAAAAAGATAAGTCAGCGAAGCCGGGAACTCCAGCCGCTTCAAGCGCTCCCAGCGCGAAGCCCCGATCATGCCGAGGTACTCCCGCAAATGCGGCTCGGCCTGTCCCAGGCCGACGAGGATCGACAGCGCCACCGGGAAAAAGCAGACGAGCACAAGCAGAATCAGCTTGGGCGTCGTTCCGAAGCCGAACCAGATAATGAGCAGCGGCCCGAGCGCGATCAGCGGAACGTTCTGGGACAGCACGAGCAGCGGCGACAGCGCCGTCTTGAGCGGCGGAATGACGTGCAGCAGCACCGCCACCGCTATGCCGACGACGGTGCCCAGCCCGAGGCCGATCAGCGCGAGGCCGAACGTCGCCTGCACATGCGTCCACAGCACGGCGGAGTCCTCGTACATCTTGACGGCAATATCGGACGGAGCCGGAAGCGTGTACTCTTCAATCGCGAACGCCATGCAGGCCGCCTGCCAGACGGCCAGAAAAACGATAATCGTACCGACGGGCAGCGCAATCGCTCTGAATCGCTTATTGCCCATCCGGATACTTTTGCAACAGCCGCGCCATCGAAGCGTTCGCTTTCGCATCCACAGACAGCTTGATTTGCGAGAGGACGGAAGGGCTGCCCCGCTCGATCATCGCCGCGCTCATTTGTTTGACGATATCGAGCAGTTGGTCGAGATCCCCTTCCATCGTCGTTTCCATCGGTCCGACGCGGTAAGGAACGCCGGACGCCTTGATAATGGCGATCGCTTCGTCTACGTAAGGAATCACTTCCTCGCCGGGATTCACCTTCGGAAGGATTTGAATGCTGAGCAGTGCCTGTGCCATCGTTTACTCTCTCCTTTTCCCATTTGCTTGTCCTGCTTTACCGATGCGGCTCTAGCTTTAGTCCAACTTCTATCCTCTGCCCGTCCGTCGATTATTGCGGCAGAAATTCCGTCGTAAACATCTCGTCGTAGTTCAATTCCTTCTCCATCAGCCCGTTCTCCAGCATCCAATCGCCGTAGCCGGACCACACTTCCCGCTTCTGCTCGCCCCAACGCGGCGCATCGTCCTTGTATTTCGGGCTGAGCCACTGTTGGCTTGCCTTGACCAGATCCGGGTTGATTTCCGGAACGGCTTTAATCAGGATGTCCGCCGCGGCGTCCGGATTGTCGATGGCGTACTGGTAGCCTTCGGAGGCGCCGGCCAGGAACGCGCGAACGAGCTCCGGATCTTCCTGGATCACCTTCTCGCTCGTCAGCAGAAGCGGCGTGTAGTAATCGAGCTGTTGGCTGTAGTCGGTCAAATACACCATATTAACCGGCTCGCCTCTAAGCTCCGCCTCGACGCCCGTCCAGCCGTAGAAAATCCATTCGAAGTCGATCCCTTTTTTCGTAGCCGTAAAAAAGTCCGCCGTTCCCGCGTTGACGAAGTTCACCTTGCTTACGTCGGCGTTCTGCACGTTCATGATCGATTCGAGCACGGCGCTCTCCGCGGGCGATCCCCAGCCTCCGTACGTTTTGCCTTCGAAATCTTTCGGCTCCTTGATATTCTTGTCCGCCGGCGAAGCGAAGCCGGACGTATTGTGCTGAATGATCGGCGCGATCGAGACAAGAGGCAGCCCTTGCTCCTTGGCCAGAATCATGCTCTCCTGCGCTCCGACGCCGAATTCGGCTTGTCCGCCGGCGACCAGCGCGCTCGCCCCCGCCTCCGGAGGCAGAATCAGCTCCACCTTCAGGCCGTGCTTCTCCCACAGTCCCATATCCCGGGCGACGTACAGGCCGGTATGGTTCGTATTCGGCGTCCAGTCGAGTACGACCGTCGCTTCCTTCAGCTCGGCCGCCGGCGTCGTTTCGGACGCGGCCGGGGTTCCCCCCGTCGACGGACTGCCGGACGGTTCCCCGCCGTTTTTGCTTCCGCAGCCGGACAGCAGCACCGCCCCCGCCAGCAGCGACATACTCAATCCTTTCCAAGCCAATCCGTGTTTCTTCATGTCTCTCTCCCTCTCTCCTGTATCCTTGCGCGGAAGAGGGCTCCGCACGCATCAAAAAACGCCCCCCGATCCGGAGGGCGCCCAATAGACAAACATGGACAATTTGACACGACGAACGCTCGTCGTGTTCCCGCCTTCCTACGCTGGTACTAACCAGATCAGGTCATAAGGGTCTGCATCTTCGATGGGACGCACTCTCAGCCGGCCATTATCCAGCTCCCCCGGGGCTTATTCGATTGTCGAAACCCGCAACGCACAATCCCTATTATAGCAAAAGAGCCGCGCTTGTCTATCCCCGATCCCGCAGCGAGACGATTCTTCGGACCTCGGCCAAGTATGGCTCGTAATACGGTTCCTGCTCATAATGCTCCGTAAACACCGCCTCGAAGCCGTCGTAGTCGAAGTCGAGGCCGGCTTCGATCATCATTTCCAGGCGGGGCAAGACGAAGCGGTCGAGCACGATTTTCTTTTCCGCCGCGTATACCTCTTCCGACAGCCCCCGGCCCGCGAAATGCCGCAAAATCTCCAAATAGCCGCGAATCGCCGCGTCCCCGTAATTGTAGCCGCGCGGAGCGTTAAACGCGTAACGGAACATCGACAGCTTCAGCAAGGAAAAGCGCGGGTCCTCCCGCAGCAGCTCCAGCAGCCAGTAAATGTGGTTCAGGCTCGTGCCGATAAAACGGTCGGGCTCGGGCAGCCGCAGCACGGCTTCCCGGTCGACGACGATCGAAGTGATGAAGCCGGACGCCAGCGACAGCTCGCGGACGAACGTATCGATCCCCTCCAGCACCTCCACCGTTCCGTCGCTCCGCAGCACGTCGATAAACAGAAAACGGGCCCGCTTGTGCAGCAGCGCGTACAGGATCGGCTGCACCGCTCCCGGCACGAAATAGTCGTCGTCCCCGTGCAGCTTCGCGTATTTGCCCCGCGCGAACTTCAGAATTTCGAGGTAATTGCGCTCTCCGCCGATATTTTCCGGCTGTCGGATCGTCCGCAGCTGCGGATGCTTCAGCGCGTATCTGGCCAGCAGCGCCGCGGTTCCGTCGTCCGAGGCGTTATCCGAGACGCAGATCTCGATCAGCCCGTTCATGCTCGTCTGCGGCATCGCCGCTTCCAGACACTCCTCCAGCTCCTTGGCCCGGTTATACGTCGGAATGCAGATCGACAAGAGCGGATGCTCCCGTCTTCGCCGCAGCACGTCCGCGACGTCCTGCTCCGATTCGACCGCGATCCAATCCTCCGCGACCGTATCGAACATCCGCTCGATGCGAGCCGGCACGCCCGACACGAGCGAATAATCCGGCACATCCGCACGCACGACACTTCCCGCGCCGACGACGCAGCCTTTACCGATTTTCACCGGTCCTTCCACGACCGCGTACGGTCCCAGATAGCTGCCTTCGCCGACGATCAGCCGCTTGCCGCCGCCCGTCTCGCGAATGCCTTGCTTATAGATCGGCAATCCCGTCTTCCGATATTCCGCCTCCGCGTCCGACAGCACGACGTAAGGTCCGCACCAGACCGCGCGCTCGAGCTCGACGTGGTGCTCCGCCGTGACGTTCAGCCCGATGTCCGCCTGCACGCCGTCCCCGATAATCAGCTTGGGACGAATGCCGCTCACCGTCGAAGTGACGATGAGCCGGTAGCCCGCGCCGATCATCGCCTCCTGGCCGACCGCGATCTCTTCGGCGCCGTAGATCAGCCCCGAGGCATCCAGTCTCGCCCCCTCGCCGAGCGAATATAAGGAGCGATTTTCGTTATCCAAGACGATCCCTCCTCATAGCCGGCAGTACGATATCCAGGGGTCGAACGGAAATCTGCGCAGCTCCGTCTCGCGAATCGGCAGCATTTCCAGCAGCGCCGCGGTCTCCCCGGGAAAAGCGGCGCAGTTCAATTCATCGAAGCAGACGATCGCTCCCTTGGGCATCCGCGGCAGGAACAGCTCGAGCGCCTTGCGCGTCGGCTCGTACAGATCGAAGTCCAAATACAGCAGCGCCACCAGCAGATGGGGATGCGCCTGCACGTATGCCTCCGCCGTGGTCATGAAGTCGCCCTGCACGATCTCCGCGTTCGGGATGTGCGACAGATGCCTCTCCGCGTCGTACTTGGCGATGGAACGGCGGATTTGCTCCGCCGTATCGCCCCGCATATCCCCTGCGGCGAAGGTGCGGCATTCGTCCTCGTCCTGCGCGGCCAATTCGGGAAAGCCCTCGAACGTGTCGAAGCCGATGATTTTGCGCGTATGGTTGGAGGGCTCGAAAATGTTCGCGAACTGCGCCCAGGAGAAAAATCCCGCCCCGTTAAACACGCCGCACTCCACGATGCTGCCGTTCACGGAGAGCAGCTCGCGGTAAATTTCGTATCGCGCCAGGAACCGCGCGACGCTGCGCTTCGTGGCGAAGCGCGGGAACGCTTCGAGCTTGTTGATCAGCGACGTCCGCGACGAGCGGAAGACGCGCTCCGCCAGCCGATGAGCCGTCCGGTCCTGCCGGGAATGATGGCGGTCGATCGCCGCCATCGGACGCTTGCGGCCAGCCATGCTCCGCTTCCTCCCCTCGCTCATCTTTTGCGGCACACGGCGATCGCGTATGCCGGCCTTGCGTTCTTCACGCGGCTTAAGGAGGCGGGACCGTAGAAGCGGATGATATCGGGATTAAAGCCCGCCATCTCCGTATCTCCCCCCACCGCCGCGGCGATGTCCGGCCATTCGGGAGCGACGTGGCCGTGAGGGCCGACGAACGTCTGCCCGAACACGCCCTCGATGTCGTACAGCACGGACAATTCGCCGATAAATTCGGCCAGGCTGTATTCGAAGATGTGGTAAGGATTGCGTACCTGCTGGCCGAACTGCCGGTCCGGATTCGTCACATCCCGATTCGGCGTGGAGATGATCAGCCGCCCTCCCGGACGAAGCACCCGCGCCGCCTCCCGCAGCCAGGCGGCGCCGTCCGGCACGTGCTCGATCGTCTCGAACGAGACGACCACATCGAACACCGCGTTCGCGAAAGCGAGCTGCAGCACGTTGCCGACCTGGAAGCTCACGCCCTCTCCTCCGTAGTCCCTGCCGGCGAGCGCGACCGCGGCCGCGTCGATATCGACCCCGGTGACGCTTGACGCCCCTCCGTCCTTCAGCATCCGCGCCCCGAATCCCGCGCCGCAAGCCGCATCCAGCACCTGCCGGCCGACGCAGTGCCCGCGAGCGAGCCTGTAGCGGTAGACATGCTCGGCCAGCACGTCGGGATGGGACCCCGCCACCGCCGAGCTGAGAATCAATCTTTCTCCCGTAAACGGGACGTCTTCCTGCGCCTTCGGCAAATAGCTCAAATCGTTCACCGTCGCTTCCGTATAATTTGCCGCAGCCTCGTTAACCGGCGGTTGACTTGCGGGCTCCCCGCCCGGCGCCGCGCCGACCGGACTTGCCGCTCCGGCGGTTTTTCCCACTTTCCCGCCGATTTTCCCGAAAGCTGTCCGCTCGCCTGCAGTCTCCTTAACGGCGGAGGCTACGTAATAGATCGCCGCATACTCGTCTCGCCCCGCCTCGCCCGCAAGCTGGCAGAGCGCGTCGATCTCCCGCTTCGCCGCTTCCTCCGCGGCGATCGGCTCGATCGCGATATCGCCGAAGCCGGCTTGCCGCAGCCGCCGTTCGAACTCGGAACGGGACAGCATGGCGTCGCGCGGAACGGGGTTGAGCGGCTTCAGATAGGCTTTGACGTAATCGACGAACAGCCGGTTCGGCGCGCTCGCCGTCACGATGCCCCCGGGCCTGAGCAGACGATGGATGCGCTGCAGAACGGGAAGCCGGGCGGGATCGCTCAGCATATCGTTGAGCACGACCGCATCGAAGCCTTTCGTTCCGGACGGGATCTCGATTTCCTCGTCATTCGTCCATACCTTTTCGGCGACTAGCCCGGCGATTTTCGCGGCGGAAGCTTCGTTCTCGCACCCGAACAGGCGCACGTTCCCGTAACGGTTGCGCAGCTCCAGCAGCGTGGCTCCGCAGCCGCAGCCGACTTCCAGCACGCTCATGCCGGGCTTCAAGGCCCGCAGCGGACGCAGCAGGTCGTCGCGGACGTTCACGGAAATTTGCGGGTGAAAGCCCCATTTGCGCATGAACGTTTTTTCGTTTTCCAGCATCGCTTTGCGATAGGTTTCCTTGACGTGCCTAAACGAAGCGCTCCCCTCGTGATGAATAAACGTATCCCGGCAGAGCAGGAGCCGGAACCCGGCCAGCCGGGCGCTTACGCACCAGTCGTCGTCTTCGTAGTTGCCGATGCCGTAGCTCTCGTCCAGCGGCCCCGCCGCCTCCCAAGCGGTCCGCTTGATCATCAGGCAGAAGCCGATCAGCTTCATCCGCTCCTCCCACCGGCCGGGAGAGGACACGTTGTAAGCGTCCGCGAAGCGCTGCATTTCGTCCATCGTGCGATAGGACGTCTCGATCATCTGGCCGTAGCCGGCATAATTCGTAATCGGACCGACCGCTCCGACGCGCTCGTCGCTGTCGAGCGCCCGCGTCAGCTGCTCCAGCCAGCGGGGGGTGACGACTGTATCGTTGTTCAGCAGCAGCAAGCAATCTCCTTCGGCAGCTGCCGCTCCGATGTTGCACGCGGCGGGAAAGCCGACGTTCTTCGGCTGGCGCAGCAGCTTCACGTCCGGCTGCTGCGCCAGCCATTCGGCCGTGCCGTCCGAGGACGCGTTGTCGACGACGATCAGCTCGTAAGATGAAGCGGGCGTGTGCTTGCGGATGCTGGCGATGGCGCGCTTCGTCATGGCCAACTGGTTGTAGGTCGCCATAATGATGCTCGTCGTCATTCCGGTTCAGCTCCCCCGAGGCCGAGCGCCTGCTCGATTTTGGCCTTGTTTTGCAGCAGGTTCGCGTCGTCGGGCAAGTAAGCGAGCGCCTTCTCGTTGTGCTCGTAGGCCAGCTCCAGTTCTCCCGTCATGCCGTAGCAGATGCACAGCTGGAGATGGGGAAGCCAGGTCCAGCAGATGAGGTTAAGCACACCGAAGTGATGATCGGGCGGCCTCTCCTGCTCCAGCGCCAGCTTAAACCAGTAAATCGCCTTGCCGAAATCCTCCTTCTCCAGAAAACACTGGCCGATCGAGCAGCAGAAATCCGCGCGCGGCAGCTCGTGAACGAGCGATTCCAGCAGCGCCGTCAGCTTCAGATCGAACCGGCCGAGCTGATGATAGCAGGCGGACAAGCGCGCGCAGGCCGTCAGATTGTCCTCGAAATATTCGACCGGCTGATCGAGGAAACGCCGATACTGCTCGGCCGCCTCGGAGAATCTGCCCGCGTCGGACAGCTCGTTGGCGTAATAGAAAATATCCCGCCCCGTCACCTCGCCGTCCCGCTCCACGATCTGCTCGAGAATGCGCAGGTTTCTCCCCGTGTTCTCATGCACCCTGCCGTGAGAGACGGCGATGTCGGTCAAGTAGTAATTGCCGTCGACGAGCAAATACTCGTGGACCGGATTGTACCAGCGAAACTGCCTGCTTCGCTTGACGATCCGGTTGCGGCGCGACATCGCCAGCGGATTGCCGTAGCCGTCGAACGCCAGGTGGTACTCCATGACGACCGAGTCGACCGCGGAGTCGAGCTCCTGCTTCAGCTGTTTAATCTTCAAGCGGTCCTTCTCGAGAAAATAATCGTCGGCATCCAGCCACAGGACGTAGTCTTGGGTAGCGAACGAAAAGGAGTAATTGCGCGCGTCGGCAAAATGGTCGGTCCATTCGTAATCGTAGATACGATCCGTATATCGGGCGGCAATATCCTTCGTCCGGTCCGTCGAGCCGGTGTCCACGATGACGATCTCGTCTACGAGATCGTGCACGGAATCCAGACAGCGGGCAAGCACTTCCTCTTCGTCGCGCACAATCATGCACAGACTGATGGTGATCACCTTATCCCTCCTCATTCCGACCTCTGTCCCATTTTATGTCTCGTTCGCCTTCTCCGCTTGGACAGGTGGTGGCGAGGCATCCTAATCAAAAAAATAAAGCCGGCAACATCGTTGCCGACCCGTGCAAAGCGTATGAAAGGATTAGCCCGGAGCGCCTTGGGAGGCCACGCCCCAGAACACTTCCGGTCCGACTCTCTCTCCCGTGAACAGCAGGCCCAACAGGTTTCCGCCGAATATAAACGCGGAATAGATCGTCTCGGCGGCGGCCGGAGCGAGTAAGTCCTGCGCGGTAAAGGCGTACGTATCGGCGAATGCGGAGAGACGCACATTTTGTACCAGCGTATAGATGACGTTGGCCGGATTGTAGACCGTCGTGCCGCGGCAGATTTGAATGGAAAAAGTCGTGCCGAGGAGAAGGGCGCTGACGCCGACCATCCCGGTCAGCGTGATGACCTTGTTCGTGACGTTGTCCGTCTGCAAGCCGATTACGCCGAACAGCGCGGGCGTCGCAGAGACCGGAACGCCCGGGAAGCCGGATGCGCCCGCATTCATCGAACTGCGCAAATCTAAAAATCTACCCATTCTGATAACCTCCTTCGTTGTGAAGTTGGTATAGTGTATGTCCAATTGACAAGTATGCTTGGACAGACCTCACGGGGTAGCCGTATATTTTAAAACGTCGGAAGGCTGCCTCGCAGCCGAGCGGTCCCTGAAAATAGAGACGGCTTAACCGGCTTGCGAGACAGCCTTCGCGGCTGGCGTTATCTGAACATCGTATACAGCTTGAGCAGATGAAGCATGTTATTGGGATCGATCTTCTGCGCGATAACGAAGTTGACGAGCTGATCCTCCTGCGTCTCCGTGAGCGGTTCGCTCAATATTTTGGCGAACGTCTTCACCCATCTTCTCACCTTGGCGCGATCCTGGAGATCGTATTTCGTCGCTCCCTCCATATGCGCTTTGATTTTTTCCTTGACTGCGGGATTTTTCATTTTCAACTTTACGCGCTCGACGAATTCCCTCTTGATGCCGAACTTCTGGTACCCCGGGTTCAACGAGGGTCACGCTCCTTCCTGCGGCTGCTAAGTACATCTTATGCCGCAGACGGGCGCGCGATGACACCGCCTAGTCCAGCGGCTCGTCCCGCAGCTGCGACTCGCGCGCCAAATAGTCTCTCAGCCCCCCGTACGCGGGAGAGGACCAGAACGCTTCCGTCGACGTAAGCGCGGCCGCGTCGTCCCTGGCCTGCTCCAGCACCTCGAAATCGTTCAGCAGGTTGGCCAGCCGGAATTCCGGCATCCCGCTCTGCTTCGTCCCGAAAAACTCTCCCGGCCCGCGAATTTCCAAGTCTCTGCGGGAAATCTCGAAGCCGTCGTCCGTGTCCGTCATCGCCCGCATTCTCTCCTGTCCGTTTTCCGATTTCGGATCGGCGATCAGAATGCAGTACGACTGATGCTCGCCCCGACCGACCCGGCCGCGCAGCTGATGAAGCTGGGACAAACCGAAGCGGTCCGCGTCCATGACGATCATCAGCGTCGCGTTCGGCACGTCCACGCCGACCTCGATCACCGTCGTGGAGACCAGCACGTGGGTGTTCCCCGCGGCGAACTCCGCCATCGTTCCTTCTTTCTCCGCCGCGGTCATCCGGCCGTGCAGCAGTCCGATCGTCAGCTCGGGCAAAGCCTGGGAGAGCTGGATATGCAAATCGATCGCGTTCTGGACGTCGAGCTTCTCCGACTCCTCGATCAGCGGGCAGATGAAGAACGTCTGCCGGCCGAGCGACGCTTCTTTGCGAATAAAACCGAGCACCCGGTCCATCATCTCGTGTTTGACCGAATACGTCTTGATCGGTTTGCGGCCTTTCGGACGCTCCCGCAGCGTCGAGACGTCCATATCGCCGAACACGGTAATCGCCAGCGTTCGCGGAATCGGCGTCGCGGTCATCGTCAGCACGTCCGGGTTCATCCCTTTGCGCCTGAGAATGCTGCGCTGGTTAACCCCGAACCGATGCTGCTCGTCGGTTACGACGAGACCGAGGCTGCGGAAGAACACGTCCTCCTGAATAAGGGCGTGCGTGCCGACGACGATATCGAGCAAGCCCATCTGCAGCGACGCGATCAAATCCCGCCGCTTGCGCTCGGTCAGGCTGCCGGTAAGCAAGCCCACCTGGATCCCATAAGGCTCGAACATGCGGCCAAGCGACCGGGCGTGCTGCTCGGCCAGAATTTCCGTCGGCACCATCAACGCGCCCTGATGCCCCGCGCGCACCGTTGCGTACAGCGCCACCGCCGACACGACCGTTTTGCCCGAGCCGACGTCGCCCTGCAGCAGCCGGTTCATGACGTAAGGCTGCTTCATATCGTGCAAAATTTCGTTGATCACCTGCTTTTGCGAGCCGGTCAGCTCGAACGGAAGCGCTCCGACGAACGCGCGGATTTCGTCGTTGTCGACGGCGTGAACGAGTCCGTCCGTCTTCCTCGAATGCATCGCCCGGTAAGCCTGAAGCTTTAATTGGAACAGGAACAGCTCCTCGTACACCATCCGGCGTCTGGCTTCCTGTCCGTCCTTCGTGTTCTCCGGTCTGTGGATGCCCGCGATCGCGTCCTTGCGGGCCATCAGTCCGTGCTTGTCCGTCAGCTCCTCGGGCAGAATTTCCGGAATGAACGCTCCGAACTGGGTTAACGCCTTGTCGATCAGGCTCCTGATCGCGGACTGCGTAATGTCGCCTCCGACGGAATAGACCGGCTGCAAGGTGCCCGTCTTCGCGCCGCCGCGATCCGGAAATTCCGAATCCGCCGCGGTCAGCTGCCGGCGGCGCTGGTCCCATTTGCCGGTCAGCGTAATCTCCCGCCCGAGCGTAAGCTGCTCCTTCAGGAACGCCCGATTGAACCAGACGGCGGTCACGAGCGTCGCGTCGACCGTCACGCGGCAGATCAGGCGCGACTTGCCCCCGTACCTCTGCAGCGTGGGGAGCGAGGCGATCGTCCCCTGAATCGTGATTTTCTCGCCGTCCTTCACCTCGCGCAGATCGCGGATGCGGTAGTCCTCGTACCGGAACGGATAATATTCGATCAGCTCTCCGACGGTGGAAATGCCCAAGGCGTGGAGCTCCCCCGCTTTGCGGGGACCCACGCCTTGAAGTTTCGTCAGAGGAATTTGAAACAAGGATATCGACATAAGACCAACCTCTTTATAATCTTGCCTAGGGCGTGTATGCAACCTCCGAGGACAGCAAATATTGCCGAATTTTCGTTCCATGCAAGGAACTTTTGTGAAGGCGTACCGGGGGTACGTCAAGCAAAAGTGACGCAGCAGGGGGCGAAAAGGCGGTGAAAGATGCCCCTGAGCGGGTTTGCATACACACCCTAGATCAGGAGCCCAGCGGGAAAATGAACAGTCCGATCGTTCCCGGCCCGGCGTGCGCGCCGATGACCGGCCCGATCTCGGCCTCCTCGTATTGCTGCACGTTAAGCCTGCTTTTGAGCAGCTCGGCCATCTCGGCGGCGCCGTTCGTGAAGCCCGGCGTCGTGGCGATCGCCAGATGGACCGGCGTCTCCTTCAGATCGGATTCCAGCACCTCGGCGATGCGAGCCATCGCCCGCTTCTGGCCTCTCGCCTTATCGAACGGATAGACGAAGCCTTCCTTGTCGATCGACAGAATCGGCTTAATGTTCAGCAGCGATCCGAGCACGGCCGAAGCTTTGCCGATGCGGCCGCCTTTCTGCAAATATTCGAGCGTGTCCACGAGAAAATAGAGACGAAGCTCCGAGCGCATCCTCTCGACCTCGGCGACGATCTCCGCTTTGCCCGCGCCGGCCTGCGCCAGCTCGGCGGCTCTGACGACAAGCCTGCCGTAGCCGAAGGAAGCGGACTTCGAATCGATGACCGTCACGTCGGCATCGTCGTCCAGCATCGACTTGGCGATCGTCGCGGATTGGTACGTGCCGCTCATCGCGCTCGACAGCTGAATCGAGACGACCGCATGGCCTTCGTCCGTCAGCCTCTTGTACACGTCGTGAAAATCGGCCGGCGAAGGCTGCGAGGAGGTCGCAAGCTTGCCGAAGCCGGCCAGCTTCGCGTAAAATTCCGCCGGCTGCAGCTCAACGTTGTCCAGGTAGCTCTCTTCGCCGAAGTTCACCTTCAGAGGCACCATCTCGATGCCAAGCTTTTCCCTTGTCGCCCGCGGAATGTCCGCAGTGCTGTCCGTAACCAGAACAACCGATGCCATAGCGCGTCTCCTCCAACCTCACATGGAATTTTACGGTTCGACCGCGAACAGATAAGGATACAGAGGCTGTCCGCCCTCGTGAATCTCGACTTCGGCCTCCGGGTACGTCTCGCCGATCCAGCGCCCAAGCTCCTCGATCTGCTCCGCGTCGGCGCCTTCGCCGGTCAGCACTGTCAAAATTTCGCCGCCCGTCGTCATAAGCTCCCCGAGCAGCGCTTTGGCCGTTTCCGCCAAGCCTTCGTCCGACACGACGATCTTCTTGTCCTGAATGCCGATATAGTGGCCTTCCTTGATCCGGACGCCGTCCATCTCGGTATCCCTGACCGCCTTCGTGACCGAGCCGGTCACGACCCGCTCGAAGGCCTTCGTCATTCTGTCGACGTTCGTCTGCTCCGGCTCGCTCTCCTGGAACGCCAGCATCGCCGCCATGCCCTGCGGCAGCGTGCGGGTCGGCAGCACGGTTACCGGACGCTCCGCCAGCTCGGCCGCCTGCTTGGCCGCCATAACGACGTTCGGATTGTTCGGCAGCACAAGGATATGATGCGCCGACAACGAATGAATGGCTCCGAGCAAATCCTCCGTGCTCGGATTCATGCTCTGGCCGCCGGAGAGCACGATGTCGACGCCCAGACTGCGGAACAGCTCCGCATTGCCGTCGCCGACGCTGACCGCCACGACGCCGTAGGAAGCCAGTTCGTAAACGTCGGGATTCGGCTCGCTCTCCGGGGAGGCGGTAACGGCAGGCAGATCGACGACGCCCGGAAGCGCGTAATCGACGTTGCGGGTTTCCGGGGACGGCTGTCCGACCGGCTGTCCCGCGGCCGGAGCTTCCCGCTGCTGCCCCAGCAGCTCGCGGTGCTGCTCCTGCATGTTCAGAATATGAATCTGCGTAATCTCCCCGTACGCCAGCGCCAGGTTCAGCACGTCGCCGGGACGACGCGAGTGGACGTGCACTTTGACGACGTTGTCGTCCTCGATGAGAATGATCGAGTCCCCGTCGCGTTCGAGCGCCTGCCTGAAAGTGCGTTCGGGGAACGGAGCCGCCGTCGTAAAGCGTTGAATGAAAAACTCCATATCGTAAGGAAAAGCGATGCTTTCCGTCGTTATTTTCGCTTGGGCGGACGTTCCCGGCGAGACCGGCTTGCGCTCCGGCGCCGCCGCGGAAGCGAAGGAAGGCGCAGGCTGCGCTTCGGGCGCTCGCGCCTCCGAATCGGAAGCGGGGGCGCTGCCGCCCAAATAATCGACGAAACCCTCGTAGAGGTATACGAGTCCCTGCCCGCCCGAATCCACGACCCCCACCTGCTTCAGCACGGGCAGCATGTCCTGCGTGCGGGCGAGCGTTTCCTGCGCCTTGGCGTACACTTCGCGCATCAGTTCGGTCAAATCCGCCGTCTTGCGCGATACCGTCAGCCCGTGCTTGGCCGCTTCTCTCGCCACCGTAAGAATCGTTCCTTCCACAGGCTTGACAACCGCCTTGTAAGCGGTATCAACTCCCTGTTGCAGAGCATTGGCGAACAAAGTCGCCGTGAGCTCGCGTTGACCCGAAATCGCGCGCGCGAAACCGCGGAACAATTGGGACAGAATGACGCCCGAATTGCCTCTTGCGCCCATCAGAAGGCCTTTGGACAGCACTTCGGCCGCCCTGCCGACTTCTTCGGAAGGCTTATTTTTTAATTCGGCCACGCCGGCCGACATCGTTAAGTTCATATTCGTTCCCGTGTCGCCGTCCGGCACGGGAAATACGTTAAGGGCGTTAACGCGTTCCTCGTTGCGGGACAGTCTCTCCGCGCCGAGGAAGATCATGGCCGCCCATTCGTTTCCGTTCAAGAAGCGCTTACCCAATGATGATTCCCCTTCCCTCAAAATACTACTTCAGAATCCGCACTCCTTGAACGTTCACGTTCACCTGATCGACCCGCAAGCCGACCACTTCTTCCAGCACGTACTTCACCTTGGATTGAATGTTATGGGCCACTTCGGAAATTCTCGTTCCATAGCTGACGATCACGTACAGATCGAGATGGATCTGTTCGCCTTCCTGGCGGACTTCTACGCCGCGCGACAGGTTTTCCCGTCCGAGCATCTCCGCGATCCCGTCCTTCAGGCCTTTGCGGGACGCCATGCCGACCAGTCCATAACAATCCAACGCCGCCGAACCGGCAACCACGGCGATCACTTGGTCTGCTACATCAATCTTTCCGTTCTCCGAGACGAGCTGCAGAGGCATGGAAAATCACTCCTTTATGGCTTATTATGGACTATACCCCATTGTACTATAAAAAAACGGGAGAATGAAGCCGTAAAGCGGTCATTTCTGGCGAATCTACCGTAAAGGCTTTCAATATGCGCATTTTTCGTTGCATCCGGATACGCGCTATGCTAAGATAGGAAAGTATTTGTATGGACGTGGCAAGGAGGTGTATTTAATGGCTCGCAAATGTTATATCACGGGGAAAACGCCAGGTTCGGGCAACCACAAGTCTCACGCGAACAACACTTCCCGCCGTACTTGGGGGGTCAACGTACAAAAAGTGCGTATTCTGGTGAACGGCAAGCCGAAGCGCGTATATGTCAGCGCCAAAGCTCTGAAATCCGGCGCGGTAACCCGCGTATAAGGATTCGCAGTTCGGCCATGAGGAAAAACCGTCAGACTCGTCTGACGGTTTTCTTTTTATGCTTGCCTACTACAAGGCGTCAATTTTTATGAAAAGTGTTGAGAATCGCTTTGACGAAGCCACCCAAAAATTTCGGCAGCTTGATGGTGTAAAATTTCATCGTCCCATCCCTCCTCCGCAGGCTAAACCCTCGCAGGCCCCTTTCCACCGTCGAAACCCGCTACTGATTACAATGTATGCGGAGGAAGTTTTGTCCTATGCCAGACAAATTGTCAGCGCAGCGCAGCGATCGCCGCCGCCCGGTCGGCATGGCCGAATATATAAGTGCCCGCCACGATGGAGTCCGCTCCGGCTTCCTTGACGAGCGCCGCGGTATCGGCGTTGATGCCCCCGTCGACCTGAACGTGAATGTCGTCCTTGCCGTGCCGCCGCAGCATGGCGCGCAAATCGCGCAGCTTGGGCAGCATCGCCGGCAGGAAGCTCTGGCCCCCGAATCCGGGGTTGATCGTCATTATGAGAACGAGATCGATCTCGTCCAGCATATACTCCAGCACCGACAAAGGCGTATGCGGATTTAACGCCACTCCCGCCTTCATGCCCAATTCCTTCGCTTCCGTCAACGTGCGATGCAGATGGACGCAAGCCTCGGGATGTACCGTCACCCGCTCGGCGCCGGCTCTGGCCAGCGCCGGGAACAGCGATTGCGGGCTCTCCACCATCAGATGAACGTCGAAGATCAGCTTCGTCACCGGACGGATCATCTCCACGATCGGCGGTCCGAACGTCAGGTTCGGCACGAAATGCCCGTCCATAATATCGATATGTACCCAATCCGCCCCGGCAGCTTCAATGCTGCGAATTTCTTCTCCGAGCCGGGAGAAGTCCGAAGCGAGAATGGATGGCGCGATAATCGTCATGTCAGTACCTCCGCTTGTTATCTTTCCATTCCGCCATGAAGCCGACGTAATTGTCGTAGCGGCTGGCCGCGATCAGTCCTTGCTCCTTGGCCTCCAATACGGCGCATTGCGGCTCGTGGATATGCGTGCAGCCCCTGAATTTGCAAGAGGACGACCGCTGCGCGAACTCGCGAAAGCAGGAGCCGATCTCGTCGATGCCGAGCTCGGCAAAATCGAGCTGGCTGAAGCCCGGCGTATCGGCCAAATAGCCACCTCCGGCGACCGGAACGAGCTCCACATGCCGCGTCGTGTGCTTGCCGCGCCCCAGCTTGTCGCTGATCTCGTTCGTCTCCAGCCGGAGTCCGGGCACGAGCGCGTTGACGAGGGACGACTTGCCGACGCCGGATTGGCCGGCGAGCACGTTGATATGTCCGGCCAGAGCCGCTCTCAGCTCATCCAATCCTTCGCCCCGGTGAGCGCTTGTCTTCAACACCCGGTATCCGATCGAGGAATACAACTCCTCCGCGGACGCGACGTCGCGGCGAATGCGCTCGCCTTCCTCCCCTTCCGGAATCCGGTCCAGCTTCGTGAAGACGATCGCCGCGTCCAGCCCGGCATGTTCAATGTGCACGAGAAACTTGTCGAGCAGGCCGAGATTCAGCTCCGGCCTGACGACGGAAAACACGAGCACGGCGAGATCGGCGTTGGCAACCGGCGGACGCGCGAGCTGGGACGAACGAGGCCTAATCGCCTCGACCGTCCCTTCCCCGTTCTCCGTCTCGCTGTACCCGACTCGGTCTCCGACAAGCGGGAACTCGCCCCGCTTCTTGAAGATGCCTCTGCCCCGGCACTGCACCGGCGCTCCGCCGTCCTCGCCCTGCACGTAATAATAACCGCTTAACGCTTTAACGATAATGCCCTCGGGCACTCCCATCCAGCTCCTTTGCAACCCCTGGACCGACTCCGCTCGAGCGCGGGTCACTGCCCTTCCGTGTCCTCTTGAAACCCGTTGTCCGTCACTTCTTCCGAAGGGCTTTCCGAAGGCGGATCCTCTTCTCCCGAACTGCCCGGATCGGGGTCCGGAGACGTCGTTGCCGGAATGTGGCTGTCGTCGTAGTAGACGGGCTCGGACCTCCAGAAGTTGCCGTCGCGCATAATGGTGATCAGCCCCGTCTTATCCGGAGACAGCACCAGCGTGACCGGGAACGAGGTCGTCGAGCTGATCCTCTTCGATACGCTCTCGATATTGTCTCCCGTCGCGTCGGAATACACGATCTTGATGTCGCTCGGCTGCCCTTCCACGGCCGGAGAGACCGTGACGGTCAGCTTCTTCTCCAAGGCGTCCACCGGATAACCGCTGCTCACCCAAATCTGCACCTTCGTTTTCGGAGTGACCATCTCGTCCTTGTTGGCCGGGAACTGCTTAAACACTTCGTCCTTCGGCGTACTGTAGCTCGGCTCGCGGTACACCTCCTGCAGCACCAGATCCTGCCGCTCGATCATCGCTTTGGCCTCGGCCTCGGTCTTGCCGATCAAATCCGGCATCGGGAACGCTTCTTCGCCTTTGCTGATGACAAGCGTAATTTTCGTCGTCGCGGAGGTCGGATCAAACTTCGCTTCCGCTGCGGGAATCTGGTCGAGAATGGTTCCCGGCTCGCTCTCGTTATACTTTTCGCTCGGAATGATGTTGTTCGCGTTGACCCCCATCGCCTGCAGCTGGGCGACGGCCGTATCGTACTGCTGTCCGACAAAGCTCGGCATGAGCGGAAGCTCCTTCGCCTTGCCGACCGTCAGCTGGATCGGCGAGCCTTCCTTGGCGACCGTGTCCTTCTTCTTCGACTGGTCGATCACGCGGCCATCGTCCTCTTCGTCTTCCACTTCCTTGTACACCGTCGGATCCATGATCTGGAACCCGGCCGCGGTCAATATTTCAACCGCCTCCATCTCTTCTTTGCCGATCACGTCCGGAACCGGAACGTCGTCGTTGGTCACGTCCTTGAGCAGCGAGACCGCCCAGATCAGCACGCCGATGAGCACGACGGCGATGACGCCCAGAACGGTCGGCAGCACCCATTTGCGCTTGCGTCCGTCCGCTTCGTCCTCGTTCCAGCGTTCCTCCGCGGAGGAGGCTTTGACGGACGGAGCTTCGATCGTATTGCGCATGTCCGGCCGAATGGCCGGCACGACCTTCGTCTTGTCCCGTTCGTCCTCTTCGTCGCTCTCGTAATGCCGCGCCGGTTCGTTGAGCCGGTCCGGCCGCATGCACGTCTCGAGGTCGCGCTGCATTTCCTTGGCCGACTGGTAACGCTCCTGGGGATTTTTGCGCATCGCCCGCAAAATAATATTTTCCACGCTTTGCGGGATATACGGGTTGACCAGCCGCGGCTGCTCGAACGGCTCCTGCAGATGCTTCAGCGCGACGCTGATCGGGCTTTCGCCCAGAAACGGCAATCTTCCGGTCAGCATCTGGTACAGCACGATACCGAGCGAGTACAGGTCCGACTTCTCCCCGGTTGCGACGCCCTTGGCGTGCTCGGGGGAGAAATAGTGGACGGAGCCGATGACCGAGCCCGTCTGGGTAATCGTCGAAGAAGTAACCGCCCGGGCGATGCCGAAGTCGGTCACCTTGACGCGGCCGTTGTTGCCGATCAATATGTTGTGCGGTTTAATGTCGCGATGGATGATTTGATTATGATGGGCGTGCTCCAGCGCGTCGCAGATTTCCACGGCGATTCTCACCGCTTCCTCCGCTTGCAGCGGCGCCCGTTCGCGAATGATTTCGTTCAGGTTGGCGCCGTCGACGAATTCCATGACGATATAATGCGTGTCGTCGACTTGTCCGACGTCGTAGATGCTGACGATATTCGGATGCGACAGCGAAGCGGCGGCCTGCGCCTCGCGACGGAATCTCTTGACGAAGTCGTCGTCGTGGGTGAACTGCTGGCGCAGCACCTTCACGGCCACGAAACGGTTAAGCAGCAAATCCCGGGCTTTATAGACGAGCGCCATGCCGCCGCCGCCGACTCGGGCCAGCAGTTCGTAACGTCCGCCAAGCGTATGTCCGATCATGCCGATCCTCCTCCCGCGGCCTGTGCCCGCGTGTCGTCCGCGACAAGCGCAACCGTAATGTTATCGTCTCCGCCGGCCAGCAGCGCGAGATCGATCAAGCGCTGGGCCTGCTGGTCCAGCTCCGCCTCGGAACGCTCCAGCTCGGCCTGCACTTCCGAATGCTCCACCAAGCCGCTGAGTCCGTCGCTGCACAGCAGCAGCACGTCCCCGCTCCTCCAATCGATCACCTGGATGTCGGCCTCGACCTCGCGGTCCGTGCCGAGCGCTCTGGTCAACACGTTGCGGCGCGGATGATGGGCGGCCTCCTGCGGGCTTAGCTGCCCGGATCTCGTCAGCTCGTTAACGAGCGTGTGGTCTTCCGTCAGCTGCTCAAGCCGTCCGTCCCGCAGACGGTAGGCCCGGCTGTCTCCGATATGGCCGATCAGTCCGGCGTTCTCGCGAATCATCGCCATCACGACGGTCGTGCCCATATTGTGATACTGTTCATTGAGCGACGCCGTCTCGAACACCGCTTTGTTCGCCTGGCGTATGATCTCCTGGAGCTTGGGGACGCCGTCGGCGGCGGACGCCGAGTGCTCCCACGCTTGCAGCGACTGGACCAGACTGTCCACGGCAAGGGAGCTCGCCACGTCGCCGGCGCGATGGCCGCCCATTCCGTCGGCCACGATCGCCGCGGTCCACCCTCCGGCAAGAGAGCCGCTCCAAGCCTGATCTTCATTGACTTGCCGGACTTTGCCGACATGACTTCGCAATACCGTTAACATCTCGCATCACCCCGTCGTCGTCTCCATATGCTTCGCTCGCAATTGGCCGCATGCCGCCGCGATGTCGTGTCCTTGTTCCCGGCGGATCGTCACGTTTACGTTTTTCTTCTGGAGCACTCTCTGAAATTCGAAAATATCGTCCCGCGGCGTTCTGACGTAATTGCGCTCCGGCACATAGTTGACGGGAATCAGATTGACGTGGCACAGCATATCCTGCAGCACGTCTCCGAGCTCTTCCGCATGCTCGGGCCGATCGTTCATGCCCCCGATCAGCGCGTATTCGAACGTAATCCTTCTTCCCGTTTTCTCGATATAGTATTTGCAGGCGTCGATGACGTCCGCGAACGGATATCTGCGGTTGACCGGCATCAGCTTCGAGCGCAGCGCGTCGTTCGGCGCGTGAATGGAAATCGCCAGATTGATCTGCGTGTTCTCGTCGGCAAAGCGGATCATGTTCGGCACGATGCCGCTCGTCGACACCGTAATATGTCTGGCTCCGATATTGAGCCCTTTCGGATGAATCATCGTTCGCAGGAAGCTCATCGTCGCGTCGTAATTTTCAAAAGGTTCGCCGATGCCCATAATGACGATGCTCGACACCCGCTCGTCCAGCGGATCGAGAATTTGCTGCGCCTTCACGACTTGAGCGATAATCTCGCCCGCCGTCAGACTGCGCTTCAGTCCGCCCAGCGTCGAAGCGCAGAACGTGCAGCCGATCCGGCAGCCGACCTGCGTCGTTACGCAGACGCTGTTGCCGTAGTTGTGCCGCATAATGACCGTCTCGATCGCATGGTTGTCCTGCAGGCCGAACAGAAATTTGACCGTGCCGTCCTTCGACTCGAACTTGGCGAGCTCCGTCAGCGTCACGAACCGGAAGCTTGCGGCAAGCTTGTCTCTGAGCGGCTTCGGCAGGTTCGTCATTTCTTCGAACGAATTCACTCTCTTTACGTACAGCCAGTCGAATATCTGTCCCGCCCGGAAAGCGGGTTCCCCCTGCTCCTTGATCCATTCCTGGATTTGCTCCAAGGATAAATCGTAAATAAACGGATTGAGTTGTTCCTTATCCTTGTCTTTGACTTTCTCCAACTTCGTCACCACCATTCGTACATTTTATCATAAAATTATCCGCTTTGCTTCCGCAGCCTCGCGATGAAGAAACCGTCGCTTCCGAACGCGTCGGGAAGCAGCTGCAGCATGCCTGCAAAAGGCTCCGCCAAAAGCCCCTTCGCGCGAATGGGCTCAAGCGTCTCCTCCGGCCAGCCGCCGGGATCGAGCGCAAACTCCGGGTGCCGCCGCAGAAAGCCGCGAACCGTCTCCTCGTTCTCCTCCGCAGCGATCGTGCACGTGCTGTACACGAGCGTTCCACCGGGTTTGACGAGCGATTGAACCCGTTCCAGCAGCCGGCTTTGCAGCTCCGACAGGGCCGCGATATCCGCGGCGGATTTGTTCCACTTGATCTCCGGCTTGCGGCGAATGACGCCCAGACCGGAGCACGGCGCGTCGAGCAGCACGACGTCGAACGATTCCGGATCCAGCTTGCCGGCCAGCTCCAGCGCGTCGCCGGTCGTCGTCCGCACGCTTTCAAGGCCGAGTCGTTCGGCCTGCTGCCGGATCAGCGCCTCCTTGTGGGGATGGACGTCGTTGGCCGTAACGCTTCCTTCGTCGCGCATCTTCTCGACCAGGTGCGTCGTTTTGCCTCCCGGGGCGGCGCAGCAGTCGAGCACCTTCATCCCGGGACGCGGATCGGCGACGGAAGCTACGAGCATCGAGCTCTCGTCCTGTATCGTCAGAAACCCTTGCTTGTACCAGTCGGTATGGACAAGATTGCCCGCACGGATCGCGACAATCCCCTCCCGCGTCAGCGGGGACGGGACGGCCTCGAAACCGGCGTCCGCCATCTCCGCGAGCAGCCGTTCGCGCGTTGTCCGCAGCGGATTGATCCGTGCGGACAGATGCGGCGGCTCGTTGTTGGCCGCGCACATCCGTTCGGCGGCCGCTTCGCCGAATTCCGCAATCCATCGCTCGACCAGCCAGAGCGGATGGCTGTGCTCGAGCGAAATTCTCTTCGCGGCCGGCAAGTCCCGCGGCAGCGGCGCGGCGAAGCCTTCCCGGAGCACGGCGCGCAGCACGCCGTTAACCAGGCCGCCGATCCCGGCGTGGCCGCGCTTCTTCGCAATCGTGACCGCCTCGTCGACGACCGCGTGCGCGGGCACGCGGGTCAGCCATCGCAGCTGATAGTAGCTCATTCTCAGCAGCGCCCGCACCCACGGCTCTATTTTGTTGGGCCAGCCCTTCACCCGGCTTTGCAGAGCGTAATCAATCGTATTGAGCCGCTGAATCGTCCCGTACGCCAGCTCGGTCGCCAGCGCCGCGTCCGGGCGGGACAATCCCGCCGCCTGCAGCGTCTGATTCAGCTCCAGCCCGCTGTACGCTCCCCGCGTCTCCACGTTATGCAGCACGCTCATCGCCACTTCGCGCGCGCTTTGCGGCTTGCCGCCGGGCATTCGAATCGTCTTCGTCATCCTTCGCATCCTTATCTCGCATGATTTCTTAATACACGCATTAGCCGAATTAGTTGCGTTATCGGCCTAACGAACGCATCTATTTTCACGTGCGCACCGTCACTTAACGGTCTCGCAGACTAATATTCCCACATTCTTATACGTTCGCTGCCATTTAACGGCCTCTCGGACCGTTAATCCAGCCTTCGTCCACGTTCACCGCCATTTAGCGGCCTCTCGGACCGTTATTTCCACATTCGCCGCGTCCCTGCAATCAACGGAACGAGTAATCGCCCAAACGGCGCCAATCGATCAAAAAAAGCCCGGGGTTACCCGAGCGTCTTGCCGGGAGCCAGACGGGCTCCTTTGGCGAACTCCGCCGCTTTCAGCGCTTTTTTGCCGGCGGGCTGGACGTCCGTCAGCACGATGCTGCCGTCTCCCGTTCGCACGCGAATGCCGAAAGCGCCCGTCTCCAAAACCGCGCCGGGAGCGAAAGCAGCCCACTCGGAACGCAGCTCGGCATCCGACGGGCCAGGAACGGCGCAGCCCCACACCTTGAACACTTCTCCGTCCAAATGCGTAAATCCGCCGGCCATCGGATTGAGCCCGCGCACCCGGTCGAAAATCCGCCGCGAGCTTTGGCTCCATTCCAGCTTCTCGTCCTCGCGGGACAAATTCGGCGCATAGGTCGCCTCGTCGTCAGCCTGCGGCGTGCGGCCCGCCGAACCGCCTTCGATCCGCGGCAGCCATTCGAGCAGCAGCTTCGCTCCCGCCTCGCTCAGCTTATCGAAGATCGTGCCCGCCGTATCTTCGTCCCGAATCGGCACCTCGACCTTGGCGATCATATCCCCGGTGTCGAGTCCTTCCGCCATATACATCAACGTTACGCCGGTCGTCTTCTCGCCATTGATGATCGAACGCTGGATCGGCGCCCCTCCGCGATACTTCGGAAGCAGCGAGCCATGCACGTTGATGCACCCGAGACGAGGCAGATCGAGCACCGCCTTCGGCAATATTTGCCCGTACGCGGCCGTCACGATCAAATCCGGCGCTGCCTCCGTCACGGCGGCGACGCCCTCAGGCGAGCGCAGCTTCTCCGGCTGCAGCACCGGCAGGCCTCGTTCGAGCGCAAACGCTTTGACGGGCGACGGCGTCAGCTCTCTTTTGCGGCCTTTAGGCCGATCCGGCTGCGTCACGACTGCCGCAACCTCGTAGCCGCGCTCCAGCAGTGCCTCCAGCGAAGGCACCGCGAACTGCGGCGTTCCCATAAACAAAATCTTCATTTTAATCTCCATCCTGCTCCTGATCCTGATCTTTATCCGGTTCCTGCTCTTCCGGTTTGCGCGCCTCGTACACGGATTCCGCCATGTCAATGAACAGAACGCCGTTCAGATGATCGATTTCGTGCTGGAACGCCCTGGACAAAAACTCCGTGCTATCGTATTGGATCGGCTTGCCGTGTCGGTCCTGTCCCTGGATTACGGTCCGGTTCGCCCGCTTAACGTCGCCCTGAAGGCCCGGGATGCTCAGACAGCCTTCCGGCCCAAGCTGCTCGCCTTCCGTGAGGACGATTTCGGGATTGACCATCTCGATGAGCTCGTGTTCGTCTCCGACATCAACGACGATAACCCGTTTCGAAATGCCGATCTGCGGGGCCGCAAGGCCAACGCCGTCGGCGTCGTACATCGTATCCGCCATGTCGTCCAGCAGCTTGTGCAGATTGGCATTGAATTTCGTCACTTCCTGCGCTCGTTCCCGGAGCACGGGGTCGGGGTGTTTCACGATTAACCGAATGGACATAACGGCACCCTTCCTTTTCGTTACAGACGTTTGTACTGCCTCGTTCAACAAGTCGGCTTTCGGTTGAGAGAAGCTTAGGGACCGAGGAAGCGATCGCTTAGCGTAGGCAAACCTACGTGAGCACCGGAAGGCCCGGCTGAATGCAAGATTCGACGTCGAATCCGCTTCCCGGCATCAACTTCGTGATCAAAACCGGACTTTTTGAACTTCCTCTCAAAGCATCATTTGCGGGTCTACGTCGACGCTGACCAGCACGCCGCCTTTTTTGACCGCATCCGACATAGCGCCCAGCGTCTCCGCTACGAGACGGCTCGCATCCATGTCTCCCCGATATTTTACCATACATTGAAACCTGTAGCGATCTTTCAATCTCGCGATCGGAGAAGCGACTGGCCCGAGCACCTCCATTGCCGCCGCGCCGCCCAGATCGAAGTCCCGGCGAATGCCGAGCGCATCCGCTTTGTCGCGCAGTCCGGAGGCGAACTGCTGACCGATCGAGAGCAGCATCGGAACCGACTCGTGGGAAAAGGTGACGGAGATCAGCCGGCCATACGGAGGATAACCGAGCTGCTTGCGCAGCACGAGCGCCCGCTCCGCGAAGCCGAGATAATCGTGCCCTTGAGCGGAGGTAACGGACTCGTGCTCGGGGTCGTACGTCTGGATGATCACCTCGCCCGGCAGCTCATGGCGACCGGCCCGTCCGGCCACCTGCGTCAGCAGTTGGAACGTGCGCTCGGAAGCGCGGAAGTCCGGCAGACGCAGAGCCGCGTCCGCGGCCAGCACCCCGACCAGCGTCACATACGGAAAATCCAGCCCCTTCGCCACCATCTGCGTGCCGAGCAGCACGTCCGCGCGGCGCTCGCGAAACTCGGTCAGCCAGCGCTCGTGAGAGTCTTTTTCCGACGTCGTGTCCACGTCCATCCGTATGACGCGAATGCCCGGGAACGTCGCGGCCAGCGCCTCCTCCACCTTCTGCGTGCCCGTCCCGAAAAAACGGATGTGCGGACTCTCGCAGCTCGGACAGATTTTCGGCTCGGCCTCCGAATAACCGCAGTAGTGGCAGCGCAAGTTTTGCGAGCCCCGATGATACGTCAGCGCGATCTCGCAATGCGGACAGGCGGCCGTATAGCCGCAGGACCGGCACATGACAAACGTCGCGTAGCCTCTGCGGTTCAGCAGCAGCACCATTTGCTCCTGCTTCTCCAACCGGCTGCGAATCGCGTCGGCCAGCATCCGGCTGAACATCGCTCGGTTGCCGAGCTTCAGCTCCTCACGCATGTCGACGACATGCACGCGGGGCAGCGGCCGGTTCGCCACCCGCTCCGGCAAAGCGATGTAAGCCGTCTCGCCCAGCGCCGTCTCTCTTCCTTCATATACGGCCGCTTCATAGGTTTCGAGTGCGGGGGTGGCCGAGCCGAGCACAACGACCGCGCCTTGTCTCCGGGCACGCTCGATGGCGACGTCGCGCGCATGGTATTTCGGGCTTTCCTCCTGCTTGTAGGAAGACTCGTGCTCCTCGTCGATGACGATCAGTCCGATGCTCGCAAAAGGAGCGAAAATCGCCGAACGCGCCCCCACCGCCACCTGCGCCCGGCCTTCGCGGATTTTGCGCCATTCGTCGTAGCGCTCTCCGTGCGACAGCCGGCTGTGCAGCACTGCGACCCGCGCGCCGAAGCGGCTCTTGAAGCGCTCGACCATCTGCGGCGTCAGCGCGATCTCCGGCACGAGCACAATCGCCTCGCGGTGCGCGTCGAGACAGCGCTGAATCGCCTGCAAGTAGATTTCCGTCTTGCCGCTCCCCGTCACCCCGTGCAGCAGGAACGTGCGGCTGACCCGCGCGTCCAGCGCCTCGCGAATCGGAGCCAGAGCCGCCTCCTGCTTCGGCGTCAGCCGCATCGGCGCGCTGGCCGGAAAATCCCGGTCCGCATACGGGTCCCGATCCTCCGTCACCGGGCAGATCTCGACCAGCCCCCGCTCCTCAAGCGAGCGAATCGTGCCCGATGTCGTCGCGAGCGTCTCCGCCAGCTTCGCCAGCGGAACAGGCTCGTTATGCTCCGCCAAATACGCGGCCAGCTCGCGCTGCTTGCCCGCTCGCGCCGGAATCGTCCCCGCCGCCTCCAGCAGACGCTCCGTCTCGGCCGGAAACACCGTCAGCACCGTTTTGACCGACAGCTGGTCCTCCACGCGCTGCCGTTCCTCCAGCCGCCCTTCCCGCAGCCACATCTTCAACAGCGCGCCCTGATCGGGGTACTGCTGGAGCAGCGCGGCCAGCTTGAGCGGCTTGCCTTTGCCCAGCGCAAGCAAGAGACCGCCGCTCAGGGCGATCTCTGCATCGGACCAGACCGCTCCGGCGGCCTGCTGCACGTATTTCTCCGCCCGTCCCTTCAGCGCGGCGGGCAGCATCGCCTGCAGCGCGACGGTGAGCGGGCACAGCCACCTGCGGCTGATCCACTCCCCGAGCGCGACCAGCTCGGCGGACAGCGGGGGCACCGCGTCGAGCACCTCCTCGAGCGGCTTCAGCTTCCCGCGCTCGACCTCGGCGTCGTCGGCCAGGGCGGTCACGATCCCTTGAAGCTTGCGCGGCCCGAACGGCACCGCGACCCGGCTGCCGACCTCCACCCATTCGCGCAGCCGCTCGGGGATGGCATAGTCGAACGTCCGGTCGGTGTCCCGGCTCGGAACGTCCACGATCACTCTGGCCACCGTCATCGCTCCGACGATCCTTTCCGCGCGTCCCGAACGATGTCGAGCAGCCGCTCGGCGACGGCTCTTTTCGTCATTTGCGGCAGATGCTCGGCGAAGCCGCCGCGTCCGTACACGCTGACGATATTCGTCTCCGCGCCGAAGCCCGCTCCCGCCTCGGCCACGTTATTGGCGACGATCAGATCGCATTTTTTGCGCGCCAGCTTGTCCAAAGCATGCTTCTCCACATCCGTCGTCTCCGCCGCGAAGCCGACGACGAACGGTCCGCCGCCGCGCGCTTCCTTCCACTCCCCGACCTCCTGCAAAATATCGGGATTGCGGACAAGCTCCAGCGTCAACAAGTCGGAGGTTTTCTTGATTTTCTGATCCGCGCGGCTGGCAGGCCGGTAATCGGCCACCGCGGCCGCCTTAATGACCACGTCCGTCCCGTCCAATCGGCTCATTACTTCGTCCCGCATCCGCAGCGCCGAATCCGTTCGAATCACGTTCACCCCATGAGGAGGAGTCGCCTCCGTTCTCCCGCACACGAGCGTAACCTCCGCGCCGCGGTCGCGGGCGGCCTCCGCGATGGCGAACCCCATTTTCCCCGAGGAATCGTTCGTAATATAGCGCACCGGATCGATCCGCTCGACCGTGCCCCCGGCCGTAATCAGCACCCGCTGCCCGGCCAGCGGCTTAGGCCCGATCAGCTTCGCCACGACGGCGTCGACGATCTCGTCGGGCTCCGCCAGCCGGCCTTTGCCGACATAGCCGCACGCCAATTGGCCGGTTCCCGGCTCCACGAACACGACGCCCCGGGAAGCCAGCTTGTTGACGTTGTCGATCACCGCCGGGTGCTCCCACATATGTACATTCATCGCCGGCGCGATCAGCAGCGGAGCCGTCGTCGCCAGCAGCGTCGTGCTCAGCATATCGTCCGCGAGACCGCTCGCCAGCTTGGCCAGCATGTTGGCGGTCGCCGGGGCGACGACCGCCAGGTCGGCGGAATCCGCCCAATCGATATGCTGCACGATCGCCGCGTCCCGTTCGTCGAACACGTCCGTCGCCACCGGGTGGCGCGTCAGCGTCTGCAGCGTCAGCGGCGTAATGAACTTCGTCGCTCCTTCGGTCATCATGACGCGGACCGCCGCGCCGAGGCCGACCAGACGGCTGCACAGCGTCGCCGCCTTGTACGCCGCGATCCCTCCCGTAACGCCTACCAATATCGTTTTTCCCGCAAGCGGCTTGTTCATCCTAACTCCTCCCGCCTCATTTGCCTAGGGCGTGTATGCATACACGCCCTAGAAAAAAAACAACCGCGAGGGTTGTCTTTCCTTCTTGATCCGTATCCGATTGCCGAACGTTCGTGCTTTATTCCTCGACTGCGACGGCCGGCTTGATGTGTTCGACCTTGATCGCTTCATGATAAATCTCTTCGAGAGCGACGCCGACCTGCTTGTGGGACTTCGGCGAGCCAAGATTGCACATGACGCCTTCGCGCAAGTTGCGCGCTCGCTTAGCCGCAGCGACGACCAGCGTATATTTGCTGTCGACCTTCGTTACCAATTCGTCGATGGATGGATATAACATATCGTTCACCTCTTCGTTAGACGTTATCCGCGGTCTTGAGCGTCTCCAGCTGTTCGAACAGCTCTCCGAGAAACCGTTCCCGCTTGCAGTGCTCCGCCGTAATGATCGCGCCGATCCGGCCGCAGGCCAGATCGATCTCGTCGTTGACGACGGCATAATCGTAATGGTGCAGCAGATTCATCTCTTCGACCGCCACCGACAGCCGGTGATCGATCGTCGCCTGGGTCTCCGTGCCGCGGCCGACGATTCTCATCTTCAGCTCGTTAAGCGACGGAGGCATAAGGAAAATAAAGACGCCCTCGGGGAATTTCTCCCTCACCTTGATGGCTCCCTGCACTTCGATCTCCAAAATGATATCCTTGCCTTCGGCCAGCGTCTTCTCCACGAACTCCCGCGGGGTTCCGTAGTAATTGCCGACGTATTCCGCATACTCCAGGAGCGCGTCCTTCTCGATCATGCGCTTGAACTGCTCGTGCGTCTTGAAGAAATAGTTGACGCCGTCCTGTTCTCCCTCGCGGGGAGAACGGGTGGTCGCCGACACGGAATACACGAGCCCGGGGATCTTGCCGCGCAATGCGGAGCAGACCGTTCCTTTGCCGACCCCCGAAGGGCCGGATAATACGAATAAAATCCCTTTGTTCATCGTGTTCCCCAATTCATTCATCGTGTTCGTCGTCTTTGGTAGACAACCGGTGCGCTACCGTCTCCGGCTGAACGGCCGACAAAATCACGTGATCGCTGTCCGTAATGATGACCGCCCGCGTGCGGCGGCCGTAGGTCGCGTCGATCAGCATGTGCCTGTCCCGCGCCTCCTGGATGATCCTCTTGATCGGAGCCGATTCCGGGCTCACGATAGAAATGATCCGATTCGCGGACACGATATTGCCGAATCCGATATTGATCAGCTTGATCGCCATGGTATGCCTTTTCCCCCCGGTCATTCCTACCATACAGGTGCGGTCGGCGCAACCGTCGCTTCCAGTGTTGCCAGAAGCGGTCCGCCGCATACTGAAGGCCGATAATGCCCTTATTTATACATCTATCGATTATTGCCTATTGTACTTCAAATCCCCGGGGGGGACAAGAGGAACTATAGGCTTATTTGAAGGGGGTCCGATTCAGGCTCGGGCTTGCGCTGCGAACGTATTCGGTCAGGGAAACGGTCATGTCGTAAGCCATGAACGGCGTCATCAGATAGATGCCGTTGAAATGCGCCATCGCCACGTCGAGCAGCTCTTCGGCGATTTTGACGCCTTCGGCGCGGCCCGCGGCCCCTTCCAGCCCGCTCATCCGCTGGCGGACCACATCGGAGAGCTGGATGCCCGGAACCTCGTTGTGCAAATATTCGGCGTTGCGTCCGCTGGCCAGCGGAAAAATGCCGAGAAAAATCGGGACGTTCAAATGTTTGGTCGATTCGGCGATTCGTTCGATCAGCTCCGGATCGTATACCGGCTGGGTCATAATGTAGTCCGCTCCGGCCGAAATTTTGCGCTCCAGACGCTGGACCGCTTTGTCCAGATGCTTGACGTTCGGGTTAAACGCGGCTCCGACGACGAACTTCGCTTTCTGCTTGAGCGGCTTGCCCGAGAAGGCGATTCCTTCGTTAAGCTGCTTGATCATGCGAATGATTTCGAATGAGGTCAGGTCGTACACCGAGCTGGAGCCGGGCAAATCCCCGAACTTGGCCGGATCTCCGGTCACCGCCAGCACGTGGTCGATGCCGAGCGCGTCGAAGCCCATCATATGCGATTGCGTGCCGATCAGGTTGCGGTCGCGGCAGGCGATATGGGCGAGCGGGCGAATGCCGACCCGCTCCTTCAGCAGCGCGGCCAGCGCCAGATTGCTCATCCGCGTGACCGCCAGCGAATTGTCGGCCATCGTCAGCGCGTCGGCTTTGGCGTCCTTCAGCGCCTGGGCGCCCGCCATGAACCTCGCGATGTCCAGATCGCGCGGCGGGTCCAGCTCGACGATGATCGTGTGGCGCTCGCGCACAAGATCGACGATGCTCGGCTCCGCGTCCTGCGGCGGCTCGGCCGGCGCCGAAGCCGCTTCAATGACGCTCGCCTGGCTCTCGGCGGGAGCCGGGACGGCCGCGTGCGCGGCGGGCGAATAGCCGCGCAGCGCCTTGGCGATCTCCGCGATATGCTCCGGCGTCGTGCCGCAGCATCCCCCGATCAGCTTCGCTCCCGCGTCCGCGAACTTGCGGGCCGACAGCCCGAAGTATTCCGGCGTCGCCGAGTAGACGACCTGGCCGTCGACGTAATCCGGGATGCCTGCGTTCGGAAACACGCTGAGCGGCAGGCTCAGATCGGGTGGAATCGTCTCCAGCGCGCGCAGAATGCCGGCCGGTCCGCTGCGGCAGTTAAAGCCGATCACGTCCGCGCCTTCGCCCTTCAGCCTGCGAAACGCTTCGGCGAGCGGGATGCCGTCGCGCGTTCTCTCCGGGTCCTCGACCGCGAATTGGCAGATGACGCTGATATCGCTTTTCTTGCGGATCAGCGACAGGGCGAGCGACATCTCCTCGAGGTCGAAGAACGTTTCCAGCAGCAGACCGTCTACGCCGGATCCGAGCAGAACGCCGATCTGCTCCTCGAAATCGCGTTTGACAACCGCCGTTCTGATGTTTTTGCCGGCGCCTCCCCGCACCGCGCCGATCGAACCGACGACGTATACGTTGTCGCCGACCGCTCTGCGGGCGAGCGCGACGCCGGCGGCGTTGATCTCTTCGACTTTATGCTCCAGACCGTAACGGGCCAGCTTGTTCTGCTGCGCGGAATACGTATTCGTCTCGATGATCTCCGCTCCGGCCGCCGCGTACTGCCGGTGCACGTCCGCGATGACGTCCGGCTTCAACAGGTTGAACTCCTCGAACGATACGCCGACAGGCAATCCGAGTTGGTATAAATACGTCGCCATCGCGCCGTCGCCGACCAGCGGCTTGCGGGCGAGGGCCGTGCGCAAATCCGGTTTCATGAAGCTTCCCATCCATTTCGTATAAGAGGTTATTCAAAAAGTCCGCTTTTGATCACGGAGCATTCCAGGAAGCAGACTCGACATCGAATCTTGCATTCAGCCGGGCCTTCCGGTACTCACGTAGGTTTGCCTACGTTCCGTTCCTCAGTCCCTAGCTTCATACAATATTCCAGGATGCATGGGCGAGCAGTTCGCCGTAAGGCGAACGACCAGCCTCGGTGCTGAAAACCGGACTTTTTGAACTTTCATTAAAATAAAGTATCCTTAATGTAGCATAATTTTCATCCCGGGAAAATGGCAAAACCCGACCAAATGCGATCGGGTTGAGCGGAATTTTCTATTTTGGGCGGAATATAGCGGCGATTTCCCGTGCCGAAGGCCGTTCCCCGCTTACGCGTCCACCGTTCCGGCATAGACGACGGCCGCCGGGCCGGTCATATAGACGCGGTCGCTGGTCTCGTCCCACCGGATGCGCAGATCGCCGCCGGCCAGCGAGATCGTCGCCTCGCGGTCCGTCAGGCCGTTCAGCGCCGAGGAGACCAGCGTCGCGCAAGCGCCGGTGCCGCACGCCAGCGTCGGACCCGCGCCGCGCTCCCATACCCGCATGTCCACCTGGCCGCGGGAATGGACGGTGGCGAACTCAACGTTGATTTTGCGCGGGAACAGCGGATGCGTCTCCAGCTTCGGTCCCCACGCCGCCAGATCGAACCCGGCCACGTCGTCCACGTAGATAACGCAGTGCGGATTGCCCATCGACACCGCGGTAAATTTAAATTCGCGCCCGTCCACCTCGACCGAATGGCCGATAACCGGATTGGCGTCGATCGTCGTCGGCACGTCGAGTCCGTTCAGAATCGGCCTGCCCATATCGACGGTCACCTGCGCGACCTGGCCGTCTTCGACTTGCAGCACGACCGGCTGCACGCCGGCGCCCAGCGTCTCGATCGTCAGCTTCGTTCCGGAAGCCAGGCCGTTGTCGTGGACGTACTTGGCGACGCAGCGGATCGCGTTGCCGCACTGCTCCGCCTCCGAGCCGTCGGAGTTGATGATTCTCATGCGGAAGTCCGCCTTCTCCGAAGGCAAAATGTACACCAGTCCGTCCGCCCCGATACCGAAAAACCGATGGCATAGACGAATCGCCAATTCCGCCGCGTTGTCCGGCAGAGCCTGCTCACCGGCCACGACGATAAAATCGTTGCCGAGTCCGTGCATTTTCGTAAATTCCATAACCGTATGCCTCCCGCTATGACCTGTCGGTCGGATTAATCGCATTCACTCGATTAATCATAGCGGGACGAAGGCGGGATGAGCATACAGCAACTCTGCAATTATTTGCACTTTTCGACTACGACGAACGGAAAATCAGCTTTCCAGAATACGAAGATGCCCCAGCGCCTTCGAGGCCCGCTCCCGCGCCTCCGCGACGGTGGCGCCCGTCGACAAGGCGACCGCCATCCGGCGCCCCGGCTTCGTAACCGGCTTGCCGAAGACGCGCAGCTGCGTATGCGGAACGGACAACGCGCCTTCGATGCCGCCGATCCGATAGTCGTCCAGCTCCCGGTCCGCCTTCAGCGGGCGGCTTGCCCCGGGAGCGACGTTCTCGATCTCCGGAATCGGATAGCCGAGAATGGCGCGCACATGCAGCGCGAACTCGGACAGATTCTGGCTGACCAGCGTGACGAGCCCGGTATCGTGCGGCCGCGGCGACACTTCGCTGAAATAAACCTTGTCCTTGGCCAAGAACAGCTCGACGCCGAAAATCCCCGCTCCGCCCAGCTCGTCGGTGATCGCCCGGGCGATCCGCCGCGCCTCTTCCAGCTGTCCGGCGGTCATCTCATGCGGCTGCCACGATTCGATGTAGTCCCCGTCTTTCTGGATGTGGCCGATCGGCGGGCAGAACGCCGTGCCTCCGACCGAACGGACGGTGAGCAGCGTAATTTCCGACTCGAAGGTAATGAACTCTTCGACGATCACTCTCGTCTGCTGCACGCGGCCGCCCTCCATCGCAATCGTCCAGCAGCGCTCGAGGTCCGCTTCCGAGCGGCAGACGCTTTGCCCTTTGCCCGAAGAGCTCATCAGCGGCTTCACGACGCAGGGGAAGCCCATCTCCTTCGCCGCCGCGGCGAATTGCCCGTATGTATCGGCGAACCGGTACGCGGCCGTCGGCAGGCCCAGCGTCTCGGCCGCCAAGCGGCGGATGCCCTCGCGGTCCATCGTCAGACGCGCCGCCCGGGCGGTCGGAATGACCCGATAGCCTTCCTCCTCCAGCTTCAGCAGCTCGGCGGTGGCGATCGCCTCGATCTCGGGCACGATCAGGTCCGGCTTCTCCCGTTCGACGACCTCTCTCAGCGCCTGCTTGTCCAGCATGTCGATCACATAGCTGCGATCCGCGACCTGCATGGCCGGCGCTCCCTCGTAGCGGTCGACCGCCACGGTCTCGACGCCGAGCCGCTGCGCCTCGATGACGACTTCCTTGCCCAGCTCGCCCGATCCGAGCAGCAGTATTTTTTGGCTTGCGTACATTCTGCACTCCCCCATCTGATCTCGATTCGCTAACGTTCATTATACACGATGGCCGGTCGCTGCGCAGAAGCCTTTCCTCCTCAATTCGACGACGCCGGAGCCGTCAAACCGGGTTTACTTCCATTATCCCGTCCGCTCAGACGAGGGTTATCGGCAGGTCTTCGGCAAATCCGGCCGAACAGCCAAACAGCCCTGCGCCCCGCGAGGCGGGAGCAAGGCTGTTTGGGCAGCCCGATTATCGGGCGGGTCTGGCCGAGGCGGAGTTGCCTCCGTACGTCATTTTGCTGCGGTTTTTCTTCTGCTTCGACGAGCCCCAGACGCTGCCGGCTCCCATCGCGAACGTCGGAATGCCGGCCGCGACGAGGACGAGCGCCCAATCGCGGAAGTCGAGCGGAACGGTCTTGAACACCGGCTGCAGCGGCTCGAGGTACAGCACCGCCAGCATCAGCACGAGCGAGGACAGCACCGCGAGGACGAGGAACTTGTTTTCCAGAAACCGGCGATGGAAAATCGAGCGCGAGCTGCGGCAGTCGAACACATGAATAAGCTGCGCCATGACGAGCGTGGCGAACGCGACGGTCTGCGCATGCACAAGCTGGTCCTGCTGCCCTTCGCCCGCCTTCAGCGCCAGCACGAACGCGCCGAGCGTGCAGAAGCCGATCAGCACGCCGCGGCTGACGATTTTCCAACCGAGACGCCTGGCGAAAATATTCTCCTTGGCCGGACGCGGCTTCTGCTGCATCAGATCGCTCTCCGCCTGATCGACGCCGAGCGCCATCGCCGGCAGCCCGTCCGTGACCAGGTTGACCCACAAAATTTGAATCGGAACGAGCGGCAGCGGGAATCCGGCCATCATCGCCAGGAACATCGTCATAATTTCCCCGACGTTCGATGCGAGCAAATAGCGGATAAACTTGCGGATGTTCTCGTAGATCCCGCGTCCTTCCTCCACGGCGGCGACGATGCTCGAGAAATTGTCGTCCGACAGCACGAGCGCGGAGGCTTCCTTCGTGACGTCCGTTCCCGTAATGCCCATCGCGATGCCGATATCGGCCGCCTTGACCGCCGGGGCGTCGTTGACCCCGTCCCCCGTCATCGCCACGACGTGCCCGCGGCGCTGCAAAGCCTGCACGATTCTCAGCTTGTGCTCCGGCGTGACTCTGGCGTATACGTTCACGTCGTCGGCGATTTTCTCCAGCTCGTCGTCGGACATCACCGACAGCTCGGTTCCGCTGACGACGCGGCCCTCGCGGCCGACAATGCCGAGCGTCCTGGCGATCGCCTCCGCCGTCGTGCCGTGGTCTCCGGTAATCATGACCGTCTTGATGCCGGCCTGGCGGCACTTGTAGATCGCTTCCTTGACTTCCTTGCGCGGCGGGTCCATCATCCCCGTCAATCCGACGAAAATAAGCCCGCTCTCGGCCTGTTCGCCGCTGTCGCAGCTTTCGTGCGCCTTGACTTCCCGGTAAGCCATCCCGAGGACGCGCAGCGAATCGCGCGCCATCGCCTCGTTCGCCTTCAGCACCTTCGTCTTCAGCGATCCCGTGAACGGAACGACCTGGTCGTCCCACAGCACGTAGGCGCATTGGCCGACGAGCAGATCGGGGGCGCCTTTGGCGCAAACCAGCTTGCCGCCCTGGTGGGAGACAAGCACCGACATGCGCTTGCGCTCGGCGTCGAACGGAAACTCCTTGACGCGGGTATACAGGCTTTGCAGCGCGGATTTGACCAGCCCCGTCTTGGCCGCCAGCACGAGCAGCGCCGCTTCCGTCGGATCGCCTTTGATTGTCCACTCCAGCTCGTCGGGGGACGCTTGTTCCCCTTTGACCGACTTGCGCTTTTTCGGATCGTCGCTTTTATCCTGCTGGGACAGATCCGAATTGTTGCAAAGCGCGGCGATCTGCGTCAGCCGGCGCAGAGCGGCGTCGCCCTTCACGTCGATGCCGAGGCCGTTCTCCTTGAGCAGGCCGGACGGCTCGTACCCTTCCCCGGTGACTTCGATCGTCCTTCCGCCCAGCCACAGCTGCGTCACCGTCATTTTATTTTGCGTCAGCGTGCCGGTCTTGTCGGAGCAAATCACGGAGGCGCAGCCGAGCGTCTCGACGGACGGCAGCTTGCGGACGATCGCCCTTCGCTTGATCATCCGCTGCACGCCCAGCGCCAGCGCGATCGTGACGATCGCCGGAAGGCCCTCCGGAATGGCGGCGACGGCCAGGCTGACTCCGGCCAGGAACATCTCGTAGGCAGGTTGTCCGTGCAAAATGCCGGCCAGCACGACAACTACCGTCAAGGCGAGCGCCACGACGATCAAGATTTTGCCGAGCTGCTCCAGCCGATGCTGAAGCGGCGTTTCCGCCTCCTCCGTCTGCTGGATGAGATCGGCGATCTTACCCATCTCCGTGCGCATCCCGGTAACCGTAACGATCCCCTTCGCCGTCCCCTTGGTCACCATCGTCCCGAGATAGCCGCAATTTTTACGGTCCCCGAGCGCCAGCTCCGCGGAATCGAGCTTGCCGGCCGTTTTCGCCACCGGCACAGATTCGCCCGTCAGCGCCGATTCGTCCACCGAGCAGTCGTTGCAGGATACGAAACGCAGATCGGCCGGCACCCGGTCGCCGCTTTCCAGCATCACGACATCCCCCGCCACGAGATCTCTCGCGGGAATGTGCAGCAGCTCCCCGTCCCGCATCACTTTGGCGAAGGGCGCGGACAGCTCCTTTAACGCCCGAAGGGAGCGCTCCGCCCGGTATTCTTGATAGAAGCCGAGCACTCCGTTAATAAGGATGATCGCGATGATCGTGAGCGCATCCAGAATTTCTCCGAGCAAGCCGGAGATCACCGTGGCCCCGACCAGCACGAGCACCATAAAATCCTTGAACTGATTCAGCAGCAGCTTCAGCGGAGAATCCCCGCGCTTCTCGGCCAGCTCGTTGGGACCGAGCGCCTGAAAACGCTCCGACGCCTGCTCCCGCGACAACCCCTGCTCGCCGTTCGTATCCAGCGCCTTCACCAATTGCTCCTCGCTTAGCTGATGCCATGCCTGATCATCCAAGATCGTCAACCCCTTCCGTCATCTCCGCGTGCGGTTCTTGACCTATATGTATTCAGACAAGCCGGGAAATATCCCGAGGGGTTGTACGAGGATTGCCGATCGCCAGCGCATGCAAATAGCGGCCGAGCCGCCGTCATGCGAGATGACGACGAGCAGGAAACTCCCCCGCGCTTTCCCTTTCGGAAAATGTATGGCATCATAAGAGACGGAAACTATCCGAAGCGAACTTACTTACACAGGAGATCAAACGACATGTCATTGGACGGAATCGTCGTCAGAGCGCTCGTGCGCGAGCTTCAATCGTGCGTCAAAGCGCGTATTCTTAAAATCTATCAGCCTACGGACAACGAACTGATCCTGCATATACGCGGGCAAGGCGCGGGCGGCAAGCTGCTGCTGTCCGCTCACCCTTCGATGCCCCGCCTGCACTGGACGGAGCAAGCTTGGGCCAATCCGTCCGAGCCGCCGATGTTCTGCATGCTGCTGCGCAAATATTGCGAAGGCGGCGTCATCGAAGCCGTCCGCCAGATTGGCATGGAAAGAGTCGTCGAGCTCGACGTCCGGCATCGGGACGAGCTCGGGGACGCCTCCCTGAAGCGGATCGTCATCGAAATTATGGGCCGTCACAGCAACATTATTTTGCTGGACCCGGTCACCGGCGTCGTGCACGACGGCATTCGCCACGTCACTCCCGCGATCAGCAGCTATCGCGTCGTTCTTCCCGGAACCGCGTACGTCGCCCCTCCGGAGCAGGACAAGGCCGACCCGCTCGGCGTCGGCGAAGCGGAGTTCGCCGAGCTGACGTCCCGCGGCGGCAGCCTGCCCGAGCTTCGGGACGACAGTTACGTCGACGCCGCTTCGAAGGCTCTGCTCGGGGCGTTCACCGGGCTGAGCCCGCTCATTTCCCGCGAGATCGCCTTCCGGGCTTCGCGGCACCCGCAGGGGCTGTGGGCGGCGTTCCGAGAAACGTTCGATCAGGTCGCGCGCGATGCGTACGAGCCCAATATCGTCGTGCAGGAGAACGGCAAAGCCGCCTTCTCGGCCCTTCCCTTGACGCATCTGGAAGGGGAAAAGCAAACGTTCCCTTCCGTTCACGAGTGTCTGGAAAGCTTTTATCGGGACAAGGCGTCCCGCGATCTCGTCCGGCAGCGCACGACGGATTTGAACCGTTTTCTGCTGAACGAAATCGCCAAAAACGAGAAAAAGCTGGGCAAGCTCAGGGAGACGCTCGACGAAGCGGCCGAGGCCGACAAGTTCCGCCGGCTCGGCGAGCTGCTGACCGCGCATCTGTACGCCTTCCAGCGGGGCGATACCTCCGTCGACGTCGTCGACTACTACGAGGAAGAGCAGCCGACGCGCACGGTCGCGCTCGATCCGCTGCTCACGCCGAACGAGAACGCCCAGCGGTACTTCCGCAAATACACCAAGCTGAAAAACAGCCGCGTCGTCGTAACCGAGCAGATCGAAGCGACGAACGCGGAGCTCGCCTACCTGGCCTCGGTGCTGCAGGGACTCGAATCGGCAACCCCGGACGACATCGGGGAAATCCGGGACGAGCTGATCGAGCAGGGCTACATTCGCGAGCGGGGCGTCAAGCGCGGGGCGAAAAAGCGGAAAAAGGACCGTCCGGCCGTGCTGTGCTACACGTCGAGCGAAGGCATCCCGATCTACGTCGGCAAAAACAACACGCAAAACGACTACATCACGAACCGGCTCGCTTCGGCATCGGACACGTGGCTGCATACGAAGGACATTCCCGGCTCCCACGTGCTCATCCGCGGCGGCGGCGAGTTCGGCGAGGCGACGCTGCACGAGGCGGCGATGCTGGCCGCCTACTACAGCAAAGCCAAGTCGTCTAGCAGCGTTCCCGTCGACTACACGCTCATTCGCTATGTCCGCAAGCCGAACGGCGCCAAACCAGGCTTCGTCATCTACGACGCCCAGAAAACGCTGTTCGTCACGCCGGACGAAAACCGAATCCAGCAAATGCCCTCCGCGGTAAAATAAAAAACAGGCGGCAATCCCGGGACTTCGCGTCCTTGAGATTGCCGCCTTTCTATAGGTGTTCCGCGCCAAGTGACAGGTGAACGAGTTCGCGTCGATATAGCGCCGCCTCGCGAGCTTACTGGCCTCCGCTGCCCCGTATTGGTCCGCAGACGAGCAAGCTACACCGTCCACACGCCGAGCCCCTCGAGGACGCTTGCGTCCACGCTGCGGTTGCCGATCGGACCGTGATAGACCTTGCCGTCCTTGATGCCGTGGAAATCGGAGCCGCCGGTCGTCAGCTTGCCCCGGGCCGCCGTCCATTCGGCGTAGCGGCGCTCCTGCTCCGGGGTGTGGTCCGAGTGGTACGCCTCCAGCCCGTCCGCTCCCCGCTCCAGCAAGGAGAGCGCCAGCTCGTCGTCGCCGTAAATGCCCGGATGGGCGATGACGGCCTTCCCGCCCGCTTCGTGAATCCACCCGATCGCCTCCAGCGAGGAAGCTCGTCCCTGCTTCTCGTAGCCCGGCTTCCCTTCCGCCAGCCATCTGTCGAACGCTTCTCTCAAGTCGGATACGTAGCCCTTGTCGACCATCGCCTGGGCGATATGCGGCCTGCCGACGGATTTGTCCTTGCGCGCCGACTTGCCGGCCGCGGCCGCCAGCTCCTCCGGCGAGATCGGCATGCCAAGCGCGCACAGGTTGGCCAGAATTCGTTCGTTCCGGCGATTTCTCTCCTCGCGCACGCCCTCCAGCCGGGCCAGCCATCTTGCGTCGTCCAAGGAAAATCCGTAGGCCAGCACATGAATGTCCTTGCCGTCCGTCACCGTGCTCAGCTCGACCCCGGGCACGACAACGACGCCGAGCTCCCGGCCGGCCCGCAAAGCTTCGCCGACGCCCGCAACCGTATCGTGATCGGTAATCGCTATCGCGAACAATCCGGCTTCCTTCGCCATCCGAACGTTGTCCGCCGGAGCGAACAGGCCGTCCGAAGCCGTCGTGTGCGTATGCAAATCCGCGCGTTTAGTCATGAGACAGCTCCCCCAATTCGTTCAGCAAAGCCACAGCCGGGATCGGGAGCAGCGACGAGCGCAGCCGAACCGCATAAAACTGCCGCCTGAAGCTGACTCCGGATATCCTTACCGGCTTCAGCAGCCCCAGCGCAAGCTCGTGCTTGATCGTCCATACGGACAGCAGCGACAGGCCGAGTCCGGCTTCCACCGCCGATTTGACCGCCCCCGTGCTGCCGAATTCGCTGACGACCCGCAGCCGCTCCTCCGTGACTCCGTGCCGCTGCAGCTCGTCAGCCATAATCTGCCGCGTGCCGGAGCCCTTTTCCCGCAGCACGAACGGTTCGCGGATCGCCTCCTCCAGCGATACCTGCTCGCGCAAGGCGAAAGGGTGGTCCGCCGGAGCGATCAGCAGCAGCTCGTCGTCCATGACCGACTGCGCCTCGATGCCCGGGACGTCGCACGGCGCCTCGATAATGCCGAAATCCAGCCCTTGATGAGCGACCGCTTCGATGATCTCGGTCGTATTCATCACCTTCATATCGACGGAGATGTCCGGGAATCTCCGCAGGAAGCTGCCGAGCAGCCGGGGCAGCACGTATTCGCCGATCGTCAGACTGGCCGCGAACTGCAGCCGGCCCTTCAGGTCCTCGATATACTTGATCATCATTTCGTCGGTGTCCCGCATCAGCTCCACCGCTTTGCGGGCTTGCGGGAGCAGACGCCGCCCCGCCTCGGTCAGCTCCAGCCGCTTCGTCGTCCGGTTGAACAGCTTCGTTCCGAACCGCTCCTCCAGCGCTTGCACCTGCATCGTCACGGCGGGCTGGGTCATATGCAGCGTCTGCGCGGCCGCGGAGAAGCTTCCCCTGTCCGCGACGGTGTAGAAAATATGAAGTTGATGCACGTTGAGCGCCATCTCTTGCCGCCCTCCCGTCCGTATGTTCTCTGGCATTATACCATAGAATACGAACAGCCGGGCGGAGGTGCGCCTCCGGCCCGGCCGTTCCGATCGCAACCCGGCCGTCTAGCGCCGTTTGCGGTTGTTTTTGATTAACGTCATGCGCCTGGAGTGGCGCAGCCACGAATAATACGTTTTCAGATCCCTGAGCTCCATCGTCTCCGACATTCTTCCGAGGAACGTCACGACGATCATCTTGTGGAGGGGATTGCCCAGCAGGTCCGTATCCGTCTCGCTCACGGAAAACTCGGCGACGAAAACGAGATCGTCGTCGATCGTGTAGACGTCCTGCTCATTCCGATAATAGGACACGATGCGTCCGTCCTTCAAGCATTCCCACATAAATTCGGCGATATCGGAATAGCCCGTCTTCTCTTGCTCCACGCGGTCGGACCAACGGGTGCGAGCATGATTGGTAATAATGATGTCGGAAATCTTCTTATCCCCAAGAACGACATGAAAGGGTTCGTAGGTGCTCCAACGCTCCGTATGCTTATCCTTCACCGGGCCATCCCCTTCCCGATTCTAGGTCTTCTGAATCATTTTGATCATGCGTCCTAGGAACTTAAGTACATTTTACAGCATCTATTCCCTACGATTCAACAATAAAATAGACATCTAGCAAATATCTCCATGCAAGCAGAAACGCCTTTGGCACCCTCTTGACGCAGAATTGCATTTTTTTCGGAGACGTTTCAGGATAAGGATCGCGCTTTTTTTGAAAAAGGAGGCCCCCTGCCGTCATCGCACGATGATCTGGGGCGCCCCCGTCTATCCCAACACGATTCGATCGTCCGAAAGCTGGTGACCGCTGATTCTCTCGAATTCTCCAAGCAGTTGGGCAACCGTCAAATTCACTTTGCGCTCGGCGGGAACGTCGAGGATGATGCGGCCCTTGTCCATCATGATCAGGCGGTTGCCCAGCCGGATCGCCTGCTCCATGTTATGGGTCACCATCAGCGTCGTCAGCTTCATATCGCGCACGATTTCTTCCGTCAAGCGGGTAATCAGCTCGGCCCTGGCCGGATCGAGCGCCGCCGTATGCTCGTCGAGGAGCAGAATTTGCGGCTTGGTGAACGTCGACATCAGCAGGCTGAGCGCCTGGCGCTCCCCGCCGGAGAGCAGGCCGACCTTGGCGCTCATCCGATTCTCGAGACCGATGCCGAGGCGGCTCAGCTGCTCGCGGAACAGCTTCCGCTTCGCCGCCGTGGCTCCCCAGGCCAGTCCGCGCGCTTTGCCGCGCTTGTAGGCCATCGTCAAGTTTTCCTCGATCGTCATGCGCGGCGCGGTGCCGGCCATCGGATCCTGAAATACCCTGCCGATCCAGCGGCTTCTTCTATATTCGGGCAAACCGTGCACTTCCGTGCCTTCGATCCGAATCGCGCCGATGTCCGGCTTCATGACGCCCGAAATCAGATTCATCAGCGTGGACTTGCCCGCGCCGTTGCTGCCGATTACGGTGACGAAGTCGCCCGCCTTGATGGTCAGATTGGCGTTCACGAGCGCGATCTTCTCGTCCGGCGTTCCCGGGTTGAAGAGCTTGGATACGTTCGTTAGATCGAGCATCAGATTTTGCCTCCTTCGCCCGGAGCGATCGCCGCCAGCAGCTCCTCGGAGCGCTTCTTGGCGACGCTGCGCTGCTTCATGACGCGGCGCACGTACGGAACGACGAGCGCGACGATAACGATAAGCGCGGTAACCAGCTTAAGATCGGACGCTTCGAACAGTTCGATGCGCAGCGCCACGGCGATGACGATCCGATAGATGATCGCCCCGATCACGACAGCCAGAGTCGCCATGAACACCGTTCTCGTGCCGAAGATCGCTTCGCCGATAATCACCGAGGCGAGGCCGATTACGATCATGCCCACCCCCATCGTCACGTCCGCGAAGCCGCCCTGCTGGGCGATGAGCGCGCCGGACAATGCGACAAGGCCGTTCGACAGGCTGACGCCCAATATTTTCGCGACGTCGGTATTCGCTCCGAAGCTGCGGATCATCCGCTCGTTGTCGCCCGTGGCCCGCAGGGCAAGTCCGATATCGGTATGCAGGAAAACGTCCAGCAGCAGCTTGACGATCAGCACGGCGATGCCCATGACGAGAATAAACAGCCCGACCGGCTTGACGATCGAGGAGATCAGCGTATCCGTATTGACGATGGACACGTTCGGCCGCCCCATGATCCGAAGATTGATAGAGTGAAGCGCGATCATCATCAGAATGCCGGCCAGCAATCCGTTCACCTTGCCCTTCGTATGCAGAAGGCCGGTGCAGACGCCGGCGAGCAGCCCGCCTCCGAAGGCGGCCAGCGTGGCAAGCACGGGGGGATAGCCCTGCGAGATCATAATCGCGGCGATGCCTCCGCCCATCGCGAAGCTGCCGTCGACGGTCAGGTCGGGAAAATCCAAGATGCGGAACGTGATGTAGACCCCCAGCGCCATCAAAGCGAACATCAAGCCCAGCGCAATGGCCCCGTAGATCGACTCAATCATCGTAAAGCCTCCTCGCAGACAAAAGAGGTGAACGACGGGAGCCGCTCACCCCATTGAATCTGGTTACTGGATAATATTATTTTCTTTGTCCTTCACTTTATCCTTCATCGCGTCCGTAACGGTAACGCCCTGCGCTTCGGCCGCCTTCAGGTTCAGGATCAGATCGAGCTTGTCCGGGACGGAGACCGGCATGTCCGCAGGCTTCTTCCCGTTCTTCAGCACTTCGACGGCCATCTGGCCGACTTGATAGCCGTGATCGAAATATTTGAAGCCGACCGTCGCGAACGCGCCCTTCTCGACCGTGTCGCGGTCGCTGGAGAAGAACGGAAGCTTGTTGTCGTTGGCTACCTGGATAATCGAATCCGCCGCGGTAACGACCGTGTTGTCGAGCGTGATGTAGATCGCGTCCGCGCGTCCGATCAGCGACTCGGCCGCCTGCTTCACCTCGGAGGAAGTGGTAGCCGCCGCTCTGACCAGCTTGATGTTGTGAGCGGCCAGCGCCTCTTCGGCTTTATTCGCCATAATGACCGCGTTCGACTCGCCTTCGTTGATCACGATGCCGACGTTCTTGATGTCGGGAAAATCGGAGGCGATGAAATCCATCAGCTGCACGATCGCTTCCGGGTTCGTGTCGGACGCTCCGGAGACGTTGCCGCCCGGCTTCTCCAGGCTGCTGACGACCTTGTCGGCGAGCGGGTCCGTCACGGCCGCGAACAGCACCGGGAAGTCCTTGACGTTCTGGGCCAGCGTCAGCGCGGAAGGCGTGGCGATGCCCAGCGCCAGGTCGAACTTGTCGGCGGCGATCTTCTGCGCGATCGACAGATTGTTCGTCGAATCTCCTTGCGCGATGTTCAGATCGACTTTCAGGTTGTCGCCTTCCTTGATGCCGGCGTCTTCAAGCGCCTTGAGGAAGCCCTCTCTGGTCGCGTCGAGCGAAGGATGCTCGACGATCTGCGAGATGGCGATTCTGTAGCTGCCGGAACCGGATTCCTTGTCTCCGCAGCCCGCAAGCGCTAACAACGCCGCGGCGGACAACATAACGGTTGTGATCAGTTTCTTCTTCAATCTCATTACCCCTTTACCCTCTTTGTTTTTTCTCCCGCGCCGGAAATGCATGGATGCTTCTTCCAGTTGCGTCGATTATAAGAATTGATACTAGTTTAATAGTCCGTTTCGCGATTCGTCAATCGCAATCTTTTCACAATTTTCGCGGCTTCCGCGTTCCGACAAAAAAAGAGAGACGGCCCCGCGAGCGAGGCTGTCTCTCTTGAGAGCGGCGCGGCGATTCGGCTACCGCCTCCCGGCCGCGTTCCCGGACCCGGACTTACAGGCCGTAAAACCGCGTTTTGTCCGGCACGTTCTTCTCGTACTCGGTTTTGATCTCGTTCCGGTAGGAACGTTCGACCTTGCGTACGAAGGGCAGCCGCTGCAAGTTCCGGACCGTCTCCTCCGCCACCTCCGCGTTCATATACATGACGGCGTAGTGCATCTTGCGGGACAAATAATGGAGCGTTCCGTATTTGTCCAGGCCTCTCGCCGCCTTCGAATCGCTGAACCATACGATGTATCCTGTCCGTTCGGCAAACATGTCCAACCTCCGTCTGAACTGGAAATCCGTTACCCGCAGCCTCCGCTTCCGCAAGAACAGCTGCCCCCGTTGCCGCAGCCCGAAGCTTTCGGATTGGGATTGTTGTCCGGAACCTTGATGCTCTGCGATACCGCAAAAGCCAGCGTTCTGGATATATCGGTCAACAGCTCGTCCAAGGTGCTCTCCGCGGCTTTGTATTTGCGCACGGATTCCACCTCGTCCAGCCGCTGCTGCGCTTCGTACACTTGCTCCAACGCGGCGTTGTAATCCGGATGGAACCTTCCGAACCGCTCGCACTCGGCGAACTTCTCCTTCGCTTGAAGAAACTGCTTCTTCAAGCTCTGGGCATTGGCGTCCTGCAGAACTTCCGCTTTCCAGTAAGCGTATTCCGCAGCGAAGTCGGAGCGGATCAGCGTCTCCCCCAGCTCGTATGCGCGGTCCAGCAGCACCACCATATCGGCGGGCTCCGTCGCGCTATATTCCGCCTCGGGGAGGGTTTGCGTCATTCCGGCCATCGGCCTCACCTCACCATTCGGCTTTGTCTTCCTCCATTATCATAACACAACCGAAGCGCTTCCGGTCAATCGGTTTCAAGCTCCTCCAGATCCGGGAGCACGATCATCAGAGCGGCGACGTCTTCCTCCCGGACGAAAACCGCGCCCGGCTCCCCTTCGAGCGGCTCCGCCCCTTCCGCCGGCGGCCGCCAGCGCCCCTCGGCCACCCAGGAGGCGCCTCGTTCGCGCATGCCGCGCGGCGCAAAATCCCGAATCTCTCCGTTAAATTCCAGTCGAACGGCCGTTTGCCATTGGATCGCCCGCCGGATCAGCTCTTTGCTTGTCGTAGGGTGATATTTTCTCTGCCTCGTCACCCAAGCGGAGGGAATATCCGCCAGGCCCGGGAACAGCTCGTCCGCCCCGGTCACCTCCCTGTCGGCCTCGAAGGAGCTCAGGATCGGACCGGAACCGATCCAGCCCCGCGGCCCGTGCGCCGCGACCTCTCCGTCTTCCTTCCGGCTCCGGGAGCCGGCGCGTTCCCCGGCCTTCGCGCCTCCCGGGGACTGAACGGCGTCCGCGGCCGGCCAGCCGATTTGGCGAAGCCGCGCGCGGACCCGTTTGCCGCAAGCGGGATCGACCAGAAAATGCCTCTCCCCGATTCGTTCGAGAAGCATCGGCGCCAATTCCGCGTCTTCCGCCAAAGCGTCGGCGACCTGCTTGCCGTCCGTGCGCAGCACCCATGCCTCTTCGAGCAATTCCGTCCGTCCGAGCGAGGCGAACCAATCCCGCAGCGCCGCCTGAACGGGCTCCGGCACCGGAACGCCGGAGCCGCGCTTCAGAAAATCGAGCGCCTCGCGTTGCGAATAACCCGCGCGGTAAGCTTGCTCGCAGGAGCGCGGCGTCAACCTGTAGACGCACAGCGCGTCCGCTTGCGTCATCTCCGCCAGATCGTGCAGCGACCACCGCGTTCTTAACCCGACTTCCGGAGGAACGAGAATTTCTCCGTCGGGCTGCACGATAAAAGCGTCATCTTGCAGCTCAAGCGCGCCCGGCTCCGGCCGCCTCCTGATGACCGTCCGTCCCCGCCATTCCCCGCGTTCGATCCAGCCGAACGCTTCGAGCAGCGCCAGCCGCTTGTCGGCTTCTCCGCGGCTCTGCCACTCGCCGATCCGCCCTTCGGTGTGCCAGCGCTCGCCGCCGAGCGCCAGCACAGCCGACACGCTCAGATGAAAGGACGGTTCGGACGAGCAATATCTGGCTATGACCAGCTCCCGCAGCCTTCGCTCGGCCTCCCGCCGCGACAAAGCCAGCCATTCGCGCAGCCCCTCGTCGCTGACGCCGATCGTGCCGTCCCGCTCCTCCAGCACGCCGCAAGCCAGTCCAAGGTCCAGAACCGGCATCGCCTGCGGCGGCAGCTGCTCGGCGTAAGGATAAGGCGGCAGCGCGCCGGCCAGAAGCTCCGGCTCCAGACGCACCGCTTTCGCCAGCCGGTCGACCGCGGCCTGCTGCGGCGCTCCCTTGGCCGTTCGGACGATCGGCTGGCGCGCAAGCGCATGCCAGGCGGACAGCAGCTCCAGCGAGAGCGGCAGGCGATAACGCGACGCGTTGGGAACGACCTCGCCGATCTCGTCCGGATCAAGCGGACGATTGTCCGCCGGCAGCAGGAGGGGCTGCCATAGCGCCACGGCGTCGACCGGTACATAGAACAGCCGATCCCCCCAGCTTTTGCGCACCGCGAATACGATTCCGCTTCTTCTGAGCTTCGCGATCGCAACGCGCGCCTCCGCCCCCGTAATGCCGAATTCGTCCTCCGCGCGGGCCGCAAGCCGCTCCGGCTCGAACGGGTTTGCGCCGTATTTTCTCAGCACGCCCCTTAACACCGAGAGCTGCGCGCCGTCGCGGCAGCGGCGGAACCAGGCCTCCGCCCACTCCGGATCGGACAGCGCCTCCGCCAGTTCCATGCCCGGCAGCATCCCCGCTCGGACCGCAGGATCGGACAGAATAAGCCGCTTTATCGCGTCGGGCAGCTTTTCCACGGACTCCCGAACGTTCATGAGCGCGCCTCCCCGGCCGCTTCTCCGACACGTTCGCCGCCCCAATAGTCGACTTTGTACGGGTAGCCCTGCTCGAGCAGAAAACGTCCCCTGTGGCGCGAAAATTCCACCTCGTCCGTCCCCTCGCTGACGAGGGAATAGAAGCGGGCTTTGACGCCGTTTTTCTTCGGACGCAGAATGCGCCCCAGACGCTGGGCCTCCTCCTGCCGGGAGCCGAAGCTTCCGGACACCTGGATCGCCAGCGCCGCATCCGGCAAATCGACGGCGAAATTGGCGACTTTGGACACGAGAAGCACGTCGATCTCGCCTCGCTTAAACCGCTCGAACAGCTCCCTGCGTCCCCGCAAAGGCAGCTCGCCGGTAATCAGAGGCAGAGACAGCTCCTCCGCCAGCTCGTGCAGCTGATCCAAATATTGGCCGATCACAATCGTCGGAATTCCGGGATTCCGCCGCAGCAGCGCCCTCACCACTTCGACCTTCCGCCGGTTCTCCCCGGCGATCCGGTTGCGCCGGCTTTTGGAAGCCGCGGCATAGTCGGCCGCGGCCGACGGCTCCATCGGCACGCGCACCTCGGTGCACTCCGCCTCGGCGATCCAGCCCCGGGCCTCCAGTGTCTTCCACGGCAGCTCGTACCGCTTCGGCCCGATCAGCGCGAACGCGTCCTCTTCCCTGCCGTCCTCGCGCACCAGCGTGGCCGTCAGCCCCAGTCTCCGGGTCGCCTGAATGTCCGCCGTCATCCGGAATACCGGAGCCGGCAGCAGATGAACCTCGTCGTATACGATCAATCCCCAGTCCCGGTCGACGAACAGCTCGAGGTGCGGATAATCTTCCGTTTTGGAGGAACGGTGCGTAAGCACTTGATAGGTCGCCACCGTGACCGGTTTTACGTTCTTCGCTTGTCCCGTGTATTCGCCAATCTCGTTGCGCGTCAGCGTTGTGTTCCGCAGCAGCTCCGCAATCCACTGCGCTACCGATACGCCGTTGGGCGTTAAAATAAGCGTCTCGCACCGCAGCCGGGCGAGCGCGGCCAGGCCGACCCAGGTTTTGCCCGCCCCGCACGGAAGCACCACGACCCCGCTGCCCGCGGAATCTCGCAGCAGGGCGTCGGCCGCTTCCTGCTGATAATCTCTCAAGGCGATCGGCGCGCCGTCCTCCGTCTCCGTCCGCAGCGCCACGGATAACGGCTGACCCTCGTGAAATCCGGCCTCGTCCTGGACCGGATAGCCGAGCGCGGCCAGCTCGCGCTTGATCCAGCCCCGCGCTTCGGGACGCACGGCCGCGCGCGCTCCGTCCGGTTCGCCGGACAGACAGGGCCGGATCGATTCCAGCCGGCCCACGCGCGCCATCTCTTCCGCCGAATCGCTCACCAGCGCGAGGCCGCCGCTATCGCTCACCAGCCGCAGCCGTCCATAGCGGCCCATCTGCAGCCGAATCATCTGCTCTACCGCGGCCGGCAGCGGGCAGCGGGACAAGGCTGCCAGGCGCTCCGTTACGCGCTCGGGAGTCCAGCCCGCCGCAGCCGCGTTCCACAGCGTCATCTGCGTCAGCCGGTAAGTGTGCCAGATCCCCGGGCGCTTCTGCAGCATGGCGACCTCCCTCAGAAAATCCCGCGTCTCCGCATATTCCGCATGCCGCTCGTCCAGCAGCATCGTGCCGTCGGACTGCACCCACAGCGGCCGTGTATTTTCCATCCGTCATTCCTCCTGTCGTTAACAAGGCTTTCCTCCTCTCCCGCTTCTCATGCATATTTCCGGGCGCGCGAAAAGCCCATTCCCCGGAGTAAGTTACCGAAGAACGGGCTTGAAGCGCGATCCCTAGTGAGCGTAAGACGAGCTGCCGCCGGGCTCCGAGATTTCGCTCAGCGCCTCGCCCGCCTCGTTGACGAAGATTTCGCGGACGGCCAGATCCCCGATCGAAACGATGCCCTCCAGCTGTCCGTTGTCCACGACAGGCAGTCTGCGAATCTGCTCCGCGGCCATAATGGCCGCCGCTTCGTCGACGGACATGTCCGAAGGTACCGTTCGAACGTCGTTGGACAATACTTCGTCCAAGGCTTCGGAGCCTACGCGGTTGTCCGCATAGCCGCGAATGACAAGATCGCGGTCGGTCACGACCCCGACGAGCCTGCGCCCCTCTACGACCGGAATGAAGCCGATATCCCGGTCCTTCATTAGATGCGCGGCTTCCGCAATGCTGGCCTGCCGGGAGAGCGTGACGCAATCCGTCGACATAATGTCGGCAATTTTCCTCATCGTTAGCCTCCTGTACAGCCGAACGACGTCCGCGGGACGTTCGATCCGGCTTCCTTGTTCGGTTCACCAGTAGAATGACCGAAACTCCGAATGGCCATACAGGTAAAAAACGTTTATTCCCCGTCCGGAGCAGCCGCGGCCCCCGTATCCAGCGCGGAATCGTCCGCCACGGCGATCAGCAGCCGGGCGGCGTGCAGCATCGCTTCCTCCTCAAGATCGAACATCGGATGATGGTGCGGCGCCGAATGTCCCTCCCGCTTCCCCGCTCCCACGAAGAAGAAGCAGCCCGGCTTGCGCTCGAGATAATAGGAGAAATCCTCGCCCGCCATAATGCGCTCGCACGGCCCGGACTCCGTATCGGGCAGATGCTCGGCAATGAGGCGGAGCACCCGCTCCGCTTCGCGTTCGTCGTTCACGACGGGCGGATAGCCCTCGATAAACCGGAAGCGGTAATCGCATCCGTGCATCGCGCACGTATGCTTGACGATCTCCTCCAGCCGCCCCCTCACAAGCTCTCTCATTTCCTTGTTAAAGGAACGCACCGTTCCCGCCAGCTTGCTGTCGGCGGCGATGACGTTGTTCGCCGTGCCGGCGGAAAACCGGCCCACGGAGAGCACGGCCGCGTCAAGCGGGTTCACGCTGCGGGAGACGACCGTCTGCAGCGCGACGACGAGCGCGGCTCCCGCCAGCAGCGCATCCTTGCTCTCGTGCGGCAAGCCGCCGTGGCCGCCGCGTCCGACGACCTCGATCTCGAACTCGTCCGGCGTCGCCATGAACGGCCCCGGTCTGGTCGCCGCGGTTCCGCACGGCAGCAGCGACCAGAGATGCACGCCGTAGACCGCGTCCACCCCGTCGAGCGCGCCGTCCTCGATCATTCGGATCGCGCCTCCGGGGAGCGTCTCCTCTCCCGGCTGGAACAGGAACACGCGCACGCCTGCCGTCTCTTCCCGGCGCAGGCTGTAATATTTGGCCACGGCCAGCAATTCCGCCGTATGCCCGTCATGGCCGCAAGCATGCATAATTCCCTGCGCCGTGGAGCGGTATTCGCAATCTTTGGCATCGGTGATCGGCAAGGCGTCCATGTCGGCCCGAAGCGCGATCGTACGGCCCGGCAGACCGCCGTCGAGCCGCGCCACAACTCCCGTGCCGGCGACGCCGCGGCGAACGTCCAGCCCCCACTCCTCCAGCAGCCTTGCAACCATATCGGACGTTTCGTACTCTTGAAAGCTCAATTCGGGATGGCGGTGAAGATGTCGGCGCCATTCCACCATATCCCCGTAAAGAGACTGAAGCGATTGCTCGTTGACCGTCATGGCGGCGACTCCTTTCCGTAAACCTCTTTATAATCCATTGTCGTTATTGTATCAGAAACGGCGCGGCTCCGTAACCTGCCCGGCCGGCCGCCGCGGCGAATTTGTCAATGAACGTTCGAACTTAGGGAAGGCCGCGGGCTTGCAGAAGGCATGCAAACCGACTATCATGGAATTGGACGGCGCTTGCCCGCAAAGGGCGGAATCAAGCGCAAACCGCCTCGCGTTCATCGCACTTACATAAGGAGGTCTATCATGTTACTCGAAAATACAGGATTAAACGGCATGCGCAGCGATCTCGGGCATCTGGACGAGTCCGGCGACAAGCTCGGCTTCGTTCGCTGGCAGTGGGAATACCGCCGCGCCACTTACGATCTGAAGCTTCAGGACCGCGCAAGCGGACAGGATTACTACCTGCGCGTCTCGACGAGAGCCGTCGAAGGCAAGCTGGAAAACCCCGACGCCGTTCTGGAAGTGGAAGCCGTCTATATCGGACGCTCGACGTTCCCGCACGGTCTGGATTACGAATCTCCGATTCCCGAGCCGATCTTGGATACCGCGAAACAGCGCGTGCAGGATCTGAAGAAGCTGCTATCCTAGCGGCGCGGGGGAATGCGGGATGAAATCTCCGGAGAGCGGCCAGCGCGGCGCGCCAGATTTTCTGTTGCTGATTCTGACGCTTCTGCTCGTGGGATTCGGACTGATCATGGTATTCAGCGCCAGCTCGAGCGTGGCGGTCGCCAAGCCCGCCTACGGCAATGACGCCTTCTACTTCCTGAAGCGCCAATTGCTGTGGGTCGGGCTAGGCACGTTTATCATGCTTGTTCTGATGAACATTCATTATCAGAAATACAAAAAGCTGTTTATGCTGTTTTTCATGGGCACGCTGATCCTGCTCATCCTTGTTCCGATCATCGGGGAGACGAGAAACGGCGCCAAAAGCTGGTTCGGCATCGGCTCCTTCGGCGTTCAGCCGACCGAATTCGCCAAGCTGGCGATCATCCTGTATTTGGCGGCGATTATCGCGAAGAAGGACGAGAAGTTCCGGGATTTCAAAAAAGGGCTGCTCCCCGTCATGATCGTCGTCGGCTTCTTCGCCTTCCTCATCATGCTTCAGCCCGATTTCGGCTCGTGCGCCATTCTCGTCATGTGCGCGTCGGCCATCGTCGTTGCCGGCGGATCGAATCTGAAGCATATCGTGCTTTCCTCCGCCGTTCTGGTCGGCCTGGCCGCGCTGGGGACAAGCTTCTACCTGCTGCTGAATCCGGAGGCGGGGTTCGGGTTCCGGGGCGACCGTTTTACCGCTTTTTTGGACCCGCTCGCGGATCAGCAGGGAAGCGGATATCACCTGTCCCGTTCCCTGCAGGCTTTCGGGCACGGCGGATTGACGGGGACCGGGCTCGGAACCGGCATCCAGAAGCTGTTTTACCTCCCTTACGCCTATAACGACTTTATTTTTGCCGTCATCGGCGAGGAGCTCGGCTTTATCGGGACGACGATCTTTATCTTATTCTACGTTCTGTTTCTGTGGAGGGCGCTGCTCGTTTCGCTTCGCTGCCCGGACATCTACGGCACGCTGGTCGGCATCGGTCTCGTCTCCCTGATCGCGATTCAAGCGCTTATCAATATGGGGGGCGTCAGCGGCGCCATTCCGATTACCGGGGTTACGCTGCCGTTCATCAGCTACGGAGGCTCCTCGATGCTTACGCTGCTGGCCGGCATGGGCGTTCTGCTAAGCGTGTCCAGGGAGTACAATCGCGTCGGCAAAACCGCTCAGACGCCGCCCGCGGCTCCAAGCCGTTTCAGAGCGCAGCGTTGAAAAAGGAGGGCTGTCCGCCAAGCGGACAGCCCTCCTCTCAAGTTCTCGGATATTTACTTCACCCGGTTAGGTTCCTCGGTCGTTTCTTCGTCTTTGAAGGCTACGCCCTCCACCTTCACGTTCACCTCAACGACGTTCAGTCCCGTCATGTTCTGGACGGCCTCCCGCACGTTCTCTTGAAGTCTTCGTCCGACCTCCTGAATCGGAATGCCGTACTGCACCACGATTCGCAAATCGATGGCCGCTTCGACCTGGCCGACTTCGACGGACACGCCTTTCTGGGCGTTGCGTCCGCTCAGCCTCTTGGCCAGCCCTTCCGATATGCCGCCCGACATCGCGGCGACTCCCGGCGTCTCCAGCGCAGCCAATCCGGCAATGGTGGCGACAACGTCGTCGGAAATCCGTATTATGCCTTGTTGCAATTCATCCGTCATAGCGGCCCACTCTCCCCGACCTGTTATGTTTTCATTGTAATGGAAGACCACACCATAATCAACCGCGGCCGGGCTCGCCGCCCGCTAAATTCCAAATCTCCGTTTACTGGCATACAGAAATTGGGTATAGTAAGAAATGCCTGTTGCGAATTGTTCCCATTCTGTCTTCAAGAAGGTGTCCCTTTGCTGAAAAAATCGTTTTATCCGCTGCTCGTTCTGACCTTTCTCCTGAGCGCTCTTTCGCACTATTTGCACTGGAGCATGGAGCTGCAATTCGTCTTCGCCGGGATCGCGATTCTGTTCGCCGCCGGCCTGCTCGGCAAAGCGACCGAATCGGTCGCGCATTATGCGGGACAGCGTCTCGGCGGCTTCCTCAACGCCACGTTCGGCAATGCGGCGGAGCTCATCATCGCGATTTTCCTGATCAAGGAGGGACTGTTCGAGATCGTCAAGGCCAGTCTGACCGGCGCGATTATCGGCAATCTGCTGCTCGTGCTCGGAGCCAGCGCACTCATTGGCGGCTTCAAGTTCAAGGAGCAGAAATTCAACGTTCACCTCGCCGGACAGAACGCTTCGCTGATGCTGCTTGGCGTCATCGCGCTGTTTATTCCCGCCATTTTCGTCAAGACCGAGCACATTTCCGCGCAGGATACGCTAAGGATCAGCGAGATCGTAGCCGCCTTCCTGATCGCGGCCTATATCGGCTGGCTCATCTATTCGATGGTCACGCACAAGGATTTGCTGGCGGACAACGAGGAGACGAAGGCCGATCACGGCGAAAGCCCCGGCTGGTCCAAATCCCGGTCCGTCGTCCTGCTCGTCGTCGCGACCGTCATGGTCGCTTTTATCAGCGAATGGCTCGTCCATACGCTCGACGCGTTCTCGGCTCGCTTCGGCCTGTCCGAATTGTTCATCGGCGCCTTCGTCGTGGCGATTGTAGGCAACGCCGCAGAGCATAGCGCCGCCGTCATGCTGGCCTTGAAGAACAAGATGGGGGCCGCGGTCGAAATCGCCATCGGCAGCAGCCTGCAGATCGCCCTCTTCGTCGCTCCGGTGCTGATCTTCGTCAGCCTGCTGTTCGGCGGGGGGATGAACCTGATCTTTACGACGATCGAGCTCGCGGCGATCGCGGTTGCCGTCTTCATCGCGATTTCGATCTCGCGGGACGGATCGACGACCTGGTTCGAAGGCATGCTGCTCATCTTCGTGTACGCCATTCTCGGCGTCTCGTTCTTCTTCGTCTGAGCGGGGGACAAGTCAGAACGCCTCTTTGGCGTCCTCTACCTTGATAACGACTTTGCGGAGAATATGAAAACCGCCCCGATTCCGAAGCTGTCGGAAACGGGGCGGTTTTCTCGTAAATCGGATGCAAGCTCGGGGCCTCTTCAATCGGCTACGGCAAACGAATAAACTTTCTTCCAGTTCTCCCCTCCGTCGGAGGTGATATACAGGACGGATGGCTCCGTCGCATCGGTCGTCAGGAGCCAGATGTGCTTCGCGTCCGTCGCCGCGATCAGCTGCTGCCCGTAGCCGGGAAATTCTTGCTTGGAGACCTTCCAGCTCTTGCCGCCGTCCGTCGTCTCGGCGACGGTGTTCGGAGCGTCGCAGGCCAGGCATTGGCCGCCCATAATCGCCGTCTGCGGGTTCACGACGTAGAGAGCGCCGGGCGAGTTCCCCGGGCCTTCGTTGGCCTTGTCTCCCTTCCCATCCGCCTCGAAGCCGGGCGCAGGGCCGGATCCGGCGTTGTTCTTGGCCAGAACGGGTGTCCAGGAGCCGCCTCCGTTAATGGTGTGGAATACGGAGTAGGACGTCTGGGTCATGCCCGTATCCCCGATCAGCTCGATCCAGGCGTCGTCCTTGCCCGTGGAGCGGATGATCGCGTTCGCAAGCTCGCCGTTCCATTTTCGGCTCATGACGGTTTTCCACGACTTTCCGCCGTCCGCGCTGTGAAGAAACTCGAATTTGTCTTTGCCTCCGCGCACGGCCCAGCCATTGTTCGAATCGTGGAAATAGACGTCGCCGACGAGCGATTCCGGCGTTCGCAGCGCGCTCCAGGTCGCTCCGCCGTCGTTCGTGACGGCATTGCCGGCGAAGCCCTCCTTGTCGCTGCGGAAGTGAAGATAACCGCGGTTAGGAACTTCCCCGACCTCGTTCCAGCTGCCGCCTCCGTCGGTCGAGCGGACGAGCTTGAGTCCCCCGGCGTTCCCGGCATCGAGCGTGGCCCATACTTGCCTCTCGTTCAGGGCGAATATTTGCATGACCTCGTAAGGCTGCGAATATTGCACGTTCCAGCTCTGGCCTCCATCGTCCGTGCGGGCGATCCAGCCTTGGCCTCCCGCCCATCCGGTCTTCTCGTCCGCGAGCCGCAGCGCCGTCGCCGGCCCCTTGGGAGCAACGACGGCGGACGAAGACGGCGCGGGCTCGGAAGAAGCCTCGGGCGAGGAGGATGCGGGAACCGAAGGCGAAGCGTCGCCGGACGGAGAGCCGGTCGAAGCCGCGGATGAGCCGGGGGAGTTCGTATCATTTAGACCGGCATTCCCGGCGGACGAGGAGCATCCGGCCGCGAGCGCCAGGGAGACGGCCAGCAGCAGCGTTCCGAGCTTCATTTTGCGGGACCTGGTTGTCATAACGGAGATACCACCTTTGCATGATGTAAATAACTGTGCAAGCGACTTGCACTTGAATAGACGTTACACTTTCCGGAGGAGTTGCAAACACCGCATCCTTTCAGCTCGCCGCCAGAACGGCCGGATTCGCTTCGACAAGACGCATGAGTCAACTTCGACTTCCCGTATCGGCGTTCGGCCCGGATAACACGGCATTCGGACGAATCCCAGCTAGCATTCCCCCGACCGCGACGCCGGATACGGTATCCGGGCGTGCCCAACCTCCGTGGCGACTCGCCTCTCCATCCTCACCGGTCCAAAAAAAAGAAGCTCGCGCACCGCACGGCTTCCCATTCCCTATTCGTTACGCACAAAAAGACCCACAGCCCAAACACCTTGTTCAAAGTGTCCGGTCTATGGGACAAATCAGAGCTGCTAATCTTCTTTCTTTTCCAACGCTTCGTATAGCATCGCCAGATTGCGTTCCAGTTGACTGATCAGCAGTTTGCCTGCGCCCTCGTCGACCAATCCCGTACGCACCGCGAAATCAACCGCCCGCGAGAAGCCGTACATCTGAGTGTCCAGAACTTCTTCGTATAACGGGCATTTACGAGTCGTCAGGTTTTCCATCTGGATAGCGATCAACTTCTCGATTTTATCGGCGTCTTCCTGAAGCAGCTTGAGCGCTTTCTCGTGAAGATCGATTAGGGTATCCGATGCTGCCATTCCCACTCCCCCTGTGCCCTTGCTCCCAATTGTAAGCCATTCTCCGCCTAAACGACGAACCGACTTGTGCCTTCGTTTCTAGCTATCACTTTTATATTAGACCATAATGCCCGGAAGCACAAGGACAGGTGGCCGTATTCCCGAAACTTTCCGGTAATCAAGCCGCTGGTTCGCTTGCGCTCCCCCCGATTCCGTTCCCGCTTAACAAGCAAAAACGCCTTCGGCGTCCGAGGTCGGAGGAGACGTTTTGTCGGAGACGATTCAGGTGAGGACGGCGGATTTTACGCTTTCCGGGATCATTGAAAAGACCGTCCCCCGGACGCCGCGATTCGGCAAATCCGAGGAACGGCCCTTTGAAGCATGAAGCCGAATCGAATTATTCCACTACTTTGACGTTCAAACCGTGCTTGGCGAAAATATCCCCGAGCTCCTTCTTCGCTTCCTCCGCATCCGGGCCGTGCACGTGGAGCTCATAAGAAAGGTTGCCTACGAGCGTCGTGAACAATCCCAGAATGCTTTTCACGTCGATGTACTTGTTTTCCGCTTGAAGAACGATGGAAGAGCGAAACTTGTTGGCGGTTTGGGACAACTCTACAATTGCCGCGTTATTCGACATAGGATTCCCTCCTCATTTTAAGACGTAACAATCTCTCCCACATCATAACTTGTTCCCCCAATTTCATGCAAGGGAAAAAATCATTATTTCAGGAAATCCGGATTAAGGCCCTTTAATTCGGGAACGACGAACAGACCGTCCTTGCGAATCAGCACATCGTCGAAGTACACTTCGCCTCCGCCGTATTCGGGCCGTTGGATGAGCACCAGGTCCCAGTGAATGGACGAACGGTTGCCGTTGTCGGTCACCTCGTAGGCTTGCCCCGGCGTAAAATGGAGGCTTCCGGCGATTTTCTCGTCGAACAGCGTATCCTTCATCGGATGCAAAATATAGGGGTTGAACCCGAGGCTGAATTCGCCGATATGGCGCGCGCCGTCGTCGCTGTCCAGAATCGCGTTGATGCGCCCGGTATCGTTCGCCGTCGCCTTCACGATTTTGCCGTTCTCGAACTCGAACTTGACGTTCTCGAAAGCGAAGCCGTTATAGACGCTTGGCGTATTGTACGAAATCGTGCCGTTGACGGAATCGCGCACCGGGCAGGAATATACCTCACCGTCGGGAATATTGCGTTCCCCGGAGCATTTCTGGGCTCCGATGCCCTTGATCGAGAACGTCAGATCGGTTCCGGGACCGACGATGCGCACTTGGTCCGTGCGGGCCATCAGCTTCCGCAGCGGCTCCATGGCGCGATCCATTTTGGCGTAATCCAGATTGCAGACGTCAAAATAGAAATCCTCGAACGCCTCGGTGCTCATGTTGGCCGATTGCGCCATCGCGCCGTTCGGATAACGCAAAATGACCCACCGGGTCTTCTTCACCCGCTGCTCCATATGTACCGGATGGCGATGGATGCGATCGTACGCCTTCATGCGATCGGACGGCACGTCGGCCAATTCGTTCGCATTGTCACCCGCGCGAATGCCGATGTAGGCGTCCATTCGCTGCATCCGCTCCAGATCGTAAGCCGCCCACGTCTCCAACTGCTCGTCGGTCGCATGCAGGAGCAGGGTGCGCAGCACCGAGCGGTCTTCTATTTCCACGAACGGATTTCCCCCCAGCCTCGCCACTTCCTCGATCAGGCTCTTGAGCAATTCCCGTTCGCTGCCGATCATTTCGATCAGTACGTTGTCCCCCGGCTTTACTTTAACCGAATAACCCGCCAGATTGGCGGCCAATTGGCGAATTCGCGGATCTCTCATGAGGCTCCTCCTCCTGCTCGCGCTGTATCTCTTCCTCATTGTACCACCTTACTCCTTGGCAAGGAAATTCGTTTCCGAGGTCCGTTTTTCGCTGTACGACTTCCCTTCCCATTCGTAGGTCAGCTCCGTCTCCTCCGCCATCCGCACAGGAAACCAGTTTTTCGGATTCGCCGTCCAGATGACGACCGTATCGACCTTTAACGTGGCCAGAGCGGCTTCCAGACGCCGATCGGCAGCCTCCAGGCTGCTCCTTGTCTCCTGCGGATCCTTGGCGTAAAGCCGCTTGTCCGCTTTCATGTCCGCCAGCTCTTCGCGCAGGCCGTCTGCGATCCGGCGTTTCGCGGCGTCCTCGTCCAGACGGATGCGAATGCGCACAGGCTCGCCCGCGGACGGCGAATCGGCATAGACGATCGAGGAGGTGGCGCTGCCGAGCGGCTCGAGCAGGCTTAACGGCCGGTATCCGGCCCCCGATTGCCCTTCTGCGGGCAAATCGGCCGCCGCCTTGCCCTTGTCCGTCGTCGTCCAATTCAGCTTCAGATTGCCGTGACGATTGACCTCTCCCTCGAACGCCGCTTTCGTCTCCATCGCTCCCCATGGATTGAACATGGCAAGCTCCCCCTTAAATCCGTAGCTGTCGGTGCCGGACAGCGCCGAAGCCGACAACGCAAAAGCCTGATCCGCCGGCAATCGGTCCGTCCGGCCCGCGCAGCCGGCCATCATCGCCAGAAGCGCCCCCGCTCCGCAGATCGCCGCGCAAAGACGAATCCTCTTCCACATTCGGATCCCCCCTTTCGCTTCGTATCGTTTCCTCATTTTCCGGGTCTATGCACCGGACTCGGCATGGAAGCGAGGACCCGGCCGCGGAAGAGCAGCCGACTTTCCGCCCCATAAGCAAAAGGAGACGTACCCAGCCCTTATCGATAAGCGGATGTCCACTCTTCTCATCGATAATCCGGTACGTCTCTACTTATGGAATAGCCTATGGCTTGGCGCTTTATGCGTACGAATTCGCGTATCAGCCGACGACGATGCAGTTCCGCCCGTGGTGCTTGGCTTCGTACAGCGCCATATCCGCCTTGTAGAACAGCGTCTCGACGCTGATCTTGTCGTCCTGCAGCCGCCATTCGGAGATGCCGCACGACACGGTAACCTGCGGCTTCGTCTCGGCCTCTACGCGCTGCCGGATGCGTTCCGCCACCCGCTGCGCCTGCTCGAGACTGAGCAGCGGCAAATAAATCGCAAGCTCCTCCCCGCCCCAACGGGCGGCGATGTCGCTGTCGCGTATCGACGTGCGGATAATCTGGCTGACCTGAATGAGAATGTCGTCTCCGACCTGATGACCGTAAGTATCGTTGATTTTCTTGAAATGGTCGATATCGACGACGATCAGCGATCCGGAGCTGTCGCGAAGCTGCTTGCGCCCGATTCTCTCGTTCAAATAATGACGCGCGTACAAGCCGGTCAAGTTGTCGGTAATGACCATTCTGCGCACTTCGGCATGCAGCGTGGCATTGGAAATCGCCAACCCCAGATGGGCCGACAGCACCTGCAGCAGCTTGTAATTGTCGTAGGAAAAATGGTTCGGCTCCCCCTTGGCGATCAAGACCGCGCCGATGACTTCTCCGTTCAGCAGCAACGGCGAAGCGAGCAGGGACCGGGAACCCGTGACGTCCATCAGCTTGGAGGCAACGGGCGTGGCCGAGCAGTAGTCCGACAAAATGATCGGCTCCTTCGTCGACCACATGACGCCGCAGAAGCCGTAATCCTTGGAATACGTTTCCCCGATCATCTCCGCCACGTTCGAGGACATGACGACGAACTGATGGAGACCGGCGTCGAACTGCAGAATGCAGCAAAAATCCGACTTGAATATCGCCAGCAGCTCGGCAGATGCGAACTGCATCGTTTCCGACAGCTTCAGGCTGCTGTTCAGCCGATGGGTGAGCTCGTTGATCAGGCGCAGCTCCCCTACGAGAACGTTGGCCTGCTCGTGGAGCTTGGCTTTCTCGAATGCGGCTCCGGCCGCGCCGGCCAGCATCGTCAGAAACCCGATATCGGCTTCGTCGAACTGGCTTTCCGGCATATTGAGCCGGAGCACGCCGTATACGCCTTGCTTGCCGGACAGCGGCAGCGCGATCCGGTGCCTTCCCTCGGCATGCTCTTCCCGAACCTTCCCGTCCAGGAACGCCGCTTTGCACAGATCCATATCGTTCAGATGGAACGCGAGCGGACGTACTTTCTCATTCGGACTTGTATAGTCCTGGGATAGAAACAGATCCGCCTTGCAGACCGGATACAGCTGCTCCAGGCTGTCCAGCACCTCGGACAACACGTTCTCCACGTCGATATGGTCGTTAAGCCGTCTCATCACCCCGAACAAAATGTTCCTGCGGGTTTCTTCCTTCTTGGACAGCTTGCGTTCTCTCAGCATCCCGCCGACGAACAGGTTCTCAAAGTTGCGGTAAATGCAGCTTCGAATATGAAGCGCGGCGGCCTGCAGCAGCTTCAGATCGCCGGCTTGCGCCGCGCCCGCCGGAAGCAGGCACGCCACGACCGCACAGGGAAAGCCGGTCGTTCTCGCGAAGATCGGCACGGCGATCGAGTCGTATTCTTTCAGCTTGGAGAGACGGTGCTCTTCGGCGCGCATCAGCGTCGGCCGACAAGTCACCAGCGCCCTGCTGGCGGCCGTAGGACCGTTCTCCTCCTCGCTCCAGAAAGCGAGATAGACGTCGTCCGGCTCCTCGCGCATCCGGTCCGCCACGACGTTCGTTCCGTCCGGATGGACCAGCGCCATCGGCCCTCCGAGCCAAGGGAATCCTTCCACCTCTTCCAGCCATTCTTCAAAACCGCTCGCGAGCAAGTCGTGGATGTACGGCAAGTCCGCTTCGGTCAACTCCTGCTTTTGCAACCAATGCGGCAGCTGTTGAAGGGTGCGGGATGGATTCTCCGGATCATTTTGCGATTCGTGAAGCTGTTGAAATATTCGCTTGCGGACCATACCCGACACCTCCATCCCCCGATGTCTCTTTTTTTTACTATACAATGAAACCATGATTTTTGCACTAGCTTCGTAGAAGTCTACCGTCTTCAGACTTATTTTCTTAAGCGCTTTCTTTCCCTTCCCTGTTCACCCGTTCTGCGTTGCGAGGGATTGAGCGGAACGAATAGTTCTTGACAATTCCCCTCAAGATCTTATAATATATCTTGTTGAATACTGGGCTTAGATCTTGTGGCACCCTCTCGGACGATCCACCAGCGGGCAGCGGCTGAACTTCCCTGCTGGAACCGGGCATGCCGGTTAGGAAAATCCGCGCAACGAAACCCATTTTCAAAAACATTTCATTTTGAAAAAGGAGCTTTCACACACATGGCAAGATATACAGGTCCTAAGTTCAAGCTAAGTCGCCGCCTGGGCATTTCCCTGAGCGGATCGGGTAAAGATTTGAAACGCGCGTTCCCTCCGGGACAACACGGCGCCAACCAACGCCGCAAAATCAGCGGATACGGCATGCAGCTGCAAGAGAAACAAAAGCTTCGCCACATGTACGGCCTGAACGAGAAGCAATTCCGCAACTTGTTCGACCGCGCGTCGAAGATGCAAGGGATCGCCGGCGACAACTTCATGATCCTGCTGGAAAGCCGTCTCGACAATCTCGCTTACCGTCTCGGCTGGGCAAACTCCCGTTACGGCTCCCGTCAACTGGTCTCCCACGGCCACGTTACGGTAAACGGAAAGAAAGTCGACATCGCTTCCTACATCGTGCAAGTCGGCGACGTCATCGGTCTGCGCGAGCGCAGCCGTTCCATGAAGTCCATTAAGGAAGCCCTGGAAGGACGTCACCACATCCAAGGCTATCTGGACTACGACGCCAACGCCATGGAAGGCAAGTACACTCGTCTTCCGGACCGCGGCGAGCTGTCCCAAGAAATCGACGTTAAACAAATCGTCGAATTCTACAGCCGTTAATTTCGGCTGACCGCTAGCTGAAAAAACCCGGGGTCCCTTGTTATGAGGGATTCCGGGGTTTTTGTTGTGCTGCTAATTACCTTGCTCACATCCGTAGGAGCCGGAATGCCCGACATCGACATCGTTGCGATCAGTATCGGCCGCCGCGGACAACTTGACCCTTCTAGCCCATCTCTTCAGTTTGTTCCCTCTGGTTATGGATTCTCCACTTCGTACTCATCCACCTCAAATGTCAGGATCTTATCGAAGATTATGTATTCGGTTCTTGTTTTGAACGGGCCTTTGTTCCAGGTTTTTGTAAAAGCATACTTCGCAGGGCCGCTGCCGGCATCCTTTGCATCGTACCAATTGAGGTAGGCGTTCAGTTCTGCTGCAGAGAGATCGTATTCCTTGATCTGTCCTCCTGAGATGTAGATTGTAAGGAGCGCGCGACTTGGATTTGGCGGGGTGATTGGCGTTGCCGATGCTTCCTCTGTTGAGATTACTCCGCCAAGGCTATTTTCAGTCGTAGCGATATAATAGTAAGCTGTTCCGTTTTCAACTGAGTTGTCCGTGAAATTATTCAGACTTGCTGTCCCTATGTTAGTATAAGGACCTCCAGCAGATGTTGATCTAAGAATCTCATAGCTAGTAGCGCCAGCCACATGGTCCCAGTTGAGGATTACAGATGAATCTCCCGGAATTGCAGACAAATTTGTTATGCCAATAAGATAACCAGTGTCATCAAGATCGATAGCATCAAGTGAAAGAAATGTATTCGACGCTGTTGTCAGCGTCTGAACCAGTTTTACATGGTGCCTCCCCGGAACGAGATAGATTTTCTCAAAGATAAGCGTCATATATTGCTCCTGGGATGTAAGACGTTCTGAAATCAGTCCCTGGCTCACTCCATCTATAAACAGCTCAATTGCAGTTGAGCGATTGGTAAAGGTCGCATCAATGATTCTAAACTTTGTTCCAATGAAAGCAAAACTAAACTCCGCTCCCTTTGTGGCATTACTGTGTTGTGTACTTTTATAGTATGGGAGTGCCGAAGATGTTGTCACCCATGTCCCAGAGCCACCATAGTTAATACCTGGCGATGTATTATCATACCGCTGCCACCCCGGCTCAGGCTCTGTCAACGGCTGGCCAACAGTGGCGGCAAACGAAATCGAAGCAAAGAAAGTTGATATGAGCACAATCACAGATAAAAACGCTAAACTAAACTTCTTCAATGTAAGCCCTCCTCATACGTAATGCCACTATCATACAAGGAAAAATTAGGAAAGTGCAGTCTGATAATCGACAAGAATCTACAATATACTGGAAGGTTGAGGGGAGAATTCCGAAACCGTGATCCCGATCGCGCTCACAAGCTGTTCCCCCTCAATTTGCATCGTTCCCCAAAATAATAAATCGTCACAGTACTCGTTTAAATCAACTGAGTGATCGGCCGAGGAGTAGCTAATACATGTGTTTCGTTCGTGAATATATGCCCTGTATCCTCTCACAGAAAAGGCCTGCCTCAGCGGAGGAAGATGGAACGTTTTCTCTACGCCACCTCTATCAATTCCTCCCGTTTCCCCTATGGCTCGCGATGTTCTACAGATTCGGTTATCTCCCCTCGAAAAGCCTCCATTTCGCTCGCGATGTGCTACAGAATCGATTATCCCCACTCGAAAAGCCTCCATTTTGCTCGCGATGTGCTACAGAATCGATTATCTCCGCTCAAAAAGCCCCCACTCGACTCGCAATGTTCTACAGAATCGATTATCCCCACTCAAAAAGCCTCCACTCGACCCGCGATGTGCTACAGATTCGATTATCCCCCCTCGAAAAGGCGCCACTCGGCCCGCAATGTGCTGCAAATCCGGTTATTGCAGCTCAGTGCCAAGGCAAAGCATCATTTTCTGTTGACAATGATAATGAGAATTAATATCATTTGGTGGGATAGGTCGAATTGCAGGCCGAAATGGAATGTGACAGGCCAAAAAGCTGACGAAGAAGGCCGGTGGGTGCCCCGTGAAAAAAATCAAATTTTGCTGCCGGAACTTCAAGCATGGCTCCAAGTCCGTGTATAAGACGCTTAAAGCCGAATATCCGGACGTGAAGCGCAAGAAAAAGGATTGTCTGGGCGCCTGCAAGCTGTGCACGAAGCAGTGCATGGCGCTGATCGGCAAAACGGAAATTATCGTTGCTCCATCCCCCGAAGCGCTGTACGAGAAGCTGAAGCAGCGAATAGGATGACGACGCTCTTTGTGGTACAATTCGGGTAGAACGAGCCAAATTCGATAAGGAGTGAGTCGCGAGATGATTAACGAAACCTTAAGCAAAGCCCTGAACGACCAACTCAATTACGAGCTTTATTCCGCTCACGTGTATTTGGCGATCGCGGCCTACTGCTCCGGCGAGAGCCTGGACGGCTTCGCCAATTTCTTCACCGTTCAAGCGGAGGAAGAGAAATTTCACGGGATGAAAATCTACAAGTACCTCAACGATCGCGGCATTCGCGTCACCTTAACCGGCATGGACACGCCGAACAACGACTATTCGTCGGTGCTCGACGCTTACGAGCATGCTTACAAGCACGAGCAGGAAGTGACCCGGCGCATCTATCACCTGTCCGACCTGGCCCTGAACGACCGGGAGCATGCGACGATCCAGTTCCTCAAGTGGTTTATCGACGAGCAGGTCGAGGAGGAATCGATGTTCGACACGATCATCAACAAGCTTAAACGGATCGACAAGGACAGCAACGCCTTCTACATGATGGATGCGGAATTCGCCGCAAGAACGTTCACCCCGCCCGCTCTGTAATCGCGCAGCCGCCGAGACTCTTCCCTCCTCTTCGGAGAACGGGGAAGAGTCTTTTTTTGTCAGCAAAAACACAACCGCGGCCCGTTTGGCGCGTATAACCGTACGGTACGAATTTGCGAAGGGCCGCAGCGAACGGCTTTTCGCCCGGGGAGCAACCTTCCAAGGAAGCCAAACTATGGTTATGTGTGCTATAATAGTTCTGTTTGTTGAAGGAGGATTTCTATAATGACGACTACTAAACAACCCCCTTCGGAGCCAGAACGCAAGGGCGAAGGCTTCAAAACAGCGGGAAAAATCGCCGGGTTCACCGTTCTCTGGCTCATTCTGTTCGGCATTTTGGCCGGACTGGTCGGCGCCGGAGCGGTAGCGGGATTCGTCGCGTCTCTCGTCCATGACGAACCCATCCGCGACCGGGCCTTCATAGAAGAAAAGATTAACGAGAACGCAATTACCGGCTTCGTGTACTTTAACGACGGCGCCCCGATCGGACAGCTCCGTTCCGAGGAAGACCGCAGGCCGGTCACGTACGATCAAATCCCGCAAATCATTGTCGACGCGGTCATCGCCATCGAAGACAAAAATTTCTTCACGCACCCCGGCGTCGACACGAACGGACTGTTCCGGGCCGTGAAGCAGCAGCTGCTGAACGAAAGCGTTCAAACCGGCGGAAGCACGATTACGCAGCAGCTCGCCCGCCGCGTATTCCTGAATCTGGACCAGACGTCCAGCCGCAAAGCGAAAGAAATTTTCCTGTCGCTGCGCCTGGAACGATACTTAAGCAAAGAAGAAATCCTGACCGCCTACTTGAACAAGGTGCCTTACGGCAACGGCTCCAACGGCTACCAGGTGTTCGGAATCAAGGCCGCGTCCAAAGGCATCTTCGGCATCGACAAGCTGGACCGGCTCAATATTGCCCAGGCCGCTTATCTGGCGGGCGTTCCGCAGCTCCCTTCTTTGTATTCCGCTTTTAACGGCAAAGGAGAATTCAACGAGAAAAACTTCAATCGCGCGGTTACGCGCCAGAAACTCGTCCTTAGCCGCATGCTTGAGGAGAACAAGATTACGAAGGCGCAATACGACGAAGCGCTCGCCTTCGATCTCTACGCGTCTCTCGCCAAGCCTACCGAGAAAGCGTACAATACTTATCCGTATTTGATGCTCGAAGCCGAGAGGCAGGCCGCCGAGCTGCTCGTTCTGCAGCAAAATCCGGACCTGACCCGCGCCGACCTCAAGCTAAAGGAAAATTCGGGGCTGGTCGAGGAAGCTCGCACGCAGCTGCTGCGGGGCGGCTATAAAGTCACGACGACCATCGATAAGAAAGTCTACAACCTCATGCACGATGTGGCCGAGAATCCGGAGAATTTCGCCGCGGACCATCCGGTTAAAGGCGTGGAGCAGGTCGCCGCCGTTCTGATGGACCATAAGACCGGGGCGATTCTCGGCATGATCGAAGGGCGCGATTTCCACATCGAGCAGATGAATTTCGCGACCCAGATGGTTCGGCAGCCGGGCTCGGCCATGAAGCCCATCGCCGCTTACTTGCCGGCCATCGACAAAGGCTTGATCCAGCCCGCCAGCGTCGTGGACGATTCGCCGATCATTCTGAAAAACGGCGGCGGCGGATACCATATCCCGAAAAACTCGAACAACCGTTATTCCGGACTCGTCACTGCCCGGCAGGCGTTGAACAATTCTTACAACATACCGGCGTTGAAAATATTCCTGAACAAAGTCGGCATTAAGGATTCCTGGGAATTCGTTCGTTCGCTCGGCATCACGACGCTGGTCAAGGAAGACGACGAGGCCCAGACCGGGGTTATCGGCGGGTTGAAATACGGCACGTCCGTCGAGGAGTTGACGAACGCCTACGCCGCGATCGCCAACAAGGGCGTGTTCAACGACGCTTATCTGATCGAAGAAATCCGCGATGCGAACAACAAGATCGTCTACAAGCACCAGTTGGAGCCCACGCAGGTCGTCTCGGAGCAATCCGCTTATCTGATGACGGATATGCTGCGTACCGTCGTCACGAACGGAACGGCTACCTCCCTGATGTCGCAGTATAAAAACTACAAGAGCATCCCGATCGTCGGCAAAACCGGTACGACGCAAAACTACAGCGACGTCTGGTTCGAAGGCTTCACGCCGGACATCACGCTTGGCGTCTGGATCGGTTACGAGAAGGTCATTCATACGCTCTCCTCGGACAGCCACGGACGCGCGCGGTCGATCTGGGCCAAGATTATGAACGAAGTGACCGAGACGAAACCGGAGCTGTTCCCGACCAAGACGTTCGACAAACCGGACGATATCGTCTCGATGACCGTCTCCAGCGTCAGCGGCAAGCTGCCAACGGATTTGACCCGGCAGGCCGGCCGGCTTGTCACCGACATTTTCAATCGCAAATTTATTCCGACGGAATCCGACGACGCTCTGATCAAGGTCAAATATATTTCCTACAACGGCGTCAACTATTTGCCGCAGGACGGAACGCCCGAGGATCTGCTGCGCGAATCGGTCATGATCGTCCGCGAATCGCCGCTGGACGCGCTGACCGAGGAGCTTCAGGCGAAGCTCGGCCAAGTCTCGGCCCAAAGCCGCAAGCCGCTCTCGTACTACCTGCCCAAGGACGCCGGAGACAGCGCTCCTTCCAAGATCGATCCGCGGGTCGAGGACGGAGCCGTGCCGAGTCCGCCGAGCAGCGTAGCCGTAGAGACGCTCGACAACCTGGCGAGAATTACGTTCTCCGCTTCGCCGCAAGCGGACGTGGCCGGCTACAGGCTGTACCGGTCGATTAACGGAAGCCCCTTCCAGAAGGTCGAAGCTTCCTTGCCGGTCGGCGGAGATTTGAAATTCGTCAATTATATCAGCACTCGCCAATCCTACAGCTATTACGTAACCGCTGTGGACGTCGCCGGCAACGAATCGGCGCCAAGCGAGATTCATGCCACGGACGGCGGAATTATCGTCGACCCGACGATCCCGGACCAGACGGACCCCGGCTCGACGGGAGGAGATTCGGATACGGAGCCGCCGGAGATCCCGAGCGCCGGCGGCAGCAGCGGACCGTCCTCGCCTGGCGGACTAAGCGCCCGCGGCACGGAGATCGGCGTTGTGCTTACCTGGAACGCCAATCCGGCGGACGAAGGCGTTACCCAATACCAGGTCTGGTACGGCAGCTCGCCGAACGACAAATACAAGCTGCTCGGCACAACCGAGTCGACGTCTTTCGAGTATATCGCGCCCGCTTCCGCAGGCTGGTATCGCATTACGGCGGTCAGCCCTTCCGGGGAATCGTCGCCGACCTCCGCCGTCGAAGTCAAATCCGGCGAATAACGGATCGAATCAGCAAAAGGGACGAAGCAGAATTCAATCTGCTTCGTCCCTTTTTTATCGCCGCCAGCCGGCGAAAGCCTCGCTTAGTCTTCGATCGTGGACAAGTCTCCCGTAGGCAAATTCAGCTCCCAAGCTTTCAGCACGCGGCGCATGATCTTGCCGCTGCGGGTTTTCGGCAGTTTGTCCTTGAACTCGATCTCGCGCGGAGAAGCGTGAGCGGACAAACCTTCCTTGACGAACTTGGCGATATCGGCCTTCAGCTCTTCGGAAGGCGAGTAGCCTTCGCGCAGCGAAATGAACGCCTTGATGATCTCGCCGCGCAGCGGATCGGGCTTGCCGATGACGCCGGCTTCCGCCACTGCGGGATGCTCGACCAGCTTGCTCTCGACCTCGAACGGCCCGACCCGTTCGCCGGACGTATTGATTACGTCGTCTATTCTGCCCTGGAACCAGAAGTAGCCCTCTTCGTCCCTGTACGCCGAATCGCCGGACACGTACCAGCCCGGAATATGGAAATATTCCTCGTACTTCGTCGGATTGTTCCAAATTTTGCGCATCATCGCCGGCCATGGCGTCTTGATCGCCAGATTGCCCATCCGATACGGAGGCAGCTCGTTGCCCTGATCGTCGATAATGGCGGCCTGAACGCCCGGAATCGGACGCCCCATCGAGCCCGGCTTGATCTCCATGCTTGGATAGTTGCAGATCAACTGTCCGCCGGTTTCCGTCATCCACCACGTATCGTGGATGCGTTGACCGTATACCCGGTTGCCCCAGCGCACCACTTCCGGATTCAGCGGCTCTCCTACGCTCAGCACGTGGCGAAGGCTGGACAGGTCGGACGACTTGACGACGTCGTCTCCGGCTCCCATCAGCATGCGGAACGCGGTAGGCGCGCTGTACCAGACGGTTACTTTATATTTCTCGATCGTCGCGTACCAGTCCTGCGGGCTGAAGCGTCCGCCGCGCACGACGTTCGTGACGCCGTTCAGCCATGGCGCGAAGATCCCGTAGGACGTTCCCGTTACCCAGCCCGGGTCGGCAGTGCACCAATAGACGTCTCCCTCTCGCAAATCCAGTACGACGCGGCCGGTATGATAGTGTTGGACCATCGCGTTGTGAACGTGGTATACGCCCTTGGGCCTGCCCGTAGATCCGGAAGTATAATGAAGAATCATGCCATCCTCGCGATCGAGGAAGGTTACCTCCGCCTCGTCCGATGCGTCTGCCATGGCGCGGCCGTAGTCGATAATCCCGTCCCCTTCCGCCACGGAATCCCCGAAGACGAAAATATGCTTCAGCTCCGGCAGCTCCTTCCGCGGAACGCGGGACAGCAGCGCGGGCGTCGTCACCAAGGCGACGGCTCCGCTATCCTGCAGGCGATCCTTGACGGCGGTTTCCATAAACGCTTCGAACAAGGGGCCGACGACGGCGCCGACCTTAAGCGTTCCGAGCAAGCTGAAGTACAGCTCCGGAGTCCGCGGCATAAAAATAAATACGCGGTCGCCCTTGCCCACTCCCTGTCCCCGCAGCAGGTTGGCGAAACGGTTCGATTGCTTCGACAAGTCGGAAAACGTATAGCTCTCTTCGCGATCGTTGTCACTGTAATGCAGCGCGATGCTGTCGCCGCGGCCTTCCGCCACATGGCGGTCGATCGCCTCGTAGGCCATGTTTACCTTGCCGGTCGTCGACCACGTAAAATGTTTCTCGATGTCCGCCCAATTGAAGCTTTTTACCGCCTCCTCGTAAGATGCCATGTTGCTCACCTTAGCCGTGACGGCCAACTTTTCGTCCGATTGTAATGTCACACTCCATCACCTTCCCATAAAAATGCGGGTACCCGTTAGAAGAATGCGCTTTCAGGAACCTGAGGCTACCCCTCTTCCACAGACATTATACCACAGTGCCTCCAAACTCTGCATAGAGGCCAAGGACAAATTCTCCCTTTCCGGGGGCATTATTCCGTTTTGCGGCATGGGCGGCGCGCTTTGCGAGAATTGAGTATGGTATAATAGACGGAGCGTAAACACGGTTTACAAGGGGGGAACGGCATGGAGCATATCAAGAAATACGTTCGCCACACGATCGAACGGCACGGCCGCTCCCTGGTCGTGGAAGGACCCGTTGCCCCGGAGGAACTGCGGAAGCTGACGATGCATCCGAAGCTGGACGCTTTTCGCAGGCCGGCGGAACAGCATGTCGCCCTGATCGAAATTGCGGAGCTGCCGGAAGGACGGATCATCGCGGCGCGGGACGGAGACGTCATCGTCGGATATGTGACCTTCCACTATCCGGACGAGATGGAACGCTGGTCGGAGGGCGGCATGGAGGATCTCGTCGAGCTCGGGGCGATCGAGGTTGCCGACGATTACCGGAATTTCGGTCTCGGCAAAGCGCTCATCTCCGCCGCGTTCGAAGACGGGCAGCTGGACAATATGATCGTGTACACGACCGAATACTACTGGCATTGGGATTTGGAATCCAGCGGACTGAACGTCTGGGAGTATCGCGAGATGATGGAACGGCTGATGAAATCGGTCGGCATGGTCTGGTTCGCCACGGACGATCCGGAAATATGCGCGCACCCCGCCAACTGTCTCATGGTTCGAATCGGCAAGGACGTCCCTCTGTCCTCCGCCGAGCAATTCGACCGCGTCCGGTTCAGACAACGCTTTATGTATTAGAAAGGCAGGCGACCTTCTCTGGCTTCCTCTACGATATGGATTGATAACCAAGCTTCCGGTCATTACCGGTTTTCCGACGATCACCCGTTTCATCCCGTGCGGCTCGCGCTAACGGAAAATCTTCTGCGGGAAAGCGACGCGCTGGACCAGCGGCAAGCCCTCCCTCCGCTCTCCCTGCAGGAGGCGGAAAAAATGGTGCGGAGCATTCACCGGAACGATTATATCGAGAACGTGCAGGCGCTGAGCGTCGCCAATCCCGACAGGAATACGATCAGCCAAGCCGACCGCTACGGGCTGGAAGAGGACGGAGACACCCCGTATTTTCCGGATATGCATCAGGCGGCGATAGAGCTTGCGGCCGGCTCCATGGCGGCGGCGGACGCCGTAATGTCGGGGAAGGCGACGCGGGCGCTGCATCTGGCCGGAGGGCTGCACCATGCGTTCCCGGACCGCGCCTCCGGCTTCTGCATCTACAACGATGCGGCCGCGGCAATCGCCCATGTGCGGGAGAACTATTCGGCCCGCGTTCTGTATATCGATACGGACGTGCATCATGGGGACGGCGTGCAGTGGTTTTTTTACACCGATCCCGATGTCTTCACATTATCGATTCACGAGACGGGGAAGTTCTTGTTTCCCGGAAGCGGTTTCCCCCATGAACGGGGCGATTCCTCCGGCTACGGCAGCTGCCTGAACATCGCCATGGAGCCTTATACGGAAGACGATTCCTGGCTGGAATGCTTCGGCCGGGCCATCGAGAGCGCGGCGCGGGTCTTCCGCCCGGATCTTATCGTCAGCCAGCACGGCTGCGACGCCCACGCCTTCGATCCGCTGGCGCACATTCACTGCAGCATGCGCGTTTATCGGGAAATGCCGAAAATGATTCGCGATCTGGCCGAGCGTTACACGGACGGAAAATGGGTCGCTCTCGGCGGCGGCGGGTACGATCACTGGCGGGTTGTCCCGCGGGCGTGGAGCCTGCTCTGGCTGGAGATGAACGACCACCCGCTGCTGGCTTCGATCGACGCCCAAGCGGACGGCGGACCGCTGCCGAAGGGCTGGCCCGGCGTCCCGGTCATTCGCAAGCCGGACTATCCGCTGCCTTCGACCTGGCTGGACGACGCGGAACGGTGGGAGCCCATGCCGCGAAGGCTCGAGATTACCGAAAAAAACAAGAAAAACCTCGAAATCGCGCTGCAGCATATCGGATAAAACCAAGCAAAAACGTCTCCGGGGTCCTCGGACGCCGGAGTATTGTCAAAGAAAAGCCGTGCCGCTATCTCCACAATCCCGGAGATAACGGCACGGCTTTTTGGGCGCTTACAGCGACTTTACGATTTCCTCGACAATCGCGTAGGAGCGATTGGACGCCTCTACCGTGAACTCGGCAAAATTGACGTGCGCCGAGCCGTCGGCCTTATCGGACATCGAACGGATAACGACGTAGGGAACGCCGTTCATGAAGCACGTCTGCGCGACCGAGGCCCCCTCCATCTCCACGCAAGCTCCGCCGAACTGCTCGTACAGCGACTGTACGACCGCGCGATCGGCGATGAACTGGTCGCCGGACAAAATTTTGCCGACTTTGCAGCGTCCCGGGTACAGCTTCCGACCGGCCTGTTCGGCCAATGCGATCAGCCGTTGATCGGCTTCGTATTCCGATACGTCCTGGTAAGGAACCGTCCCCCCCGGAAATCCGAGCGCAGTTACATCAATATCGTGCTGCAGACAGCTCGAGGAGACGACGATGTCGCCGATGTTCAGCACGGGGTCGACCGCGCCGGCCACTCCCGTAAACAGAACGACGTCCGCGCCGAGCTTGTCGATCAGAATCTGGGTGCACACCGCCGCGTTGACTTTGCCGACGCCCGAGCGGGTCAGCACGATCTCCTTCCCGTGAAAAACGCCGCGATAGTATGTAATTCCCGCATGGGATTCCGTTTGTTTGTTGTCCGTCTGCGCCAGCAGAAGCTCGATCTCCTCCCGCATCGCTCCGATAATGCCGATTGTTCCGAATGTCATCGATCCGTTCCTTTCCCGGTCAAGTTGTGCGCTCATAAAAGAGGCCCCGCTCGGCTGCGCGCCGAGCAGGGCTGTCATGGTCGTTGCGGCTGTCAGTTGCCTTTCGGTCCGGCTACGGAACGGCGCGCGATCAATTCGTGCGGCAGCGTTACCGTGGCGTTGTCCACCGTTTCCTTCTTCATCAGCTTCGTCAGAAGCCGCATCGATACCGCGCCGATGTCGTACATCGGCTGCGCCACCGTCGACAGCAGCGGACGCACCATCGAGGAAATCCGGCTGTTGTCCACGCTAATGACGGACAGGTCTCCGGGAACGTTTAATCCGGCGTCCTGAATGCAGTGAATCGCTCCGATCGCCATCTCGTCGGTAGCGGCGAATACCGCCGTCGGACGATCCGGCAGGTCGAGGAAATACTGCATCGCCTCGATGCCCGATTCGTACTTGTAGTTGCCGACGCGCACATACTCTTCGCGAAGCGGCAGACCGGCTTGCTCCAGCGCCCGCTTGTAGCCCTGATAGCGGGCGTATCCGTTCGCCGGATCCTGCAGCGTGCCGCTGATCATCGCGATCGAACGATGGCCTTCGTCGATCAGCTTCATCACGGCATCGAAAGCGGCCGCTTCGTGGTCGATATCGACGGAAGGGATCGCCCCCTTCTCGTCCTTCGTTCCGCACAGCACGATCGGCACATTGGACGTCTTGAACGCCTGGATATGCTCGTCCGTCACCGCTCCGCCCATAAACAGCAAGCCGTCTACCTGTTTCTCGAGCAGCGTGTTGATGACGCGGATTTCCTTGTCCTTGCGCTTGTCCGCGTTACACAAAATGATATTGTAGTGATACATGTTGGCAATGTCTTCGATGCCTCTGGCAACCTCCGCGAAATTCGCGTTCGCGATGTCGGGAATAACGACGCCGACCGTCGTCGTCTTCTTGCTCGCCAGACCGCGCGCGACCGCGTTCGGCCGATAGCCCAATCTTTCAATCGCCTCGTAAACTTTCTTGCGCGTCTGAGGCTTGACGTTAGGATTATTGTTGACGACTCGGGATACCGTCGCCATCGACACGCCTGCTTCCCGTGCCACGTCGTAAATGGTTACCGTCACAATGATTCGCTCCAATGTTCATGACTGCAAACCCCAAGGTTTGTCCCATCATGGATTATTAAGGTAATGATACGACAAAACCGCATCTTTAGCAATCAAACCTCTATTATGTCGTTTAAAAAATCCATTTTTTTTGCTTATTCGATCTTGCTGCGGACCGACTCCGGATGACGCGGACGACCGCGAAATCCGACTGCGCGAATTTCGGCGTTCTGCTGCAGGTTGGCCGCGATTTGCGGCGGCTCCTTGAAAACCAATAAGAATATCGTAGCAGAAAATGGAGGGCCGCGCAAAATTTTCGCTCCGGCGGCCGCCGGACGGCCGTCTCCGGAATACTCGGGGCCGGCGCCGGCCTGCTTCGAAACGCGAAGGGACCGCCCCCTTCGGGGCAGTCTCTCGTCAACGCTATGGAACGTTCCGGGCGCTCAACTGACTTAGACGCGTATGTATTTCGTCCATCCAGACTTCGTCTTCCAGGGATGAAGCGATGAGCAGCAGATCGAGCAGTTGATCGATTCTGGCTTCGGCCGCTTTGGCGATCGCGGCGGCCTGCAGCGATTCGGAATCGTGCAGCGCCTGCGACAGCACCCCGGCCCACTCGTGAACCTGATCGAAGGGGATGCTGCCCGGAGCGGGCCTGGCCCCAAGCTGTCCGACCAGCTTGCCGACGTCTTCCTTCACGCCGGGAAAAACGTCGTTCCTTCCGCAAACGGGACAATGGTATACCGGAACGTTGTTAATATTGACTTTTTTCGCAAAAATAACGGTGCGGAGACCCAGGTTCATCTCCTCCCCGCATGTACAGCGTTTAAGCAACGGCATTCTCTCCTTACTTACAAAGAGCTATCCGTACGTATTCGAGCCGGGGCTCGCGTTCTCCTTCTCAGGAGCCGGTGTAATTTCTGGAACGGCGCCTATTAAATAGTCGGAGAAGCAGCAGAACGAGCAGGCTCGCCGCCGCCGCTCCCATGCCGTCGTGCAGCAGGTCGAGCGGGTCCGGGCTTCTCATCGGCACGAACGACTGGTGCCATTCGTCCGTTATCCCGTACAGCACGCAGACGACGATGTTAAGCAAGCAGCCTCTCCATTCGGCCGCCAACCGGCCCATTCCGTAAGCAATCGTCAAGGCCAGCGCGAAATAGGCGACGTAATGCATCGGATTAAAATCGGATAAAAACGGCAGCCACCGCTGAAACCAGGGCAGCACGCTGTCGAGCTGATCCCCGCTTCGCGACGAGGCCGCGAATATGGCGATCATGCAGAGCAACGCCGGAAGATACTTCCATTTTCCCTTCATTCGGAATCCTTCCTCTCTCTTGTCCGATCCCGAAACGTGAAGAAAAGGGCAAGTTTTGATACAATGGACTTCTGCATCCCACTATCGAACGGAGGTGGCCTGTTATGGCCTTAACGAAACGAGTCGTATGTTTGCTGGATGACGAATTCGAAGATTTGGAGCTGTGGTACCCCGTCTATCGCGCGCGCGAAGAAGGCGCCGAGGTCGTATACGCCGGCCCGGAGCAGGGACGCAAGCATATCGGAAAATACGGAGTGCCCGCGGTCGCCGACATTTCGTACGACGGGCTCGACGCCGACAAGTTCGACGGCTTGCTCGTACCCGGCGGCTGGGCCCCGGACAAAATCCGCCGCGATCCCCGCGTGCTCGAATTCGTGCGCCGCATGGACGCCGCCGGCAAGCCGATCGGCCAAATTTGCCACGCCGGATGGGTGCTTGTCTCGGCCAAAATCCTCGACGGCAGAAAGGTCACCTCAACGCCGGGCATTCGCGACGACATGGAGAACGCCGGCGCGACCTGGGTGGACGAAGCGGTCGTCGTCGACCGCAATCTCGTGTCGGCCCGCAGACCGCCGGATCTTCCGCCGTACGCGAAGGCGTTCTGCGATCTGCTGTTCGGCCGCTGACGCTTCGGCCCGCCGCTGGCCCGGGGTCCGAGCGAATCCGCGTTAAGCGAGCGGGTTCGCCCCGCCCGGGGCCAGCGCCGTCTCCGCATGGAATTGACGGGCCAGCTCCCGCGCCTCCTTGGCCGTTCCGCAGCGGAACAACCTTTCGAGCAGACTGCGGCTGTCGGAGGCTTTGGCGCGCAGCAGGCGCTCCTTCACCGGCAGAATCGCCTGGGCGGAGAGGCTCAGCTCGTCGATGCCCAGCGCGAGCCAGATCGGCAGCGCGTTCACGTCCCCGGCGATTTCCCCGCAGATGTTGACGGGAATTCCCTTCGCCTTGGCCGCCTGCGCGACCGTGCGGATCATCCGCAGAATCGCCGGGTGGAACGGCTCGTACATATGGCTGATCTTCTCGTTCATCCGGTCGACCGCCAGCGTGAACTGGATCAAGTCGTTCGTGCCGATGCTGAAGAACGACACCTCCTCGGCCAATATATCGGCGATCGCCACGGCGGCAGGCACTTCGACCATAATGCCGGTCTTGATCCCGCCGCGAAACGGTACTCCTTCCTCCTGAAGCTCCCGCTTCGCCTCGTCCAGCACCGCGTTCGCCTCGCGCACCTCTTCCACGGAAGTAATCAGCGGATACATGATTTTCACGTCGCCGTAGTTCGAAGCCCGCAGCACGGCGCGCAGCTGAATCTTGAACAAATCTCTGCGCTCGAGGCTGAAGCGGATCGCCCGGAAGCCGAGGAACGGATTCTCCTCCTCGGGCATTTCGTAATAATCCAGCTGCTTATCTCCGCCGATGTCGAGCGTGCGGATAACGAGCGTCTCCCCCTTCAGCTTCTGGACGGCCGTCCGATACACTTCGAACTGCTCCTCCTCGGAAGGAAAATGCGTCCTGTCCATATACAGAAACTCCGTCCGGAACAAGCCCACGCCCTGAGCCCCGTTAGCCAGCGCCGCCTCCAGCTCCTTCAGCGAGCTGATGTTGGCCGCCAGCGTCAGCGATACGCCGTCAAGCGTCACGGACGGCACCTCGGCGAGCTTGAGCAGCTGCTCCTTCTGCGCGATCAGCCGACGGCGCATCTCCGTATACCGGGCAACCATCTCCGGCGTCGGATCGACCTGGAGCATGCCGGTCTCGCCGTCGATGATCAGCAGGTCGCCCGTGACGATCGGCTGCTCCAGCTTGCCTTCCGCGCCCATGACCAGAGGAATGCCGAACGCGCGCGCCATGATCGCCGAATGCGACGTCGGGCTGCCGACCATCGTCACGATGCCGAGCACCAGCTCCGGCTTCAGATGGACGAGCTGCGACGGGGACAGCTCCCTTACGACGAGCACGAACGGCTGGGTGTCCTCCGGCAGCGAAATTTCCGGAGCGCCGAGCAGATGCTTCAGCAGCCGGTTGCCCACGTCTTTGATGTCGAGCGCCCGCTCCTTCATATACTCGTCGTCCAGCAGATCGAACATCGTGACGAAGTGGTCGATCGCTTCCTTGACGGCCACCTCCGCCACCTTGTACTGGCGCTGAATAATGCCCTGAATCTCGTTCATGAACACCGGATCCTCGAGAATGGCCAGATGCGCGTCGAAGATGCTCGCCTCCTGGGCGCCGACCGCTTCGTCCAGCTCCGTCTTCATCTGGCTGATCTCCGTCTTCGAACGGCGGATCCCCTCGTACAGCCGATCGAACTCCTTGGCCAGATCGGCCACGTCGATCTTCTGATCCGGCAGCTCCCATTCCCAATGCGGCAAAACGAAGGCTTTGCCGATCGCGATTCCTTGCGACGCCCCCAATGCCTGTATCATTTCTCCGCCCCCTTGTTCTCTCTCTCATGCACGACAACCGACATGACCGCGGCCTGACCCTTTTTGACCGCTTTATACGGAGCGAACCTCCAGGATTTGACCCTGTCGCTGTTCGTGATTACCATTGGCGTTTCCAACGATTTCGCATGCTGCTTCAGCGTCGGAATGTGGAATTTCAGCAGCGGCTGGCCCGGCGACACTTCGTCTCCGAGCTGCACCAGCGCCGTGAAGCCTTTGCCTCCCAGCTCGGAAGTATTGATGCCGACGTGCAGCAGCACTTCCAGACCGTCCTTCGTCTCCAGTCCGATCGCGTGCAGCGAAGGGTGAATATGAATGATTTTGCCCTGCACCGGCGCGACCAGCTCCCCTCTGTCCGGAATAAAGGCGACGCCCCGTCCGACAAGCCTTCCGGCGAAGATCGGATCGTCGACCTCCTCGAGCGGAATCATCCGTCCTTGCACCGGGGAGTGGAACTGGATCTGCTGGACGTCGGTCTGCATAATCTTGTGGATTTCTTCCCGGATCAGCTCCGAGAATGTGCCGAATACGACCTGCACGTGGCCGCCTCCGAGACGGATGACCCCGGCCGCTCCAAGATGGCGCAGCGCCTGCACGTCGACCTTGCGGTCGTCCTCCAGCGTCAGCCTCAGACGGGTGATGCAGGCTTCGAGCCGCACCATGTTTTCCTTGCCGCCGAGCGCCTGAAGAATAAGCGGCGCCCGGTACGGAACGTCCCCAGCCCAATCGTCCAGCCGGGTAGAGTCTTCCCGCCCCGGAGTGGCCAGCTGGAAGCGGCGGATGCTCCAGCGGAACAGCACGTAATACAGCAAACCCGTGGCCGCTCCGATCGGCAGCAGCAGCCAGCCGCGCTGCGCCAGCGGGAGGTTCACCAAATATTCCAGCACACCGGCCGAGAACGCGAAGCCGTGATGAATGTCCAGCTCGTACACGAGCCACATCACTCCGCCCGACAGCAGCGCGTGAACGAGGAACAGGTACGGCGCGACGAACAGGAAAGCGAACTCGACCGGCTCGGTTATGCCCGTCAGGAACGAGCCGAGCGCGGCCGCGCGGAACTGCTTGCTCGTCTTCGGCTTCAGATCCTCGCGCGCTTCGTGAATGATCGCGAAGGCGACGGCGGGCAAGGCGAACATCATGATCGGATACAGGCCGGCCATGAAAATCCCCGCGGATTCGTCCCCGGCGAAAAATCTCGGCAAATCGCCGAAATACATCGCTCCGTCCGCTCCCTGGTATTCTCCGACCTGGAACCAGAACAGGTGGTTCAAAATGTGATGAAGTCCGAAGGCGACGAGAATGCGATGAAGAAAGCCGTATAAAAACACGCCGAAGCCGCCCGCGGAATAGACGAGCGAGCCCGCGGAGGCGGCCCAGTTCTGCAGCCCTTCTCCCAAGCCGATCATCAGCCAGGCGAACGCGAGCGACACGACGCTCATGAACAGCGGCACAAACCGCGAGCCGCCGAGAAATTGCAAATATTCGGGAAGCCGGAACGACTTGAAGCGCTCGTGCGCCCAAGCGGAGGCGATGCCGAGGACCGCGGCCGCGAACATCGACGGCTGAACGCCGTCCGGATCATACGTATGCGCAACGACATGGAAAATAAACATCCCGACGAGCGCCCCCATGCCCGCCATGGCGGACTGGTTGGACATCCCGAGCGCGATGCCGATCGCAAATATATAGGGGACGTATTCGAATATCGCCATCCCGGCGGCGTGCAGCAGGTCGGGCACTTGCGTCCATCCGAACGAATCCCACGGCAGCCGCGCCAGCATCAGAAAGATGGCCGCGGCCGGCAGCACCGTCATCGGCAGCATCATCGCCCGCCCCAGCCTCTGCAAGTAACCGATTCCGTACATGCGTCTCCTCCTTCCCGCCGAAATTTACGTACATAGGCCCAGCCCGCGACGAGGAAGCCCATGCAGCCTATAGAGCGGCGGCGCCGTCTCGTCTACCGGGATCAAGGCGCCGCCGCTCCAATCCGACCGTCCGCTCAGGATTTGCCGTTCGGAAGCAGGATGGAATCCTCCACTTTGATGCAGCGGTCCATAATGACGTTAAGGCCGCTGTCGGCGGCGATCGCTCCCGCCTCTTCGTTTAGGATGCCAAGCTGCAGCCACAGCGTCTTGGCGCCGATCTCGGCGGCTTCCCGCGCGATCGGAGGCGTATGCTCCGGACGGCGGAACACGTTGACGATGTCGACCGGCTCCGGAATGTCCTTCAGCGACGCGTAAGCCTTCTCTCCCAGAATCATCGTCGCGTTCGGATTGACCGGAATGATGCGGTAGCCTTTGCGCTGCATCGCTTCGGACACCATATGCGACGTCTTGGACGGATCGTCGGACAGACCGACGACGGCGATCGTGCCCGACTCCTCCAAAATTCGCTTGATCTCTTCTCGCGACGGATGAACGTAAGCCATACGGAAAACCTCCCTTATTTTAGGGCGTGTATGCCTACTCCGAGGACAGCAAAAGATGCCCCTGAGCGGGTTTGCATACACACCCTTAGCATGCGAACCCGGTTAGTCTGCCCATTCGACCTGGGCGCCAAGCGATTTCAGATGATCGAAGTAGATCGGATACGATTTGGCCACGTGATGCGCGTCCTTGATGCGGATCGGACGGGCGGAGCGCAGGCCGACGACCGTCAGCGCCATAATGACGCGATGATCGTAATGCGCGTCGATCTCGACGCCCCCTTCCACGCCTTCCGGACGTCCGTGCACGATAATCTCGTCCCGCTTCTCCTCGACGTTCGCTCCGGCCTTGCGCAGCTCCGTCAAGTAGTCGGTAATGCGGTCGCATTCCTTGTAGCGCAAGTTCTCCACGTTGTAGAAACGGGAAGTGCCTTCGGCAAACACGGCGGCCGCGACCATCGCCAGCACGCCGTCGGTGAACTCGTCTCCGTCGAATTCGCCCGCAGTCAGCTTGCCGTTGCCCCGAACGCGGACGATGCCGTTCTCGTGCGCAAGCGGAACGTTCATCGCCTTCAGCACGTCGACGACCGCCCGCTCGCCCTGCTTGCTGTCTTCCATCAGCCGGTGAACGACCACGTCCGACTCGGTGACGGCCGCGGCGGCCAGAATCGCCGCCGAGCCCGGATAGTCGCCCTGAACGGTATACGTCTGCGCTTTATATTTCTGCCTGCCGGGAATCCGGTAATGCATCAGATCGTCGGACGCCTCGATAACGATGCCCGCCTGCTCCAGCACCTCCAGCGTCTGGCCGACGACCACCTTCGATTTCAGATCGTGCAGCACCTCGATCTCGCTGTCCTCGTCGAGCAGCGGCGTCAGGAACAGCAGCGAGCTGAGAAACTGCGAGCTGACGCTGCCGGACACTTGAATTTTGCCGCCGCGCGGATTGCCGCCGCGAATCGTCATCGGCAGCCGGCCGTTCTCGTGCTCGATCCGCACGCCCATGCTCTCCAGCGCGGCGATCAGATCGTCGTGCGGGCGCTTGCCGAGGGAAGCCGGATACGAGTTGACGAAATGCACCTCCGGCAGCAGCGCCGCGATCGACATGACGAAACGCAGCACGGCGCCGGCGTTGCCGACGTCCAGCTCCTTCGTCGCACGGGGATGGCGTCCGAAGCCGGTAATGACGATCTTCTCGTCGTCCTCCTCGACGGTCGCCCCGAGATCGCGGATGCAGCGCCGCATCGCCTCGCCGTCCTCGCTGTGGGCCGGATACAGAATCGTGCTCGTGCCTTCCGCGAGCGCGGAGACGAGCAGATAGCGGGTGGTGTAGTTTTTGGAAGACAGCGCTTGAATTTCGCCGTTCAGTTTGCCAGTCGGAGTTACGATCATATCCATGTTCGATTAGCACGCTCCTTGAACCCGTTAGTGATGGAAGAGATAAGCCAACCCGTAGCCGGCCGCGGTCATCGCCAGGCCGCCGGCGTAGGTGGCGATTAAGTAATAGACGAGCGTCCGCCTCCCGGCGGAGCCGCCGCGGATTAACGTCGCTTTCTGCACGTTAAGGGTGGAATAGGTCGTCAGCCCGCCCAGCACGCCGATCCCCGCAAAGGCGTACATCGCGGCGTCGCGCTGCTCGAGCCCGATTCCGATCAACGCGCCCATCGCCAGCGAGCCGACAAGATTCACGGTCAGCGTGCCGTAATAAGCGGGCTTGTCTCTGGCCGCCGTCCAGCGGCCGATCCCGTAGCGCAGCAGCGTACCCGCCGCGCCTCCAAGGCCGACGAAGCATGCGAGTCCCAAGCCGTTCATGCCTGCTTCATCCTCCTCCTGCCGAGAGTCAGGCCCAGAGCGGCCAGCGCCCAGCCCGCCGCGGCGCTTACGAGCACGTAAACGCCGGCGACGCCGTAAGCGCGATGCTCGAGCATCTGCCAGAGCTGCCCGTTAAACGCGCTGAACGTCGTGTAGGCGCCAAGAAAGCCGGTGCCCAGCACGTCGCCGGCCCAGGCCAAGGCGGGTCTGCCCATTAGCCAGCCGGTCAATAGCCCCAGCAGCAGCGAGCCCGACAGATTGATGAATACCGTCGCCCACGGGAAGGCGGCCGGGGCGCCCGAAGCAGGGATCAGAAATCCGATTCCGTAACGCGCCAGCGCTCCCAGAAAACCCGCGAGCGCGACGCCTAGCACGATTCTCATAGCTCCTACCGCCTATCGTTTGACAGCGCAGCGCGCAGTTTCTTATGATGTTGCTATACTACTTGAAGGAAAGGCTGATTCCGATGAGTCATTACGGCACGATATCCGTAGAGGAACTGAAGGCCCGGCTGGACGCCGGAGAAACGCCTCATATGATCGACGTACGCGAGGAGGAAGAGGTCACGCAGGGCATGATTGCCGGCGCGCTGCACCTTCCGCTCGGCCAAGTGCCGCAGCAGCTCGAGGCGATCCCGAAGCACGGCGAGGTCATCCTCGTCTGCCGAAGCGGCGCGCGCAGCGACAGAGCGTGCCAGTATCTCGCTTCGCTCGGCTACGAGGGCGTCACCAACCTCGTCGGAGGCATGCTGGCCTGGAACGAGCTGAACCAGGCGTAACCCGGCTAACGTCGCCCTCGGAACCGCCGGCACGGCGCAGAAGCGCCAGCCTCTCCGAATCTCCATCCAGGAGAGGCCCCCGGGCGGCCGCGGGGCGCGGCTACAGCCAGCCCTCCGGCAGCCCTTGCAGCAGCGCCTCCGCGACTTCCTCGGGCGATTTGGCCGACGTATCCACCTTCGCGTGCGCGAAGTCGTAAGCCTGCCGTCTCGTTGCGAGCAGCTGCGTGACGCGGGCTTCGGCGTCGCCCTCCAGCAGCGGCCTGGAGCCCGCCGCGGCGTTCACCCGGCGGATCAGGCTCGCCTTGTCCGCCGTCAACGCGACGACCCAGCCCCGCTCCAGCATGCGCTTCCGGTTGATTTCGCGCAGCACGGCGCCCCCTCCGGTCGCGACGATTTTCCGTTCCCCGTCCAGCGCTTCCCGTACCGCTTCGCTCTCCCAATCCCGGAAAGCCGCCTCTCCGTCCTCGGAGAAGATTTGCGGAATCGTTTTGCCCGCCATTCTGACGATCTCTTCGTCCGTGTCGAGGCTTCCCCAGGAAAGACGCTCGGCCAGCAAACGGCTGACCGTCGATTTACCGGTTCCCATAAAGCCGACAAGAATAATGTTGCGGCCGTATTTGCTACCGCTCACTTCGCGTTCCCCATCCCTTATAAAATACTTCTCCAAGCTTTATTTTTAAGTTATAACCATCATAGCATATCGATTCCAAGGTATAAAACGACGAGTTTTTCCGTAAGTTTGATAGTGTACAATCCTTCGCGCAAAGTAAAGGTGATGCTTCCGTGAACAATTACCGGCCGAAGCCGCCGTTCGAGCAGCCTCTCCGCCGTCTTCTCGATCCTTCATATCCGCTGTGCCGCGAGGACGTCCTGTGGGCGCTCGGCTTTATCAAGAAAAAAGTGGCCGATAGAGCTCCCGAATGGTCGGGGCTCGATCGGCCACAGCTGCTTGCCCGTTTCGCCTGTTTCGCGGACATGGCCTTGCTGCTGCTCCATCGGCGCAGTCCCAGCAGTGAGGAAACCGACTGCTTCCGCACGATGCTGGGCGAGCTGCTGCCGCGCGAACAAGAGCGTTAGGATTGAATCCAGTTGTGGTGGAAAGTGCCTTCCTTGTCCACCCGCTTAAACGTATGCGCGCCGAAATAATCGCGCTGCGCCTGCAGCAGGTTGGCCGGCAGACGCTCGGAACGATAGCTGTCGTAATACGCGATCGCGCTGGCGAACGAAGGAACCGGAACGCCGTAAGCGACCGCCGTCGTGACGACCTCGCGCCATGCGTCCTGATACGATTCGACGACGCCTTTGAAGTACTCGTCCAGCAGCAGGTTGCGCAGCTGCGGGTCGCGGTCGTAGGCGTCTTTGATGTTTTGCAGGAAGCGCGCGCGGATGATGCAGCCGCCGCGGAAAATCATCGCGATATCCCCGTAGCGCAGGTTCCAGCCGTACTCCTCGGAAGCGGCGCGCATTTGCGCGAAGCCTTGCGCGTAGGAGCAGATTTTGCTGGCGAACAACGCCTTGCGCACGCTCTCGATGAACGCCGCCTTGTCGCCTTGGAACGGCTTCGTTTGCGGTCCTTTGAGCACTTTGCTCGCGGCGACGCGCTCTTCCTTCATCGCGGACAGGAAGCGGGAGAACACCGATTCCGTAATGATCGACAGCGGCACGCCGAGGTCGAGCGCGCTCTGGCTCGTCCACTTGCCGGTGCCCTTCTGTCCCGCCGCGTCGAGGATCACGTCGACCATCGGCTTGCCGGTCTCGGCGTCCTTCTGCGCGAAAATATCGGTCGTGATCTCGATCAGGTAGCTGTCCAGCTCGCCCTTGTTCCACTCGGCAAAAATTTCGTGCAGCTCGTCCGTGGAGACGCCAAGCACGTCCTTCAGCAGTTGGTAAGCTTCGCAGATCAGCTGCATGTCGCCGTACTCGATGCCGTTATGCACCATTTTGACGTAATGTCCGGCGCCGTCCGGTCCGATGTACGTGCAGCACGGATCTCCGTTCACCTTCGCGGAGATGCCGGTCAGAATCGGCTCGACGAGACGGTAGGCTTCTTCCGGTCCGCCCGGCATAATGGACGGGCCTTTCAGCGCGCCTTCCTCGCCGCCGGATACGCCGGTGCCGATGAAGTGGAACCCCTTCGCGGTCAATTCCTTGCTGCGGCGCTGGGTGTCCGGGAAGTAGGCGTTGCCGCCGTCGATAATGATATCGCCTTGATCCAGATGAGGCACGAGGGAGTCGATCGTCGCATCGGTGCCCGCGCCGGCTTGAACCATGATCAAAATTTTACGGGGCTTCTCCAGCGAGTTCACGAACTCTTCGACAGAGTAAGCGCCGACAAGCCGTTTGCCTTGTCCTTCCGTGTTCAGCAGATCGTCGGTCTTCTCCTTCGAGCGGTTGTATACCGCGACGGTAAATCCGCGGCTCTCGATGTTGAGGGCCAGATTGCGCCCCATGACGGCCAGGCCGACGACGCCAATGTTAGCTTTCGACATGATTTTCTTCATCCTTTAGCGCAAAATTTTCACAATAAGGTTATTGTACTCTTTTTGCCCGGAGATGAAAACCATCATTTGCTTTCCCGTCCGGCGGATTCCGCGGTAAAAAAGTTCTTGATTTTTTCACATACTTATTATTTAATAGTTAATATAAATTATAAAGGATGTGTTGATTATGGCGGCAAGCACCTGGAATTTGGATAAATCCCACAGCGGCATTACCTTCAGCGTTCGGCATATGATGATTACGAATGTACGCGGCAGCTTTAACGACTTCGATGCCACCGTATCCGCCGATCCGGCCGATCTGGCGAGCCTCGACGCCTCGCTCACGATTGACGTGAACAGCATCGACACGAAGGACGAAGGCCGCGACGGCCACCTGAAATCCCCGGACTTCTTCAATGCCGAGCAGTTCCCGCAAATCGCGTTCAAGAAGACGGCGCTCGTCTCCAAGGGCGGAGAGGACTACGCGCTGACCGGCGATCTGACGATTGCGGGCGTGACGAAGTCCGTGACGCTGAACACCGAAATTTCCGGTCCGGCCAAAGACCCTTGGGGCAACACGAAGTTCGGCGTCGTCGCGGACGGCACGATCAGCCGCTCCGACTTCGGCTTGTCCTGGAACGCCGCGCTCGAGACGGGCGGATTCCTCGTCGGCGACGCGATCAAGGTCCATATCGAGCTCGAGTTCGCCCAAGCCTGATCCTTCGGGCCGCAGCGCAGCGCAACCGGCACACAAAAAGCGGAGCCTTCGTCTTCCGGGATGAGGCTCCGCTTTTCAATATATGGAGGAGAAATAGCGAAAAATGACGGCGCTACAGCTCAAGCTGGAGCATTTCCGTTCTCATGGCCTGCAGCTTTTCCTTGCTTGCTTCCGCGGCTTCCTGCCATCCGTTCTGGACCGCCTCGTGCAGCACGGCCAGCTCGTAATCGATTTCAAGCCGCAGAACGCCCGCTCGCAGCTCGGCTCTGTTCGACCTGAACGCCTGAACCATATCCTCCACCGTTACCTGCGGCCTTTTCTGAAAAATAATGCGATGTTCCATGCCGGACACCTCCACGAGTCGGATAATTTCGCCGAACATGATGTTCTCGATTCTAAGCACCTGGCGATCGTGAATTCTCTTGACGACGGCGTGACCGCGAGAGTCGTTAATCAGCTTCTCGATCCACGACGCCAGCTTCTCGTCTCTGATCAGGTAATTTCCCACCATTTTGTAACGGCCCATCGTTCTCAGAAATCTCAGCTTCAGCAGCTTGCGTCCCGTTCGCACCGACACGACAAAATGATGCTCGCTCTCGTTCCAGTACAAGGAGTAGCCGTCCTGGATCAACTCGCGGATCATATTCTGAATTTGCCTGCGGTCGAAGCGAAGCTCCAAATTGCAGTATTCCACTTCGTGACTGCGGTTCACGGCCTCCCCCTCCTCCTGCCTTGTTCGCGCGGCTTGAGATGTTGACCGAATTGTCAGAATATTGTGTCTTGACTCTATCTTATACTCCATCTTATGATCTGGCAACTTGGTTTCTTGACTATTTTCGGCTCGAACAACTGTTTAAATTTGGAGGCGAGGGTACCAGAACTGAGAGGCAGCTTCGGACGCGGGCTTGGACGCTTGGAGCAGTCGGTGCAGAATGGGCTGACGAGGGGATCGGAGGGGCGTTCTGTCAACAGCTTGCAAACATGAGGTTGAGGAAAGTGGTTGCAGGAACCCACGGAGCCAGCCACAGTTGGGCGGTTGGGTCAGGTGGTGCTTGGACGCTAAGAGGCTATGTTTATTCTTCAGACTCTGAAGCCTCCGGAAATACCTTTCCGCTTCTTCCGGAGGCTACTCGTCGTCATCGTCTTCCGGCGGTCGGTTTTGTCCGGTTGCCCTGCTGTGTCGAAAAGACACCAACGTTTTGTCAGTTGCAGGTGTACAAGCTCCATCCGCAGTTCCAGTTCTTTGTTGTGGACGGGTGTCAAAACATCTTCCGCAGTCAACAGATCGATCTTATCGCCGTGTCTGTACAATTGCCCCAAGATGCCCGATACACACGCTTCGCAAGCCTCTATCTTTTGGAACAACCGCGTTTCCTCTTCCTCAAGCCGGGAATACTCCGCGAACAGTTCCTCCCTCGTCCGTTCTTCGGTCAATTCAGCCACCCCTTTACCACGAAAAAAACGCCAGCCATTACCCAACACGTGGGCGTGGCTGACGTTCTATTCGTTCAGTTGTTTTCCTGCTTCTTTTAGTAAAACATGCCCAAAATCTGGTTGTCAATCACCTGTGGGCAGAGGAACGGAGCGGACAAACGGGAGGGTTCCGAGTCATACCGCAGGGATACCTGTCACGAGGCAAGAAGGGTCAGAAAGCAGGTCGAGGAATCCGTCGCGTCAGTCTCTTCTACCGCTGTTTGTCGTACCAAACACCTGTCGCGACGATCTCTCCCGCGTGGACAAAAGCGGTTGCTGTTGCAGAAACGGCGGCGACGTTTTGACGGTAACGCTTGTGTTGTCGAGTACAGCCATCAAATCAATCGACATTCGGCCTCTCCTTCCCATGTATGAAGTAGCAGGGGGACACGACCGAAAAAGCGACTTTTCGAAAGCTTCCCGAACACAGGTTCAAGAATTCCGATTATTATGGTTCTGCAATAGGTTGGCAGGGAGTGTGTTCCGTCGTGTTGGTCTGGCTCCGGCGGTTGCTCCGGTTACACGCCGACGAGCGGACTGCTTTGTGCGTGTTGCTTTTGCAAGTCGCGTTGGTTCAACTGAACGTACTTCCGAACTGCCTTTTCGCCGTGCAGACGGATTCGTTCATAGGCTTGGTTGTACGTCAGAGGCTTGCCGTTGTTCAGGAGGAACACGGTGGAAGGGTTCCGACTGGTGAACTGCTTCTGATTCTCTTCTATCAGTACGGCGAGAAGCTCGGCAGTACACTTGCCGATAGGTACGGGACGTGACTTGCCGTTCTTGGCAACGCTGGCGCGGACGGTGATTGTTTTGTCGGTTAGGTTCAAGTCGTCCACGGTCAGATTCAACGTCTCATTGATCCGCAGCCCGGTGTCGAAAAGCACGGTGAGCAACACATAGTCACGGAAGCCTGTGTACTCCCGTTGGTTGGGTGCGGCAAGCAGTTGTAGCACCTGCTCCTTCTCAAGCGCCGATGGTGTCCTCTGCAACCCTCTGGAGCTTGATACGGGCAGCAAGGTCGGGTTTGCAGGTAGCCCTCTTCGTGGAGGAACCGGAGGAAACACTTGAGCGTCCGGGTACGGATGTTCACGGTCGCGGGAGACAAGCCTTTGGCGGTGTTGTGGCTTTGCAGTGTTGGATGTCCGTTGTACAGCGTTTGTTCGGTCAGCATGTATCCGATGTACTGGCGAACGTCGTCAGAAGTCATTTCTTCAAGTTTAAGCGTCGGGTACTGCTCGACCAACCAACGTTGCAGGTAGCGGTAGTGGCATTTGTGGTCGTTCAGCGTCCGGGGCTTCAAGCCTTCGGTTTCCTTTGCTCGGAGAAACAGAGTGAAGTAATAATCAAGCGGATGGTACAAAGTGAACACAGCGGAAGTCAACCGTTCGCGTGTTGCTGTTGCTGTGGACATATGAATCTCCCCCCTTCAAAATGGATGCAAAAAAGCCGCTAAAGCTACAGCGGCAGGTGAATAAAATGTTTATAGTGATTATAAGGTTTAAGAATTCAAGCGGACAAGGTATGTACGGATTCCCATCATGGGTCTTTATGGTAAAATATTCTTGAAAGTAACAATGCGAAGAGGTGAGAAGATGCTTATTTCTGAGATGAATCCAGATGTCATGACAAGGGATCAAATCACAAAGGTTGTCTTCGGTAATAAATACGAAATAGACGATGGAACCCAAAATGGGGATTGTATTTTCGTTTTTGGTGGTACATATATCGACCGCGTAGAAAAAGCTGTCGAGTTATATAAAAACGGGCGTGCCCCTTATATCTTGTTTACAGGAGGGGATAAATGGGGGCAAAGGAATCCACCTGAAGCCGTCTTTTTGCGCGACGAAGCAATAAAACGGGGTGTATCAAACGAAGCAATCCTTGTGGAGCAAATTTCAAATCACACAAAAGAGAATATCATGGCTTCTCTCATAATACTTGATCGGGCAATCGGGTTAGAGAAAATAAACCGTATGCTTCTGGTGAGTTCACCTGGACATATGCGAAGATGTCTACTAATGCTTAAGACGTTTATGCCTCCTTGGTATGAATATGTGTGGTGTCCAGACAACCGTGCCCTCGGTCAATCTCATAACTGGTGGACTGGTGCCGAACAAGAGAGAAGAGTGAACGATGAACTCAGAAAAATAATTGGTGGAGTTAAAGGAAAGTATTTTGTTGATGATGATATTAGCTTTGAGGATGAGCTATAAAATGGGATCGCGTATTAGGTATTATCGCATTTCGTCTCTGCTCGCCGACGAGCTTCGGATCGTGAATAAAGACGAGTTCCTGTTTGGAGGGGTTGCACCTGACGTTCATTACTATATGAACATACATAAGGACATCACCCACTTTGTCGACAGAGATGAAAACGGAAAAGGGCACGTAAACTATATGCGTTTTTATGACAAATACAAAGAATTAATGAACAAGCCACTCCATCTAGGTTACTTGTGCCATTTGATATCTGATGATCTTTGATCTACTGGTACACACTTCCAAATTGTTAATAATATATCAAAAGAAGAAAGGAAAGAAACATTACAAAAAGTTACAGAGATTTTTGGAGGCTTAACGGTAGGATAATAGGGATATACTCACTTACGCAATTCAATTATTCCGTACCACAGGATTTACGGATTAGTGAGATAAAGGTTGAATCTTTTCCTGATTTATTTGATTGGATTCATAAAGATTTTTCTTTTGAAGAAAACGTATCAAGGGAACAGTTGGAGTTGTTTAATAATTACAATAGCCAGATAATAGACTATATTTACAAATCAGTAAAGAAAAGTTTAAAATTCATTTCTCAACATGTTTCGTTAAGTTAACAAGGAATGATAATTCAATAGAGTTTGGGCTGCAAACAACAATCAACAGGTTGCAAACAACACAACAACCCAGCCCATCCTCCTCCGGGTGCTACCTTGCTTCACTTGGCCTTTTGTCGGCGATCCATTCGGCTTGACCCGGCCACAGGTGGATGACTTGCCCCGGCTCAAACCGGATTGCCGCTCAAGCCCCGTCCTCTACGGGCTTCTTGCTCCACAAGTCCTCCCAAGCGTAGCCAAGGGAAGTCGTTGCACATGGGCGCTGGCATACTCTCCGAGGCATTCCCGCCGCGCTGATCAGAACCCCCATCTGTCGGCCTCGGAACCCTCCGAGCATATAGGTTCACGTGCAGTCTTATCGGCAGACGCATAAGCGTGTCCGCTCCCGATCGGCGCGTCGTCGCCGTGCAGGATTCTTCGCTTTCTCCATCCCTGCAAAGTGTAGTAGGCTATGCCTAACTGCTCAGCGGCTTTCTTTGGTCCAATCTCACTCGTCCCCTCGTCAGCTTTCATTTTATTTCATACGAGGGGGTTTTTCGACTGCATTTTTATCGTACACTCCAATTTTTATTCACCGCTTATAATCTCGTTATACTGTTGCGAGATTTTATTCCAATCTGGATTTTCAGTGGTGTAAAAGTTAATTAACTTGTTTAGCTTATCATTAATGCTTTGGTTCACTGCTTTATCTCGTTGCAAATGAACATCCAAAGCAACCAGTAATATTTTTGCTAGATCCAAATCTCTTGCGTTTATCGAACATACGTCTGCAGGAAAGAATTTAACCAACATATTGAACGCTGAACTGCTGTCCTCTTTTGAGTACAATAAATCGTAGAGGATTTCGAAATTTTTGGCATACTCCACGCTCTCGATGGTTCTATAAAAAGCAGGAACGGCAAGGTTGGCATTCGGTGTTCCGATGTAAAGAGTATTTCCGCCTATATCGGTCATTACAAATCTTCGATCCTCTACTAAATGTTTCAATTTTGATATTCGCGGTATGCCGGAACGAGGGATTTTCCCGATGTGTCGTTTCAATCCAGTAGTGAAATCCTCATATACCTGGTTTACATCGTCAACTTCGATATAGCACATCTGGGGATTTTCATTAGGCAATATTCTTTTGGTTCCATAAAAGTGCAGCTCAAGCGAACCATAACTTACAACTGCATATGAATGTGGTCGAGTGTAGACCTGGATGGTTTTGAAACCCAAGCTCTCATAAAAGGACACCTGTTCCTTTATAGATTGACACGGGAAAATCGGTTTGATTCTAATCATTACTAGCCACCTCATCTTTCGTGAATTTAGCTTACACACCAAGCGTATCATATTAATGCAAATGATAAGGTTTGTTGAAATATATTGATGTGTTACAATGTCTGAAAGACATAAACCCGTCATATACTTTAATTATAAATTATAGGATTGAAAAATAAGGAGGTTGAGATGAAAGGGATTGAGATAGCAAAAAAATTAAATATAAGCACGAGCGCATTAAGGCACTATGAAGCTTGGGGACTTGTTCCTTACGTCGAGAGAGCGGCAAATGGCTATCGCATTTATACAAAGGAACATGAGGCTTACTTCCAATGTATACGTGCGATGTATGCTGGTTTTGGAATGGATTTGATTCGAGAGGTGATGCCGCGCATCATTCGCGGGGAAGAGCTTGATGCCTTATGGCTAATTAATAAGGCGCAAGTAAACCTGCATGCAGAAAAAGAAACCGTACAAAGAACGGTCGACATGCTTGATTTGAAAGAGCTGAACGATCTGCCGAAGTACCGCAATAAAAACTCGTTTACGATTGGTGAGGTAGCTGCCGAAGCGAACGTATCTGCTTCCGCGATTCGACATTGGGAGAATGAAGGGTTAATCCATCCTGAGCGTCAACAAGTGAGTGGATTCCGTATCTATAGCTCTTCAGATATTCGCAAAGTGCTCATCATTCGAACTGTTCAAAGAGTAGTGTATTCCTTGGATACAGTCCGTGAGGTATTATCGGAGCTTGATAAACATAATGTTGCGCAGGCTAAAGAAATTGCTCTTAAATCTCTTCAATACATTGACAATGCATTGGTTGAACAAGTGCGAGGTATCTCGTATTTGCAAAATCTTTTAGACATTGTGTCAAAAAAAGAACGATAATATAAGTGTGCAATCATTGGGTGGCTTGCAAACAACATAGGTTCGTGGGGAAATGGGTTGGTTTCTTGACTATTTTCCTTCCTATTTTTGAAAAGAAACGAGCCGCCCGGCGCATCGGCGCAGGCGGCTCGTCGGGAAAATCACTTGCCGGCCGCTTCAACGGGCGGCGGGGCGCAGTACGTAGGAGCCAAAAGCGAGCAGTACCGCGGCGAACAGAACCAGGATGCCGAGCCGGAGGCCGAGCGCGGGCAGCGAAGCTCCGGAGGACGCTTGCTCCAGCGCGGCGATCGCCCACCGCTGCGGCGTGAAATTCGCCAGCTTCCGCATGAAGTCCGGCATCATCGCGACCGGCCAGAAGCAGCCGCCGAGCATGCAGGTCGGAATGACGACCATATTGTTGATGCTGCCCAGCATCGCGGTGTTCTTGACGAGCGCGGCCGCCGCGGCGGACAGACCGACCGCCGCAAGCAGGAAGCATTCCATGATCGCGACGAGCTCGCCGAACGGCACGCCCAGGTCGAAGCCGACGACGTAGCGCGTCACCACGAGAATAAGCACAAGCTGCAAGCTTCCGAGCAGGAAGCTGCCGAGGAAGTTGCCCAGGGCGATCTCCCCAGCCCGGACCGGCGCGGCGAACATTCTGGCCATCGTCCGGCGGTCGCGATCCTCGACCACTCCGTGAATGGACTGATTCGCCAATATCATCACAAACAACAGCATAAGTCCGATGACGAGCACGTACGCATTATCCGCCTTATGGACAAGCTGCTCCCGCTCGACGCGCAGCCCCCCGGCCGTCTGGCGCTCCAGCAGCGCGCGGGCAAGCCGCTCCCGATTTCCCGGCCGCTCCTCCGCGGAGGCGGCCAGCGCAATGGAGCCGGCCAGCCGATCCGTCGTCTCCGACAGCGTCAAACCCAGCGAAACGTTCCATAGCTTTTCGTTTTTGCGAATGAGCTGAACCGCCGTCTCCTCGCCGGCCAGCAGCTTCGCCGTGAAGCCGGGAGGGATATAGACGAGCGCCCCCCATTCTCCGTCGTACACGCTGCTTTTCAACCGCTCCAGATCGCTTGCGGCCGCATCCTGCTCCAACAGGCTGTAGGTTTCGCCGGAACGAATCGCCGCCGCGACCTGCTCGCTCAGCCAGCCGCCGTCCGCGTTCAGCAGCGCCACGGGAATGCGTTCGCCGGACGTTCGGCCGAACTGGCCGACGATAAGCGAGATGACCAGAATCGGCAGCAGAACGACGACGAGCAGCCCTTTGCGGTTGCCCAGCGCCCTGCGAAGATGGAGTTTGGCTATCGTCAGACTGTTCATGCCAACGCCACCGCCTTTCGGAATCTTAACATTGCCGCAGCCACGATCGCCGCGGCGATCGCGCCGAGAACGAACGCTTCCCGCCAGCCTTCGCCGAGCGTGCCGCCCGACATCAGCAGGCGAAGCACCTCGTTGGCCCAATGATTAATCGTAAACTTGCCCAACTCGCGCATGCCGGAGCCGAGATCGGCGATCATCCCGCCGCTGACGAAGGTCATCCCCGTAATGGCAAGGCTGAAGATCGATTCGATCGCCCTGCGGCTGCGGACGAAGGAGCATACGACAATCGCAAAGCCGATCGCCGCCGCCGACACAAGTCCGCAGACGAGCGCGATCGCGCCGTAGCTTCCTCCCCAATCGACGCCGTACACCGTCTTCGTGAAGCCCACGATCACGGTCGCCTGCAGGCAAGCGAACAGGGCGGAGCCCATCAGTTTTCCGAACAGCAGGACGTTTAAGCTCACCGGCATCGAGTAAAGCCGCAGAAGCGTCCCCTTCTCCCGCTCGTCGGTCAGGCCGACGGCCGCCGACATGCCGGAATAGAGCAGAAACATAATCAGATAAGCGACGGAATAATACTGCACGGCCGAAAAGTTGCTGTAATCGGTGTTGTTCCGGGCCACCAGCGTGCCGATTTGCACCCGCTCGGACGCCGGGACACCGGCCAGACTTTGCTCGACCGCTTCTCCGGAAAGCCCAGGGATCGCCTCTGCCGCCGCGATGCGCACATTCGCGTTCGCCACGAAACGATCCAGGACGGATTCGGCGATCAGGTTGCGCTCGCTGAATTGTCCGGGGTAATAACGCACGCCGTCTTCGGTCAGCCCGAAACCGAAATCCGCCTTGCCCGAACGCACGTCCTCGCGCACCTCCTCTTCGCTGCCGCGGCTCTGCGTCTCGACGTAACCCGCGACGGCCGGAGAGGCCAGATAGCGTTCCGCCGCGTCGCCGAGCGGACCGCCGCCTTCGACGGCCACGGACATGCCGACGGGCTCGAGGTCGCTCTCCAAGGCGTTGCCCAGCAGGAAGATGATCAGCAGCGGCAGCGCCAGCAGCATCAAGACGACGGTGCGGACGCGGCACAGACGGACGACCTCGTTCCAGGCCACTTCCAGGGATAATCTCATACCGTTGCTCCTCCTCCGTCCTCGTCAGATCTGGTCCCGCAGCGTCCGGCCGGTCAGCGCCAAAAACAGGCTTTCCAGATCCGGCTCCACCCGGGTCAGCTTCTGCAGCTTTAACTCATGCTTGGTCAGAATAAACAAGATGTCCTGCAAATACGCTTGCGATTCCTGCAGCACCAGCTCCAGCTGCGAATCCTCCCGCCTTTGGAAGGCGGTCACCCGGGGATGGCTGCGGATTTCCGCCGCGGCTTCGTCGGTGAGCCGGTTCGTCTCCAGCAGCAGCCGTTCCTCCAGACCGGCCTGAAGGATCAGCTCCTCCTTCGTTCCGCGCGCTACCAGCCTGCCGCGATCCATAATGCCGATTCTCGTGCTGATCGCTTCGACCTCTTCCATGTAATGGCTCGTGTAAATGACGGTCGAGCCCATTCCGTTCAGCTTCTTGACCGACTCCAAAATATGATTGCGCGATTGCGGGTCGATGCCGACGGTCGGCTCGTCCATAATGATCAGCTTGGGCCGATGCATAATCGCGCAAGCGATGTTCAGCCGCCTCTTCATCCCGCCGGAGAACGTAGCCGGCCTGGTCTTGGCGAAATCCCGCAGCCCGGCGAACTCGAGCGCTTCCTCCACCCGCTCCTTCAGCAGGTTTCCCCTTAGTCCGTACAGCTTGCCGAAGAACGCGACGTTCTCCCTGGCCGACAGCTGCTCGTAAATCGCCAGCTCCTGCGGCACGAGTCCGATTCTGCGCTTCGTCTCGAGCGGCCGCTTGGCGACGGAGTATCCGTCGAGCGTAATTTCTCCGGAATCGATCGGCAGCAGGCCCGACAGCAGATGGATCGTCGTGCTTTTTCCCGCCCCGTTCGGACCGAGCAAGCCGAAAATCTCCCCCTCGGCGATGTCCAGGTTCAAATGATTCACGCTGATTTGCGTATCGTATTTTTTGACGACCTCTTTGAATTGCACCAACGTCATATCGGCGTCCCCTCTCTGACTCGTTGATTTCATTATAGGCAATCCGGATTCCGGCGGCAGGTATACTGAGTCACCGGTTTTCGCGCGCCGAGGTGACAAAAGTCATTTCCTGAATGCTATAATGGAAATCACCCAAGCATTTCGGAAGGAGTTCCCCCATGAGGCTGCCTCTGGTCTGGCTTCAGCATCTGCTGATCGCGGCGCCCGCGATCGCCACGCTCTACGAAGCGGACATTCCCGCGACCGGGCCGTACGTGATCTGCGTGCTTCTGGCGCTGCTGTATGCCAGACTGCTGCCGCTTGCGCCCGGCAGGTATACGATTCTGCTCATTTCTCTGGGCATGATCGCGTTCTCCTGGTTTTTTCACGAGTATGGGGGGCTGCTCTATTTTCTCCAATATTCCCTGCTCGTCTCCGCCGTTCTCGGCTTACAGCGCCCTGCGGAGCTCGGCTTGGCGATCGTGCTGTCCGGCGCGGTTCTGAACACGGGCGCGGCCGCTCTGCCGGCGGACACGGTGTGGACGATGAACCTGGTCTGGTTAACCGTCGCGCTGTTCGTTGCGGCCGTCTTTATTCGGAAGCGGCAGGCGGACCGGCTGGAAAAGGCGATGGAGACGCTGGCGGGCAGCCAGGAGCAGCTGGAGCAGGAACGGGCGCGGGCGTTGGAGTACGCGAGGAAAGTGGAGGATTATGCCCAGGTTCAGGAACGCGGGCGCATCGCCGCCGAGCTGCACGACGATCTGGGACATCGGTTGATCCGGGTGAAAATGATGACCGAGGCGGCGCTCCAACTGATGGAACGCCATCCGGTCCAGGCGACGGGCCTGATCGAGCAGGTGCGCGGCCAACTGGAAGAGAGCATGAACAATATGCGGTACACGGTGCGCAGACTGCAGCCCCGCGACTCCGCCGGCGCCAGACGGTACGCGCTGCATCGGCTGATCGAGGACGCGGCCAGAGACTTGCGGATCGAGGTCGATTTCGCGGTGACCGGCCACCCGTTCCCGCTCTACCCGAGCCTGGAATTCGTGCTGTACCGCAACGCCCAGGAAGCGATCACGAACGCGGTCCGGCACGGCGGAGCCACCTCGGTCGCGGTGGAGCTGCGCTTCGCCGAAGACCGGATCGCCATGGACGTCTCCAACAACGGGGCGCCGCCCGAGAAGATTTCGCCCGGCATGGGACTTAAAGGAATGCAGGACAGGCTGGCCGTGGTCGGCGGGCGGCTGCGCATCGAGACGGAGCCCCGGTTCGTCGTGTCGACGATCGTGCCTCATTCGCAAAACCGGCCGGCGCACGAAAAGGAGAACCTACAATGATTCAACTGGTTATCGTCGATGACGACCCGTTCATCCGGGAAAGCCTGAAGCTCATTCTCGACCTGGACCCCGAGCTGACGGTTATCGGCACGTGCGGCGACGGCGAAGAAGGCTGTCGCTTCGTTCAAGAGCATCCGGAGACGGACCTCGTCCTGATGGATATCCGCATGCCCGTTTGCGACGGCGTCGAAGGAACGCGCAGACTGAAGACGCTGGACAAGCCGCCGGCCGTGCTTATTCTGACGACGTTCGACGACGACGAATACATCGTGCAGGCGATCCGCCATGGCGCCAACGGCTACTTGCTGAAGAACGTGCCGCCCGCGCGGATCGTCTCGGGCATCAAATCGGTCGCGGAAGGCAATCATCTGATCCATCCGGACATCGCCCGCAAGCTGGCCGGCCTGCTGGACCAGCGCGATTCCCGCGAGGACGTCGGCGCGGCGGCCAGGCGGCTGGCGGACGCCGGGCTCACCCCGGCGGAGCGGGACATCGTTCGCCATATCGCCGACGGCATGTCGAACAAGGAAATCGCCGGGGCGATGTTCCTGAGCGAAGGCACGGTGAAAAATTACATTTCCGAAATTTTGGGCAAGTTGGGCCTTCGGGACCGCACCCAGATCGCTATTTTTTATTTGAAGGAGTCCAGAGCATGAGCGCAATCGCAACGAATGAATTTACGGGATTCGAGGATCGGGATTTCGAGGTGTTCGAGATCGAAGGGCTGGAAGCCCGCATGGAGGCGCTGATCGCCCGGGTAAGGCCGAAGTTTCACCTGCTCGGGGAGCGCATGGCGCCGCTATTATCGGAGGCTTGCGGCGAGGAGATGTTTACCCACGTCGCCAAGCATGCGAGAAGAACCGTCAATCCGCCCAACGATTCCTGGGTCGCCTTGGCCCGCAACAAAAAAGGGTACAAAGCCCATCCCCACTTCCAGATCGGCCTGTGGTCCACGCACGTCTTCGTCCAGTTCGCGGTCATCTACGAGTGCCCGAGCAAGGACCTGTTCGCGGAGCGGGCGCTGGCCGAGCTGAAGTCGGTGCGGGGGGCGATCCCCGCGCATTACGTATGGTCGAAGGATCATATGGTGCCGACGGGACTCGTTCACGGGGAACTGAAGAACGCCGAGCTGAAGGAGCTGTTCGTGCGGCTGAAAACGGTCAAGGCCGCCGAGCTCACCTGCGGCATCCACATTCAGCGCGGAGACCCGCTGCTGGCGGACGGCGAAGCGTTCATGAAGCTCGCCGAGGAGACGTTCCGCACGCTGCTGCCTCTGTACCGGATGGCTGCGGTCTAACGCGCGAAGAAGCTGTCCCCTGAAGTAAAGGCGTACAAGATGGTCGATGGTAAAGAAGAAGCATCTATCTCCTGGAGCCTGCCTCATACGTTCCTGAAATGACCCATTCACGGGTTTAACAGTTCAAAATTTCAGGATCGTATAGCAGCGGAAGGAGATAGATGCGACTTGCTCTCATTCATCGATCGTCGTTCGGTACGTCTCTTTTATTTTGGGGACAGCTTCTTTGCTTTGCAGTCTTACTGCGCCGCCGCTTCGCTTACCGACGCCGCAGCGATCCGGCGCTGGCGGGCCGACTTGCGGAAGTACAGCAGCTCGTAAATGCAAGGCACGATGACGAGCGTGAGCAGCGTCGAGACGACGAGTCCGCCGATGACGACGATGGCCAGGCTCTGGGAGACGATGCTGCCGCTCTCCGCCGAGCCGAATACGAGCGGAAGCATGGCGCCGACGGTAGCGATCGCCGTCATCAGAATCGGGCGCATGCGCGTGCCGGCCGCCTCGAGCAGCGCTTCGCGAATCGGCATGCGCTCCTCGTTATGCTTCACCCGGTCGATCAGGACGATGGCGTTCGTGACAACGATGCCGATCAGCATAACGACGCCGAAGATGGCGGTGAAGTCCGGCGTAATGCCGGTTACGATCAGCCCCAGCACGGCTCCGATCGGCACGAAGAAGATCGAGCTGATGATGGCCAGCGGCGCTTTGATCGTCTTGAACGTAAACACCATGATCAGATAGACGATGCCGATGGAAACGATCATCATCATGAACAGGCTCATAATGTCGGCCGATTGATCCGCCGAAGCGCCGCCCACGTTCAGCTTGACGCCTTCCGGAGGCGCGACGTCCTTCAATTGCTTGTCGATCTCCGCTCCGACCTCGGACAATCGCGATGGCTCGACCGAAGCCGACACGCGGATATAGCTGTCGCCGTCCTTGTGATAGAACGACGTTGCCTGCTCCGACTTGACCCATCGCGCCACGGAGGATACCGGCTTCGGCCCTTCGTCGGTCATCACGGTCAGGGATGAGAGTTCCTTCTCGGATTGCGGCTTCAGCGCCGGCTCGATCCGGACGGGAACCGTTCGTCCGTCCATGGCGACGGAGCCGACCGGAACCGGATTCAGCATACCTTGGAGCTGAGCGGCGATCTCTCCCGCTTTGGCGGAAGCCGGATCGACTTCCAGCGTGTAGATCATTTTCTTCTCCTGCTGGTTGCTTTCGACTTTCAGCACGTCTTGGATCGGCGCGATCTTGGCCATGACCTCTTCGGCCGTCTTGCCGATGTCTTCGAGATTGCCGCCCGTAACGTCGATAATGACCTGTGTCGAGCTGCCGCCGGACATGAAGTCGCCCGTCGACACGTTCAACTCCGCCTCCGGATAACCCGCGGCCTCCGCCTTCACTTCCTCGATCGCTTGCTCCGCGTCCGCTCCCTTTTTCATTTTCAACATATAGGAAACAAGCGTCGGAGAAGCGACGGAACCGTACTTGGCCGATTCGGAGTCGTTGCCGTTGCTCATGCTGACCAGTTCCACATCGTCCCGGTTCAGCAAATACGTCTCCAGCTTGTAGCCGTTCTCGAGCACCTGCTCCGCCGGAGTGCCCGGCTTGTACTGCAGGCTTACGTTGACATTTTCCGCGTTCGAGGAGTCGATCGCTCCCTTCGGCATCGTCAGGTAAGTCGCGATAGACGCGACGAGCAGGACGAACGCCCCGAGAATCGGCAGCCACTTGCGCTTCAAATTCCATTCCAGCAGGCGGACGAACCGCTTCGACGGCTGATGCTCCTTAATGGTGGAGTTGCGCAGCACGCCGGCGCTCATCAGCGGAATAACCGTCAGCGCGACGACCAGGGACGACAGCAGCGAATAGGTCATCGTCAGCGCGAACGGCAGCAGGAACGCCTGCAGGCCGCCTCTCAGCAAGCTCATCGGCAGGAACACGGCGATCGTCGCCAGCGTGGAAGCGGTGATCGCCCGGGCCACTTCGGCGGCGGCGTCGACGACGATTTCCTTCGAAAACTTCTCCTTCTGCAGCCTGCGGAAAATGTTCTCGATGACGACGATACTATCGTCCACCAGCCGTCCGACGGCAACGGCGACGCCGCCCAGCGTCAAAATGTTGAGCGTAATGCCGGACAAGTCGAGCAGGTACAGCGTCATAGCCAGCGACAGCGGAATCGAGACGATTGTCACGAGCGTGGCGCGAACGTTGCGCATGAACACGAGAATGACGATCGTGGCGAACAGCGCGCCGAGAAGTACTTCCCGCATCATGCTGTTGACCGAATGAACGACTTGCTCCGAGGTGCTGATCGCGACCTTCAGCTCGACCGCCGGGTTCTCCTCGTTATATTTGTCGATCACCTTCTCGACTTCCTTGCCGACGTTGACCGCATTGGAGTCCGCTCCCTTGGAGATGACGAACTCGATCGCGTCCTTGCCGTCCACACGGAACAGGCTTTCCTTGGAATCGTCCAGGACCACGTCCGCCACTTCGCCAAGCTTGACTCCCGGCACGACGGGAAGCTGCTTCAGCGTATCGATATCCTGCAGTTCGGCGACAACGTTCAGGTTGACGATCCGGCCGTCCATCACGCTCTCCCCGACCGCGGAGGATGCCGTGCGCCCTTGCAGCACCCCGTACAGCGCTTGGAGCGGCACGCCCTTCTCCGCCAGCTTCGCGGCATCCGGCTTGATGCTGACCGAAGGCTGCGGCTTGCCGGCAAGCATTACGCTGCCGACGCCGTCGATCGCGGTGAACTCGTCCTTGATCCGCTGCTCGATCGCTCCCTTCTCCGCTTCGCTGACGCCGTCGGCGAAAGCGAGCGTTACGAACGAGATCGGAATCATCGACGTGTTGAACTGCACGACATAAGGAGGAGATACGTTCTCCGGCAGGGCCACCGCTCCGACCGCTTTCTCGACCTCGAGCTTCGCTTCCTTCATGTCCGTATTCGAATCGAAGTCCAGATTCACTTGCGAGAATCCGTCTCCCGACTCGGAGAACGTGTTCGTCTTTCCTTTAATGCCGGCCAACGCCTGCTCGAGCGGACCGGTAACCGCCCGATCCATTGCGGAGGCGTCGTAGCCCGGCCCGATGACCGATATGGCCACCTGCGGATTGTCGGCCTCCGGGAGAAACTCCATCGGAAGCTTCGTATAGCTCAGCACCCCCATCGCGAGTACCATGATTACGATGATGATCATCGCCGCTTTGTTGCCAAATGCTCCGTCGATTAACTTTTTCAACTTTCCGTTCCCCTTCCGCTTCTGCGTGTTTACTTTGTTCAGCTTAACGGATAACCGTCCGGCCCGAGAATCGGCTGCAGACCGGACTTTCGCCTGGACTCGAGTCTGAGTGCCTGTCGGTCTTCGGTCTGCGCGGGCACAAAAAAACCGAAGGCGCGAGCCTTCGGCTGAAACAAGCGATATCGGAATCGGACAGGCGGTTGACGGTTGCAGCAGGCGGTTGGGCGCTAATCAGGCGTGCGCTTTCTGGCGGCGAACCTGAATACGGAACTGCGCCAGCAGCCCGAGCGCGGCGATCGAGAGAATGCCGGATACGGAGAACGGCAGCCAGTCCGCCACCGCGAGCAGTGCCGCCCCGAGCGTCGGTCCGATAATTCGTCCCAGGCTGTCCATGGAAGAGCTGAGGCCCGAGGCGATGCCCTGTCCGACCGTCGTTTTCTGCGTGATAAGCGAGGTGACGCACGGCTTGATCAACGAGTTCCCGACGCCGAATACGCACAGGTACACGGTTGCCATTTCCCTGCTGTCGGCCGTAAGCAGCAGGAAAAACCCGGCCGCGGATATGAGCAGCCCGAGCGCGATATATCGACCTTCCTGACCGACCTTCACACGCCTGCGGACAATGCCTCCCTGGACGACCGCTCCGGCCAAGCCGCAGAAGAAGAACATCATGCCGACCTGCAGCGGAGTGACTTCGAATTTCTTCATGCTGAACAGCTGCAGCGTCGCTTCCAGGATCGCCAGCGAGAACGTCACGAAGAAAGCCAGAATGTACAAAAATTTGAGCGGACCCTGGAACGCGATCCAGCGCGACACGCGCTTGCTTCTGTCGCGGGAAGCGCGCTTCTCCGGCGGCAGCGATTCGGACAGGCCGAACCAGGCCACGACGAATACGATCAGGGAAAGCACGGACGCCGCGTAGAACGGCGTGTGGAGCGTAATTTGGCTCAGCAAGCCTCCGAAGCCCGGACCAAACGTAAATCCGAGTCCGATGCTCATGCCGACGACGGCCATGCCCTTCGTTCGCTCCTGCTCCGTCGTAATGTCCGCGACGTAAGCCACGATGCAGGATACGACCGCGCCGGAGAACAGCCCTCCAAGCACGCGAGAAGCGTACATGATCCATAGATGATCCCCGGACAGGCCGAACAGCAGGAAGCTGACCGCAAAGCCGAGCACCCCCGTCATAATGACCGGACGCCGGCCGATTCTCTCCGACAGCGCCCCCCAGAGCGGGCTGAGCAGGAACGACATCAACGAATAAATGGAGAGCATCAGCCCCGTATGCCAGTTGGCGGATTGCGCGCTCACTTCCGTCACAAGCTCGGGAAGTATCGGAATGATGATGCCGAACCCGATGAAAATCGTAAAGAGCATCAGCCCTACGATCGCCAGTTTGCTTTTCACGCGTTTATTCTCTCCTCTTGTTGTGCGATAAATAAGGTAATGTGCCGAAACCTATCTTTTATTGATGGTAGCACATAAATCCATGCAGTTCCAAATTGCAACCGTTGACGTTTTGGTGACAAAGTGATCCCGCGAGAACGAACAGTTGATTTCCCCCCTATTTTTGTTATACTCATGCTGTTTGGATAAAAGGCAACGTTGAATCCTCCGGCACGTGACGAGAAAGGCAGGGAACTTCTATTGGATCATCATCGCACTCCTCTATTCGACGCGCTGCGTTCCCATGCACAGCAAAATCCGGTGCAGTTCCATATCCCGGGGCATAAGAAGGGCGCGGGAATGGACCCCGAATATCGCGATTATATCGGACAAAACATACTCGACATCGACTTGATCAATATCGCTCCGCTGGACGACCTGCACCAGCCGACCGGCGTGATTCTCGAAGCCCAGAAGCTGGCCGCCGACGCGTTCGGCGCGGACGCGACGTTCTTCTCGGTGCAGGGAACGAGCACGGCCATTATGGCGATGATCCTGTCCGTCTGCGGCAACGGGGACAAAATCATCGTGCCGCGCAACGTGCACAAATCCGTTCTGTCGGCCATTATTTTCGCCGGCGCGCGCCCAGTGTTCCTGTCTCCCGTACGGGACACGAACCTCGGCATCGACCACGGCGTCACGACGCGTTCCGTCCGCCGAGCTTTGGAGCGCCATCCCGACGCCGCCGCCCTGCTCGTCATCAATCCGACCTATTACGGGGTATGCGCGAATTTGAAGGAAATCGTCGATCTCTCCCACGAGTATGACATTCCGGTGCTCGTGGACGAGGCGCACGGAGCGCTGATCCACTTCTCCGACGAGCTGCCGGTGTCCGCAATGGAGGCCGGAGCCGATATGGCCGCGACGAGCGTCCACAAGCTCGGCGGCTCCATGACGCAGAGCTCGATTCTGAACGTGCGCAGAGGGCTCGTCAACCCGCAGCGCGTGCAGACGATTCTCAGCCTGCTGACGACGACGTCGACTTCTTACCCGCTCCTCGCCTCGCTCGATACAGCGCGAAGGCAGCTGGCGATCCGCGGCAAGGAGCTGGCCGAACGGACGCTGCGGCTCGCCCGTCAGGGGCGGGATGCGATCAACGCCATTCCCGGCCTGTACTGCTTCGGAGACGAGCTGCTCGGCGAGGAAGCGACGTACGATTACGATCCGACGAAGCTGACCATCCACGTGCGGCACCTGGGCATTACCGGGTACGACGCGGAAAATTGGCTGCGCGAGCATTACAATCTCGAAGTCGAGCTCAGCGACATGTACAATATTTTGTGCCTGGTCACGCCGGGCGACGACGAAACGTCCATCGGCATTCTGGTCGACGCGCTGAGCAAGATGTCGGCCGAATATCATGCCGACTCGAAGGAAATCGCCGAGCTGGTCGTCGTGGTCCCGGGAATTCCCCATCTCGCGCTTACGCCTCGCGACGCTTTCTACGGGGAAACCGAGCTAGTGCCGTTCAAGGAATCCGCCGGCCGCATCATTGCCGAGTTCATCTACGTATACCCGCCCGGCATTCCAATCCTGCTGCCCGGAGAAGTCATCTCCCAGGAAAATATCGACTACATCGTCGATCATCTGGAGGTCGGCCTTCCGGTCAAAGGACCGGAGGATCGTTCGGTGACCCATGTCAAGGTCATTATGGAAGAAACGGCCATTTCGTAAAGCCGAAAAATTCGGCTTCCGGAACGTCGATCAGAGGGGCGGTTCATAAAAGCCGGAGCTGCCGAAAAACCCGCTGTCCATGTCACGTGCGTAGGGCAGCGGCAAGCTCCGTATATAAACGCCTCTTCCGCCTCGTCCCGCTGTCTGCGCCCCGTGCGCCGGGCAGCGGTTTTTTTCGCGTTACGGAAACCGTTGTCAACGAAAGCCGGAAATGCTATCATGGGCGTGGGGGTGGAACCGATGAGTCAAAGCGCTTACATATCGCTTGTGCAAGGCTCGACCATATCCGAGATCGATCTTGCAGGCGTTCAGGAACAGCTGGACCGTTACCGGGAACAGCTGGAATTGACAGGCAGGCAATTGGGATGGGATTACGCCGAATCGGCGTTTCCGTACAGCATCGAGCAGAAACCCGAAGCGGAAGGCCGCTGGTTTTACTTGAAAGGCACGACCCCTCAGTATCGTTATATCGTCGTAGGCACGGGCCAACGGGCAAGCGAAGAAGAGTCCGTCCCTTACATCCATTTCGTGCTGCCGGACGATTCTACGCACGGAGACAAATCGAAAGCCAACGAGCTGTGCAAATGGATCGGCAAGCAGCTGCAGGCGGAAGTCCGAATGTTTAACGGAAGAACGATCTATTATAATCCGAGAAAATAAAACAAGGCTGACACTCCTTCTCCGTTGAAGGGATGTCAGCCTTAATTGGGTCGCTGTCGGAGCGGAGACTAGGCTTGCCCATTCTCTTGGGCGGCCAGCTCCTCATAAGCTTTCATGACCGTCTCCCACTCTTCGTCGTCTTCGATGTTGACGAGAACCTCATCCTCGCCGTCTTCTTCGACCCGGAAGATAACCCCGTCATCCTCGGGATCGTTGCGATCCAGCAAGACGGCGTAAACGCGGCCATTATTTTCGAATGTGTACACAAGCACCATCTCGTGCTCGTTGCCCTCTTCGTCCGTTACGATAAATACGGCCTCTTCGTGGTCGTGATCGCAATTCTCGTCATGGACATGATCGCTCATAGCGAGCCTCCGTTCAATTCGGTTGTTTTTTCCTACTCACGTATCGTATCACTTCCGCCCACAGGGGTCAAACCATAAAAAAGCCCGGTCCGCGAGCGGATCGGGCTTCGTTCCTAACGCTTATTTGGAATTGATCGTCTTCTCGGAAACGACCTGGAAAGAGGATTCTCCCGCCGGCTTCACATAAAAACGGAGCGTGTAAGCGCCGACCGAATCGAAATTGTAGGAAATATCTTTAATCGTGATCCAGAAGTCGTTCTTGCCGTTCGGGAAGTCGGAGTCGCCCGATCTGCGCTGCTCGATCAGCGTCTCCTCCCCATACGGATTGGCGATCGCCAGCTTAAGCGCGCTGATGTCCGTCTTGAGCGAGTCGACTTGAATAAACGTGTTGAATTTGAACTTGTCGTTCTTCTGAACATCCGCAAATATAGTCGGGCCGGAACTTGTGACCATATGAACGTTAGGCTTGTAAACAATCGCCTTCCCGTCGTCCTTGACCACGATGGCCTGAAGCTTATCCGAAATGACCTGAGAAGAAATGTAGACCTTGTTGTCTACCAGAATTCCACCGTCCGCCACTTCTTCCGACTTCTTGTTATTAATCAGCACCCTCAATTTCTGGGATACGGAATCCGCATAAGCTACGCTGCCCCACATCAATGTTAACGTCGCAACCAGAACGATCAGTTTACGAACCTTCATCATTTGTTTCCTCCGTCTTTTCGCCGTCTCGTATAGCTATCGTACTTGTTTATACTGACGCTAAAGCGGAAAGTTGCGCAGGAAAGTTAAAAATTAATGAGAAGATTATCATTTTCTCCTCATTGCACTTCTGTCGCATCGTGACGATTGCTGCGCTTGCCCGGGAAATCCCGTTTATCGCCGACCGGGCAGCGTCAGCACGCAGGGAACGCCTTGTCCCACCGCCCCGGGGAGGCTCATGCGAGCCAAATAACTCAAGCCTCTGCTGCATGGCGTCTGGCATACGGCGCACACGTCGGAAGTTACAATTTTCATCTGGGCCCGTTTTTGCTGCTCTGCCACCGTCGATTTTTTCTTCTTGTTTACTTTGCTCACTGGCGATCTTCCTTTCGCACAGCCCTGGAAATAAATTAACGATCTTTCCACAGACTATGCGGGAACAACCTGTGCCGCTACTGAGCGATCCGCGATTTTTAGCTTGCCTTCTTACTTAGCTAGGTAAATTATGGTACATTGGATGAAGCTGAACTTCACGTATGCAATCCCCTTCTTAGGAGGTACCGAATTGAAGATTACCATGCTGGGAACCGGCAGCGCCTTTGCCAAAACCTTCAATAATAATAACGCTGTCATCGAGACGGACGGACGGCTCCTGCTCGTCGATTGCGGAATCACCGCTCCCAAAGCGCTTCACGAGCTTGGCTACAATTTTAATGACCTGCACGGGGTTCTGATTACCCATATTCACGCCGACCATATCGGGGGGCTGGAGGAGTTCGCGTTTCAGATGAAATTCGTCTACGGACGCAAGCCGATTCTCTATATTGCCGACACGCTGGTGCAGCCCATCTGGGAATATTCTCTTCGGGGAGGCTTGCAGCAAGAGGACGCCGAGACGCTTCGCGACTTTTTCGACGTGCGTCCTCTGGCAGTCGGTCCGCGTCACGAGCTGATGCCCGGCCTTGAAGTCGAGCTCGTTCCGACTCGCCATATTCCGAGCAAGCCGAACTTCTCGATGCTGTTTAACGGCTTCTTCTTCTATTCCGGCGATACCGTATTCGCGCCCGACCTGCTGGCGTCGCTCGTCGACGAACGCGGCGTGAAGGTTATTTTCCACGATTGCCAGCTTCATCCGCCCGGCGTCGTTCACGCCTGTCTGCCGCAATTGCTCACCCTGCCCGCGGAGCTGCAAAAACGGATCTACCTGATGCATTACGGGGACGACCAGCCCGAATTCGTCGGCCGCACCGGACAGATGAGGTTTGTCGAGCAGCAAACTCCGTACGAGGTCGAGCGGCTCACCCCTGAAGAATAATTTATGATATGATGGTAAGGAAGGAACATCGAACGAGGAAAGGAAGAAGCTTGTTGCTTGCCACCTTTATTTTTGGCGGGGTAATCGCCGTTGTTCTCATTTGGATCGTGTTATGGGTGACCAAGAAAGCCTACTCCCGCAAATGGGAGGAATAAGCGCAATCAGGGGTGAATCGGAGCCGATCGGTGTTCCGGAGCACCCCTGATTTAATTGGAACGAAGCGATTCCTCGCTCCTCCGATCTTCCCGTAAAATCTCGGAAGTCCCCTCGGGCTGACGACCGCGGTCCCGCTCCCGATTCCGCGGGAAACGCGACCAGGTAATTTGCTCGTCATAAGCGGAGCTATCCCGCCTCACGAATCGCGCGGTCGCCGCCAACACTCCCCCAATCAGCGTAAACAAGCCGATAATCCACACCGCAAACAACGCCGCTTCCCTCATTCGCCGCTCCCCCTGCCCAATACGCGCTCATACATAGGTATGCCGCAATCTTTGCAAACATCCCTCTTTTCCTCCTCGAAAACCTTCCATCACGCTTGGCGTAAATTCCGCAATTTTTTTCTAAAAATCCAGTTGACTTTGGGCTTCAGCCTTGTTATTATATTACTTGTCGCCGCTAAACAAAGCATGATCTGATAGCTCAGCTGGGAGAGCACCATCTTGACAGGGTGGGGGTCACAGGTTCGATCCCTGTTCAGATCACCATACTTAAGCGACCGAGAGCCTTAGAGTGATAAGGGCTCTCTTATTTTTTGTCTGTGGGTCTTCCCAAATTTGGAATCCCTAGAAAATGTGTTTTATGTGAATAGAATCATCCGAACATACAAAAAGACGCTCCTCTAATTTCACCCGTGTTATCCAACTCTCAGTAGAGTCGTCGTTTTCTACTGATTTCCACCTTGCATTCCACTTTACTTTCCGCCATACCATTAAGCGCCTCCTCCTTGACCAAGAACTGACTGAACCTTCGGTCAAGAAATCCGGCCATCTTAGAAGCTTGAAATGCCCAGTGCTGTCCCTGCATCCATGGATAGAAAACAAATCCTCCGTCAGCCGTATCAAGCTCTTTCCGAAAACGCGGCGGATAAAGGATGTCTCCTTGACCCATTCGCTTTTTCTACCAACAAAGCGTTCCAGTTCCTGCATTGTCCAGTAAACTTCGGCTTATTCGTTTTTCTTATATTCTTCCACTTCGACCTTACTAATCACAACCAGGTCTTCGGGAACACTGATATTGAGGCTAACCCTTTACCGTTGCATGTATCCTACTTTATTCGCTGCTCATCATTGAGAGTGTACATCTCTCCTTTACTTAGATGCTCATGAATAAAATTAAAAAGCCTCGGCTTGGCCGAGACTCCTTATACCGGTGCTTCCGAGTTTCTGTTTCGATCCTATTAAACCAGTATTTGTAACGTTATACTTGAACTGTTTCAGGACGTTTAATTTGCAGCGGAGGAGGGATCAACCAGCCTTTATCCTTAAGCATCCTAAGCGTTTTACCGCCAAGTACCGTTTTTGCTGCGATGTGCTTAGCAAACAAAGCTCCGATATCTTCGCGAATACACATTGCCATCGCTTGAGTACAAGCGACTAACCCTGTTGCTGTGTCTGTCGAAATGGCTGCAGCTATATCTTGATCAGATAAACGCGCACCGACTGGTATATCCTCGAGGTTAGCTCGAGGCCTATCGGCCATCATCGGAGCTGGAGCAATGCCATTAGCATTAAGTATTTCATCCAATTCCTTTATTTCTTGTTTGGCTTGATTAATATAGTCATCAATAAGTTTCTTTAGATCTTTATCACCGGCGTGGTTATGATAGAGCTGATAAAATGATACAGCCCCTTTTGCAATTGTCGATGCGCTTCAAACACTTGACATCTCTCCATAATGCATAGGCTCATTTTTTGGAATACCACTAAGAATCCCCATAAGGAACAGCCTCATTTCTGTTTTTGTTCAAATTGTATGCCGTTCTCCTGTTTTTCTTATGCACTGATAAAAGCACTTGAGCATAAAAAAATTGATCATGGGGATACTGTTTCTAAATAATGAAAGGAGAATGCAGTGTGAGGACATTGAACATCGTAGCACTCAGTTTGTTAATCGTTGGAGGACTGAACTGGCTGTTGATTGGTTTATTTGAGTACGATTTAGTTGCGAGGATTTTCGGAGGGCCAGATTCTGTCATGTCCCGAATTATTTATGTCATTGTTGGAATTTGTGCATTATACTGTATCAGGTTTTTCAATGATGTTGGGTCAGAGGAAAAAGCTCGATAAATCTGGCGGCTTCGCCGCACTTTCAGAAGTCGTACGCTCTAACCCATTCTGCAGCGTCGTGATGAGCGTGGAAGGCGGCGGAATAGCTTCAGTGAATCACACGGTAGAGCAGAGATTTTTGTTTATTCATTTCCTCTACCGAGCCTTGCATCCGCAAGGACAAGGTCAAACCCGCCAAAAGTTCGTCGTGCCTACCGGATCGCTCATACGTCCGCTGATTCACATCTTCATCAAAGAACTGGCCTCGGCTGGCAGAGGAAGGCCAAGCTGCTGTTCGTACAGTTCGGCGTAATGGCGGAAATGGGCTTGGAGCGCAAGCCGATCCTTCTGCTCGCGATAGGCATGCAGCAGCAGCAGGTTCGCTTCCTCGTCCAGCTCGGCCAGCGTCAAAATTCTCCTGAGCACGATAACGGCCAGTTCGTATCGTCGGTGCTCGATTAACCCGCGGGCGAGACGTTTGGCGAAGCTCATATACAGCTGTTCCAGCCTGTACTGCTCTGCAGCGCACCAGTGATAGGCGTTATCCTCAAACAGCGCCCCTTTATATTGCTGCTCCAAAGCGATGCCTTCGTCGAGATCGACCAGGGTAATCTCTCTCCCGCTCCACTGCTTAACCTGTTCTTCAAAATTCACATAGTCTACGGCAACCTCCCGCATCTCCAGACGGTACTGCTCATTGGCGGACTGTACGATCGCCTTCATTCCCAGCGGCATTAACGCCTTGCGGAGCTGATAGACTGCCGTATTCAAATAAATCTCGGCATTCTTCGTCGGCATGTCGGAGAATATATCTTCAATGATTCGACTCTTGGCGACGAATTGTCCGCGGCAGAGGAGCAGGTACGCGAACAGCTCGGCGCTTTTGCGCGAAATCCAGCGGACACGGGCGCCCTGCGCGCCGCATAACTCCAAGCTGCCCAACGCGCGAACCTGCAAGCGCGGTTCGGCTTGTCCCTCCGCAGCGTTCTGCGCCCTGTGCTCGACCGCTCGGGCAATGGTCTGCTCCAGGCGACTGCGCGAGATCGGCTTAACGATATAATCAAGCGGATACGTCTCAAACGATTCCAGAGCATACTCCTTATGCGAAGTGACAAAGACGATATCCAGGCCGTCGACCAGCGCGCGCAGCTGCGCGGCCGCCTGCAAGCCGTTCTCTCTCCCGATCTTAATATCGATAAAGGCGATATCAACAGCTTGCCTACGGGCAAACTCCACCGCTTCAGCCGGATCCTGGAAGCACTCTACCCGTTCAATCCCTTCTATGCGTGCCAGCATCTGCTTCATAATCGTATGCATCGCCCGTTCATCGTCAAGGATCATCACCTTCATCGCTCCGGCTCCCCCTCCTTCGGCACATGGATATAAAACGTGCTGCCTTCACCGGGCGCGCTTTCGACGCGCAGACGCCCGCCGCTCAGCTGCAGAAACCGGCGGCTGACCATCAGCCCGAGGCCGGCTCCCTTCTCCCCCTCGGTGCCCGGAAGGGTATCCAAGCTGGCATCGTCGAATAGGAGACGCAGCTGCGTCTCGTCCATCCCGACCCCGTCGTCGCGCACGGCCAACAGCCATTCTCCCTCTTCCTCTCGTGCGCGGATGAAGACCGTACCGCCCCTGCGCGAAAACTTGATTGCATTCGAGAGCAGATTGCGCACGATCAGCAGAATCGCTTCCCTGTCTGCGCGAACGAAGAAACGATCGGGCACTTCGTTGACGAGACGGACTTGTTTGGCTTCGCTGCGCAGTGCCAAGGCTCTACACGCTTCGTACACGATTTGCGAAAGGTCGAACTCGTCTGCGCGAAGAGAGAAGCCTTCCTTCTGCGCCCGAAACCATTCCAGCAAATTTTCGGCCATCGTATAGGTATTGCGAATTTGCTCGCTTAATGTGTCCACCAGCTCTCGCTGATCCGACCGCAGCGAGTTCCGCGTTTCCTCCAGCAGCTCGATCAAGCTGACTTGAAGGGCAAGCGGATCGCGAATGTCGTGCGAGACGACGGTGAACAGCTGATCCTTAAGCTGATTAAGCGAGGCGATCTGTTCAAGATGCCGCTGCTTCTCCGTAATGTCGAAGAGAATGCTGACGGTGCCATGCTTGCGTCCTCCCTGAGAGAGCAGCGGGTATACGTCCAGAATAAAGACGCGATCGGGAAGACGGCCATCCCCCGGGATCTCCATCCTCCCCGTCCGCATCTCTAAGCAAGCTTCCCTCCACTCCGGCCAGCCGACCAACACGTCGTCGATGTTCAGACCGATAAGCGATTCGTCCTCCATATCGCAAAGCAGGGGCTGAACATAATCGTTATGATCGACAATACGCCCCTTGTGGTCAGCAATCAGAAAGCCTTCCTGCCGGGTGTCGATTATCTGCTGCCGCGCCATAGGCACAATCGAGAAAAGCTGATTACGAACGATCAGCCATAGCATAATCATGCCGAGAAAGCCGGTATATACCGAAAACGGCAGCAGCCAGCTCTGCAGGCCGGGAACCGTCAGCTTGGCCAGCTCGAACAAGACGGGAACGCAGCACAACACAAGCACCCACATGCCCGCTTTGCGTACCTCGGGCCGGGCGCTGCGAATATAGCGAACGACAAAAACCAGGCCAATCGCGATAATCGTAAAGCACAGCAGATTAACGCTTAGCGCAAGCGGAGTTCTGACCGTCTCCAAATGTCCATCAATAAGCTGATTGCCGGCATAAATAAGCCCGGTGCGGAAATCGGTTGCGATGACGATCGCCCATCCCGCAAACGGGCCGAAAATGATCAGATGAGAGGAAAGCTTGCGCCACTTGTCCCTATTATACAAGTCCAGCACAAATAGAATAAACAGAGGCACGCTCAGCACCAGCGAGATTTGCTGGATGCCGCGGAACCATTCTTTGTCCGGCAAGGTATGCGCCTGCAGCTCCATAATGACGCCGCTTGCATAAATCAATCGGCAGGCCATGATCCAGACGAAATAACGAACGCCGCGCTCGCGCCGATAAATCCCTGCATAAATCAGCGAAACGCCCATCAGAATAACGGCCACGACCATACCTGTGTAAAATAACGCTGCATTCATCCGGCTATGTACCCTTTCTGCATGCGACCTCGTCCATTCATTTTACCAGATTCGCTGCCGCCTCTTAAGTCTTTCATAATTCTTTCGCAGCAGATAACAATGTCACGATTACAGATTATACGGTGACCGCGACGGAAATTGTGATCCCATCAACCATCTGAAGAAATCTATGCTCGTGCTCACCGCCTGTACACAAGCGGAAAATGCCGAAATCTGTGCAGGAGTACTGTCCCTGTATTCATCCTTACATAAACTATAGAGGTGATGAGCGCTCATCCTAATAATGATTACGGCGGTGATTGTATGAGTTATCCTATAGCTGGCGGCGGTGCTGGAGTGGCGTTCGCCCTGATTCTTTTCATCCTCCTGGTCATCATTTTAAGAGCCGGATATTAAAAAATCGGAACCGCGTTTTGCCTTCCCTGCAGCGCTCTTGACGAGCCTGCGGGGATTTTATTTTTCTCGCGCCGTTTGAAGAATCTCGAATGCGCCCTCCGACAGGTGCAACCTTTTCCAGCTTAATGCCGTCAACAATACTAACCAGAAAAACAATCCATTTCACCAAACGGAGGGGAAAATTATGAATTTGAAATTTCGCAAATCGATGTTGCTGCTCGCATTGGTCGCCGTCTTCAGCCTGACGATCAGCGGGTCGGCTTTCGCAGGAACGGACAAAGCATCTGACAAGAAAGAAATCACCATCGCAAGCGCGGTCAGCGCCATCGTCAAAGGGTTAGGCTTAAATATCGATCATATCCGGTTCATCAAGGAACCGCAGGCGAGCGACTATTACACCAAGGTTGCGGATAACGCCGCGTACGCCAACGATTTTATTATTGCTCAATTTAACGGTCTCGATCTCCCTCGGGACGTGAATCCCGCCGCCAAGGTCACCCGTGAACAATTCGCCAAATGGCTCTACGGCGCCCTTAGCAGCAAAGGCGATTACGCCTGGATCGAGATTTTCCTGAACGTATCAGATGCCGATCTGGTTACGGACGGTTACATGGACAGCATCCAAAAAATGCTGATCGCCAAAATCTTCACGCTGGACAGCAAACAGCGTTTTCACCCGCAGAACGGAGTTACGCAGGCCCAGGCCGGCCTCGTCATCGCCAGAACGAACAAATTTATCGAGGATGTCGCGCCCATCTCCGAACCCGAGCCGTCCGTCCTGAGCAACGTCTTGCTCTCTTCCGAGAAAATAACGGACGAGGTGCTCAAAGTCACTCTGACCGCCACAGTTCCGCATCCGGGGTACGGCATCGAAATCACGGGAATTTCCTTCGTCAAAAATGAAGCGGTCATCCAGTACAGGGCCGTTCTTCCCGATCCGGATAAAATGTACCCGCAAGTGCTCGGAGAGGTCTCTATCTCCACTTACGTATCGTCCGAGTTCTCTCCTGTATTGGGAGATGAGCAGCCCGCGGTTCCGTTTCAAGGATAAAGGCGCGGGTAATGAGGCCGTCGGTTAACCGACGGCCTTTTTCATCGGTTTCCGCTGCTTGTCCCCGATCGTCTGCCGCACTCCCTGTCCGCTTGCCCGAATAAAGGGAAATGATGAGATCTGTCGAATCATAGAGAAGGATGAAACTTTGGGGGTTGAAGACTGAAATATTATCTCGCTTATAACGGGAAACGTGTCAATATACCGCTATCACGAGATGAAGCATTTAAGATACTCATGGAAACAAAGGGGGCAATCAAAGGACTGAGTATCATGGTGTACGATGACAGCGGGAAATTTATCCGGGAGATCGGAAGGAATAAGCCGAAATGACGGAAGCCAAACATTTGCCTCCATCTTCTGGAATAGAGCGTATGAGCATTCAGGCACATAGAAAAAGGGCGGTAAGCCCGCCCCAAAATCTATTTTTTATTTACTGAACTTATCGTCGATGTCTGCCACATCATCTTGCGAGTCAGGGCCAAACCAGTCTGCCAGCTTCGCCTTTGCTTTTTGACGAATATCATCATTAATATAGGCCGCTACTGTTCCTAATGCCGCTACCAGAGCTCCTAGATCGTCCGTGTAGCCTACAATGGGAACAAGATCGGGGATCGCGTCAATCGGACTGATAAAATAGGCCAAAGCCCCGATAATCACCGTTTTCGTCCATACGGGCGCATTCCCGTCCTTCATGCAATAGAAAAGCAGCAGCGCGGAGTAGACAACCTTAGATCCGGCCTTCTTGCCAAACTTCTTGATCTTCTCCCAAAACGATTCCTCCGAATACTGATCGCTTAAATTCTCAGCCACTTATCTCACCTCAATGAACTAAGTCCGTGTATTCGTGCAATGCTGATCAATTCGACAATATTACCCGTTATTCCTGCTTGTTGAAGGGGGTAAAAATAGGGCTGCAATGCTGCTCCTAGCATGGCGCTATTAGTTTAACTGAAACTCCATCGGATCATTGCACAGCGTATAACCATTCCTGGCGTAAAAATCCCTGCTCTCCTCGCTCGGCCACACGATAATGAACTCAAATCGATTTGCCGCCGCCCATGCCCGTATCGTCTCAAGCATATGGCTTCCTATCCCCTGCGATCGATAATCGGGATCTGTATAGACGTTTGTCATGTAGGCGAACGGATATGTCGTGCGCCCTGGCCGCGGCACCTTGTCGATCAGTTGAATATACACATGAGACACAATGATGCCATCGAGCTCGGCAACCCAAATATGCCAGCGTTCCCCCTGAATAGCTTGAACGAGAAACTCCCGGCACTCCGTCGCGAAAAGTTCAAAATCGTCACCCACCTCTGGATGATGCTCCAGCGTGAACTCCCAGCGCATAAGAATCAGCGCCTCAATATCCTCCTCCACGGCCTTCCTGATGTTCATGAGTCACCTCCAGCATAATCATCCCTGAAATTAAAGTGCTCGTGATAAATCCCGTCCATGCCGACAGGCTTGCTGCTCTCTTTGTGATAATAGGGGAACGTTTGATTGACGGGGAGCTTTAGCAATTGATAATTCATTTCTCTCGGCAATGCTTCCAGTTCTTCAATCGCTTTTTCACGTGAAGTATAAAGCCCTATCGGATAGAAGTTGGGAAACCTGCCTGTGTTCTCGGCTACGAAGATCGCCCAAACATACTTATTCATCATTTAGATCCCCACTCTCATCAAGCCATTGAGCAGCCAGTTCCAGAATCGTCAAATCCCTTAGAAGCATGAATTTTGTCGAGTAATCCTTACAATAACGAAGCAATTCTTGCAATTGAACAGTAGCCTCTTCGAGGCTCATCCATTCCGCCAGCATCCCCAACTGCAGTTCATCCTCGGTTAGGGCCACGTCCCCCTGTCGGCTCGTCGCCTTGGCAATGTAGCAATAGGATCGCTGCATGAACTGATTTTTAACTTTGTGCTCATCTATGTATCCGATCGCATGAATAATAACAGCGCTATAGCCTGTTTCTTCCCTGATTTCTCGTATGAACGCCTCTTCCTTGTCCTCGTCTTTCTCCAGGCCGCCGCCTGGCAGTTTGTACAGATTGGCTGCAGCCATTCGCATCATCGCGACTTGCCCATCGTCATTGATGAGGACTCCCCTGGACGCATGCCGAGAAACCTCGTTCATGAACTCGGGTTCCCCACCCGCAAAGTCACTGTTCGTTATGCTCTTTAACAGACGCACGCTCCCACCTTCATTCGTTTCAGAATCGAATTCATTGGATCGTTACCGTAGCTATATCCTTGCCGTTCCAGAGCTTGAAGCTGTAACCTTGATGCCATAAGTGCCAGGGAGCACTATCCGTAATAGTTCTCGCGGTCAGAACAGATAAATTGAATTCGTTCTACAGCAGTGCTTTTCTCTATGAAGTCAGCAACCGTCTTCAACGCTGCTTCAGCCGACTTGACTTTAGGGTAACCATAAATGCCCGTACTGATATTAGGAAATGCTATTATTGTTCTGACGTAAACATCCTCGACAGGCAACATTCTAACATTAAAATTATTAAACATATATTCCCTAGCCGCTTTCATGCACGAGATTTCCTCTAATCCTTTATTCCAAAGACGAAAACTTAGAGTAGCTTGTGACTTTTGGGTAGTCTAAATAAACGCCAGGAACTGCCTGGTCCCAAGAATCTTTCCTCTCACTAAAATTGCTCCATCCATGATTTCCCCTATTTTACCACGAATAGGAATCTCACGACATACGTCCCATATTCCCGCTTCCACATATCGCCAAAATAGGACATTTGATTTATAATAGATGGGAACCAGGAACCACACAAAGATTGGAATCGGAGGATGCAGATGGGCGCTAAAATAAAGTGATCGCAGGAGATTATCAAAGCAAATTGGTTGGTTATGCGAGCATTTGAAGCAACTTCTTTGCAAAGACATTTTTTACTCTCTACAAAAATAACAGTTGAATAATACAAAGTAGTGGATGAGTCTCACGGGAAAAGTGTTACTTACGCTGTTGGTAGAGGTCTCGTTAGAGGTTTCTTGATTGGCCTGTCGGTTTACTTGCTGGACTTTTAGCTAAGAGCAAGGGACCCATGTTGTAGCGGTACAACTTAAGGATGGAAAAAGAGTTTGATTGAAATGGATGAAAAATCTATAAGGCGCTTCTTTACAGAATGCTTCTAAATTCAGGAGGGTAATACGTGAAATTTTTATACAAATTTTCTATAATCTCTTTAATCGTTGTTTTAGTTGGTTGCAACGCAAGTAATTCGAACAACACTGTTAAAGATGAAGAAATCACCCAACTAAAAGATCAGATAAGTCAACTTGCAGCCGAGAACCAACAATTGAAGGATCAATTGTTATCTTCGCAAGAAAAGAATACTTCCGAAACCGAACAGTCCATCGAATCTGAACCAACATCCGAAACAACCGAAGAAGCAAGAAACGTTATAGAACTAAATAAAAAGATTGTTCTATCAGATTTCGCAGAAATAACTTTAACTAAAACAAAGTTCACATCAAAAGTAGTTCCGCCTAAACCTGATGGAATGTATTCCTACTATGAAGTAAAAGATGTAAGTAATATTTATTTAGATACCGTTTTAAATGTAAAGAGCCTTCTAACATCAGGTAAAAGTTCTGATGAATTTGCCTCTGTCAAAGTTATCTATGATGAGAAATATAAATATGATAGCTTCTCGACAATTGAAGAACGTGGTGGATCTGATTTTACTTACACTAATATTACAAGTATCGAGCCTTTGAAGAATGGAGTGCTCCATTTTATCTCTGAACTTCCCAAAGAAGCATCTGAAGATGACAAACCAATTGATATTGTGATTTCAATTAATGGTGATGAGTATAATTATAAATTAAGGTAATCGGTCACAAGGGACTTTTTAAACTGGCCCCCATAGACTGAACACTTTGAAAAAGGTGTTTAGGCTATGGGGGCCAGTTTAACCCCTCCTGCTCCTTTTTAATAATTCCCCACGGTCTCCACGCGAACCATATCCACAAGGTACCAAATGGAACCATCCCGGCTTTTGACAAAAAAATAGCCCGAAGAGCCGAAGCCTCCGAGCCCCCAAGCTGATTGGTTCTACCGGATACAGCCCAATCAAATAGGACCCGTTTAAGTTGCGGAGTCTTGCGTATCTGCGTCAAGCATCGTCTGCACATCGGCGCGCCAGCGAGTCGGCACGTCGCCGATCTCACGCACTCCCGCTTTGATCAGGCCATAATAAACTTTCGCCATAAGGTACTCCCTCCCGTAATGATCTCAGCCAGCTCCGCGAGTGCGAGATGCATGTCGAGCTTGTCCATCTACTGCGCTTCGGCCAGTTCGGCGAGCGCCAGCTTTAGCTCAAGGTTTTCGGTTTCGAGTTGAGCGATTCGGTCGGGTTCCGGCTCCGGCCGTTCCGGCGGCTCTGTGCGCGTCCATGTCTCGCCATCGTAGATGTCCCCCGGCTGCAAATCGTCACTCTCGTCAAGCGGAAGCATGTGGGGGGCGTCCACTTCGCCGCTGAGGTATGAGACACTAGTACAGCGACCTGTGCTGTCTATTTGTGCGTATATATACAAACCCAAAACCCCCTATCAATAGTATTCTATGACTTCCCAAGCAACATCGACTGTAGGCGTTGCCGCGGTACCGCCGCCGGCAGATACATGTTTTACAAATAATTCTAGATTTGTTGCACTGGTTAACCTAGCGCGAACATTTGGGGAGTCAGGCCCGTTATTTGATGTTGAGGAGGAACTACCTGCCCCGGTAAACGATACATGCGTTGATGCCTTTGTCATCGAAGCTAACGCTGTTATAGTTATATCTGCCGTTGCTCCGGCGACGGAAGAAGTGACCGACGCAATACCTCTCTGAACGCTTTTAACTGCCCCCATTGATGACCACACACTCCCATCCGTACTGTATTCGATCGCTCCGCTATTAAGCCGAAATAGCAAATTGTTAAGTAGCCTCTTGTCAACATACCGCTTCGTCCGCTGCGGCGTCATAAACTTGTTAGCGACCGTACCGGCTTCCGCTTCGGCCTGTGTGGCCGTGCCATAGTTGTCCACGCTTCCGAGTCCAGACGGGCGATGTCGTCGCTTGCAGCGGGAGCGGCCACCTTCGCCCGTCCGGCGGCGTCGCGGATGATGAGACGGCTGGCCGTTGCCGCCGAGGTCGCGCCGTGGACGCCAGTTGCGTTGGCGTGTGCATCCAGCTCAGCCTGCGTCGCCGGATCAAACGAGAGTTTTGCCGGTGTGATCGAGCCGTCAGGGATATCGACGTCGATGTCCTGTATCGCTTCGTGCAGCTCCGTGATCGCTCCGGCTGCCGTCTTTGCCGTCGTGGGGACCGCCGATAGATCGCCTAAAACTGAATCAATCATATCCATGTTCTCGTTAATGACGGATATATCCGCAATTTCGCTTGCTAACGGCTTTTTCAGACTGATATGCGGGGTTATTTCAGGCACTTACCTCAACTCCTTGTCACCAATGTTGGTCTTTTCATCTATTGGTGGCAATCGTACGACAAACAAAAAGAGAGTTTAGGCTCTCGTTTTAATATCGTCCCGGAAATGGAGTGCTACGATAAAAATGCAGTCAAAAAACACCCTCGTATGAAATAAAATGAAAACTAACGAGGGGACGAGAGCCAATGAACAGGTACGACAAAGCATTCAAAGAAGAAGCCGTAAGATTAAGCGATGAGATTGGACCAACGAAAGCCGCCGAACAGTTAGGCGTATCTTACTACACGTTGCAGGAATGGATAAAGCGAAGAACCCTGCACGGCGACGGAGCGCCGATCGGGAGCGGACACGCTTATACATCTGCCGATAAGACTGCGCGCGAAGTCGAACTAGAAAAAGAAATCAGCGAGTTGCGCCGCGCCAATGATATTCTCAAGGACGCACTCGGTTTTTTCGCAAAAGACCGGAAGCGATAAAGGCACGCCAGCTCTACGCGTACATCCGTGAACGACGGGAGCGATGGACCGTCAAGGCGATGTGCGCAGTCCTTGCTGTCAGCGAATCGGGTTACTACCGTAACTTGAAGCCCACACCCCAACAGGAGCGGCAGCAACGCCTTCTGGTCAAAATCAAAGACATCATTGGAGAGCATGAAGACAACCGAAATTACGGTGTCCAGCGTATTTTGCTGGCGCTGACTCAAATAGATGTCACGACCACCTACAGCACCGTCTATCGCATCATGAAGCAGCATGGCCTGCTGAAGAAAGTGAGGCGTCATCCAAACGGTATTACCCGCGAGGACGCCTCAGCGCAAAAGAGCGAGAACCTGATCCAGAGAGACTTCAGCGCCTCAGCTCCCAACCAAAAGTGGCTATCGGATATCACCGAAGTTCCCTGTTCAGATGGGAAGCTCTATCTGTCTGCGGTACTGGATTGCTTGGGCGGAGAGATTGTAGGCCTCGCCATGGACGACAATATGCGCAAGGCACTCTGCATCCAAGCTTTTGAGAACGCCTGTAAAGCAAGAAAGGCTCGCGGAATGATTTTTCATAGCGATAGAGGCAGCCAATTCACGAGCTATGCCTTCCGAGAACGTCTGGCTAAACGAGAGGCCATTCAGAGCATGAGCAGCACAGGACGTTGCTATGACAACGCAAGGATGGAAAGCTTTTTTGCTACGCTAAAGAAAGAGAAGCTGTACCAGATCAACACGGAGCGCTATCCGATGGCCGATATGAAATCGATCATCTTCAGATACATCATGGTCTACTACAACCGGCGGCGGATCTACACTTCTAATCCAGGGGGCTGGCCGCCAGCTATTTATCGCGAAAGAATGCTGTCACAAGCAGCTTCATAACGGGATTTCTGTACGAGGGTGTTTTCAAACTGCACTTTTTTTGACAACTCCACTATCCAACATCGTTTGAGACACTCTACATCACAGGTCACGAGCAACACCTATGCTCATGTAACCAAAAAGCTAATTTCCCCCTATAAAAATCAAAAAAATCCCTTACGCATCAAGGGATTCGAACTTCAATACTATGGTGCCGAGAACCGGGGTCGAACCGGTACGGTAGTCACCTACCGCAGGATTTTAAGTCCTGTGCGTCTGCCAATTCCGCCATCCCGGCATGGTGCGAGTCTCTGGCAACCGAGCACAATCGGTCAAGGAACCTGCCCGCTAAATTGCATGGTGGGCCTTGAGGGACTCGAACCCCCGACCAATCGGTTATGAGCCGACCGCTCTAACCAACTGAGCTAAAGGCCCCCGAAAAGGTCCAGAGAAAGACGTTGGTTGCGGGGGCAGGATTTGAACCTGCGGCCTTCGGGTTATGAGCCCGACGAGCTACCGAGCTGCTCCACCCCGCGTCATTAAAGCATTATAGAATTTATTGGCGACAAGAAATAATATACTATAAAAGCCGGCTATCCGTCAACCGTTTATTCACTTTTCTTTTCTTCCGTTTCCAGATGCTGCTTGGTTTCCTCTGTCTCGGACGTCTGGGCCTTCGCCATCTCCCCAAGCTTCTGCAGCAAAATATGCTGCGGCATATGCATGAGATGTTCCAACGGCACCTTCATATAATCGGCTAGCTTAACCGCTGTATCCGCCGATAATGGCATTCTGCGCATCGCTGATTCCTCCTTCTCCCATACCTTCCGGACACCAGCTTAGCACAAAAACCGCTTCTTTGCCAACATGCCGTCAAGGTTCCATCCGCCAAAAACGGCCTAATGAGGCGTAAAACAAGTTAAGGGACATAACGCACGCCGTATTTCCCCTTTTTCGAGCGAAACACCTCGATTTCCCGCGGAGCTTCCAGCCCGAACACCCAGCTGTCGTGCTCCATACGTTGAACAAGACAGCCCGCTTGAAATTTGCTGTCGTACAGTCTCGACCAATAAATCCATTTCATGCGCCTTCCCTCGCTTGCGTTATGGTTTGGATGTTCCTAGCATGCGCGGGTTTGGGGAATTTGAATCCGGCCTCCGACAAATTTAAAACAGACAGGCGCCCCACTCTTTCGAATGAGACGCCCGCCCACCTTATTCCTATCGCAACTTATTCAACAGGCACGGCTTCCCCAGCCGCTTCCATAAGCGCTCTCTTCTGCAGAGGGATCGCTCCGCCTCCTCCGCCGTTGTCCGTACTGATTCCGCCGAACGGATCGTCGATATTGCCTTTCGGGTTCGTCTTGATCTTCTGCAGCAAGTCGTTCCCCTTCTCTTCCCACAGCGCCAACGCTTCCTTGGCGGATTTGCTGCCCTGCATCACTTGGGAGAACAGCATCGAGCCCATCTCGTTCACCAGATTCAAATTCGGCTTCTCGCGATACAGCTCCTGTTCTTTCAGCGAGGAGCCTTGAGTCGGCGCCGGCTTCAGCTTCGTGAACGCCTCGATGTTGTAGCTCATGCCGTCGCGCACCTTCACGAACTCTTTGCGAGCGGACAGCTCGTAGGTGCTGCGGGATTTCAGCTTCGCCCACTCTTTGCCGTTCATGAATTTGATGAATTCCCAAGCGTCTTCGGTGTTCGCCGCATTGGTGTTAATACCGGCGAGCTGGTTCAAATAAATATTGCCTCCGAAGCCCTCTTTGCCGACGTGGAACGGCATCGTGACGACATCCCAATCCAGCTTCTCCATTTTCAGCTTCTCGTTGTTATCGTTCAATTGCTGGATTTGATTGATCATGCCGTAGTCCCCGATCGTCATCGCCACTTTTCCGTTAAGGAACAGCTGGCCCTGGAACGGGTTATATCTGTATTCCTCGCCCTGCGGCTGCTCGTAATTCATATCCTCTTGACTTGGCGTTACGCGATCTTTCTTCAGCTGGGCTACCTTCTCCCAGAGGTTTTGCCATTGCGGCGTGTTGACGGTCATCGTCTCGCCCTTTTCGTCGAACATCTTGAGCTGCAGAGGCGCCGCGAACGTTTGGAAGTCCCAGTAGTTGTCTCCGGCTCCCCATTGGTTAAAGGTAAAACCGAAAACGGACTCTTTGCCGGTGCCCGAAGTCACGCGCTTCGCCAGGTTGAATACGTCGTCCCAGCTCATGCCGTCCTGCGGGAATTCGACTCCCTTATCCGTAAACAGCTTCTTATTGTAATACAACGCGGAGGATTGGAACGTCGGAGTCAACGCGTACAGGAAGTTATCTCCTTGCTCCTTGATGCCGTCGATAACCGTAGGCACGAATTCGTTGATGTCGATCTTGTCTTCCTTAAGCATCGGATCGAGCTGCTTCAGCATATTTTCGCTCACAAGCTGACCCAGCATGCTCATGTCGCTAATAATCATAACGTCGACCGGATTGGAGCCGGTCATAATCTCCTTGAGCTTCGCCATCTGATCGACCGGCTCCTGCTGCTTCGAGTAATCCTCGAATTGCATTTCCGTGTAATCGATCGCGGGCACGACCTCGATGTCGATGTTGGAATGCGTGAATTCGAACATGTCCGTGAATTGCTGGCGGAACCAGGTTTCGTCCGATTTGCTTCCGTACATCGTGCCGATGCGGAGCGTACGCCGATTGTTCGGGTCGTTCGCGCCGTCCCCCGAATTACATGCCGCAAGCGTCGGGACTAGTAAGGATAAAGTCATTCCGGTCAGCACCCATTTTCGGGTTTTTCCTGCTCGTTTGTTCATGCTGTTTCGTCCTCCTCCAAAGATTTAGGTTTTGTGATGACAATTTTATCTCCGTCAAACTCCATCGTGGCTTTGTCGCCAATCGAGAGAGCGGACAAGTATTCTTTCGGAATCTGCAGCCGGCCGACCCGGTCCACGACGACGAACGCTTCGTGAGCCTCTTCGGGCGTCCGTCCGTCCGATAACGGCAAGGAATGATCCAGGTTCGGATTCCTTTTGATAAACTCCGTGCTCGTCAGTCCGTCGCGGATTGCGACGACGCGGTCTACTTTGCCGGCCAGCGACAAGTCGTGCGTCACGATGACGATCGTCAGGCCTAGCTCCCGATTGAACTTGCGGAAAATATCCATAATGATATCGGACGTCCGGGAATCTACCGATCCCGTCGGCTCGTCGGCCAGCAGCAGCTGCGGACGGTTCGCCAGCGAGATGGCGATCGCCACCCGCTGCTGCTCCCCCCCGGACAACTGCTGCAGCTTGTTGTGCATGCGCTCCTTCAAGCCGACCCATTCCAGCAGCTGCTTGGCGTAGGCCCGGTCCAGCTTGCCAGAGAACATCATCGGCATCTCTACGTTCTCGAGAGCGCTCAGGAAGGGCAGAAGGTTCCGGGCGTTGTTCTGCCAGATGAAGCCGACCGTGTCGCGCTTGTACTTGACGAGATCGTCGTCGTTGACCTTCAGTAAATTCCACGGCCCTACCTGGACCTGACCCGCGGAGGGACGGTCAAGACCGCCGAGAATGTTCAGCAAGGTCGACTTCCCGCTTCCGCTGTTGCCGATAATCGCCATCATCTCTCCCGCTTTAACCGACAGGTTCAAGCCCTGAAGAGCGACGACTTCCAGATCGTCGGCTTTGTAAATTTTCACGAGACCTTCGCATGTAATCATAAGATTTACCGCTCCTCTCCCAGCTTGACGGCTTGGTGAACCTTCAAGCGTCTAATATGCGTGATGAGAAGCGCCACGCCGATCGTCATCATGACGCCGACCACAATATACAGCCGGTTCGTATCCGTCGCCTCGAACACGACGCGGAACGGAGGAACCTGGTTCGTCGAATTGTCGGTCGTCTGCAGGAACGGAAGGAACAGCAGACTCGCCAGCTTTCCGATGCCGATGCCGAGCCCGATCGACAAGCCGGCCGTAAAGATTTGCTCGAGCAGCAGCATTCCCGTCAGCTGCTTGCGGGAAAGCCCCATAGCGCGCAAAATACCGATCTGCACGACCCTGCGCGACAGGTTGAAAAACCAGAACAGAATGTAGCCCGACAAGGAAACGATAATCGTAACCAGGAAGCCCAAGCTAAGAATTCCGAAAACGCCGCCCCGGGCAGGATGCTTGCTCTGCGTCGTCAATTCGGATCTCATGCTGCTGACCGAAGCCAGCTCGATCCCCTTCTCCTGAAGCACGGGGATGATCTCCTGTACTTTCGCGTCGGGCTCCATCTTGAGCCACACGTCGTAAGGGATGAGCGGCGCCTGGTCGTAAATGTAACCCAGATTCGCGATCAAGAACGGCGTCTGGTCCGGGTACAAGCTCGGCCAGTAAGGCACGACGTCGAGAATGATAAATTCGATCGTCTGCTCCTGAATAACCGTCTGGACCATATCTCCCCGCTTCAGATCGAACTTCTTGGCTACGTTGGAGGAGATAAACGCTCCCTCCGGCACCTGCCCCATCCATTCGAGATATTTGTACGGATTGATCTGGTACATATCCTTGCGGAGCCAGCCGACACGGGCAAAGTCAACGTTGTCGATCCCCATGATGGTCGCCTGCCCCGCCGTCTTGCCGGAAATCGTCAGGCTGCTCTTCGTCTGCAGCACGCGCGCCGCGTGCTCGACGCCAGGCAGCGTGCGGAAAACCTCGAACGGCGGTTCGTTGTAGTTAAACTTCGTCGGCGCGGGCCGATCCCCCTGGCCGCCACCCCCGCCGCTTCCGCCGCCGCTGCCTCCGCCTTGCTGCGAAGGGGGCTTGAATTCCGGCGTGCCTTCCCATACGGTCTGGACGACGACGTCCGTTCCGTATTTATACATGATCCGCTCTTCCGAGTTCAGCCCGATCGTCCGCGCGGCCGAGGAATTATATACCCCGAGGCCCAGCGTCAGAATGAGCAGAATCATAAGCGGGTAATACGATTTGGCCGACCGCGACAGCTGCGTGAGCGTCAAATAAAAAGGGACGGGCAGCACTTTCTTCCCTATTGCGTTAAACAGCTTGAGCAGCAGCGGAAACAATCTCAGAAACACGAGCCCGGCCGCGAAAATGCTCAGCGCCGGAACGAAGAATAGAAACGGCTGTACATTAAGCTGATCCGTCGTCATTCCCGTCTTGAACGTCACCATCTGCCGTTCGTTGAACAGGTACCAGCCGTACCCCGCAACGCCCAGCAGCAGCACGTCGATAAACCATTTCTGCCAGAACGGCCTGCGGTCTCCCCTGGCCATCTGCCTCTTGTAATCGACGATCGAGGTTCTCGTGAAGACAAGCGCCGGAATGACAGTGGCCGCGATCGCCACCAGCACGGCCGCGACGCCGGCCAATATGCCGTCGGTCGAGAATCCGACCGGGATCGCCTTGCGGTCCACGAAATGCAGAAATCCGTTGGCCGAACCGATGCTCTTGGCCATAAACCAGCCGAATAGCGGACCGATCAGCAGGGCCACGATTCCCAGCAGCGTGCCCTCCAACAGAAACAGCATAAAGATCTGCCTTGTGCTCGCCCCCCGGCTTCGCAGCACCGCGATATCGGAGCGCTGTCGCTCCAGCGCCTGCTGCGTGTTCATCGTAATAAAGTAGAACACCATGGCAATCATCGGAGCCGCGAGCGTGAAGAGCATCGTCTGCAGTTGAATGCTGTCGCGGCGGAACTGGGACAGCATCTCCGCGAAGCTGAGCTCCAATCGCGTGTCCTTCAGCTTCTTGTAAACCTCGATGTCGATCCGGTTCAGCTTGCTCGACAGCGGAGCGAGTTGACTCGTCTGAATCTCTCTCAGGTCGAAAGCGGAGTACCAGCTGGCGATCTGAATCGGAATGCCCCGCTTGGCGGACAGATCGTCCAGCAGGACCGGGTCGGATACGTACAAATAGTTCATGAGCCCTTCCAAGCCCTGGTACCAGTAGGCGCTGTTGTCGTCGGCCGGCTTGAACGCCCCGACGATCTGAACCCGCAGCGTCTCTCCGGCAACCGAGTACAGCAGCACGTCGCCGACATGCAGGTCGTTGCGGAACAACGCTTCCTCCATCATGAGCGCTTGAACCGTGCCGTCCGCATCGGGAGTGTCCGCGAACCACTTGCCTCCCGCCATCTCCACCTGTTCCTTCAAGCCTTCGAAGGAAGCGATCGTCATCTTTCTCGTCCGGCTGGCGTCCACCTTCGTCGGATCTTCGGGCGACACCTCGGAGCTGCGAATCGTCAAGCTCCTCTGGGATACCTCTTGCGGAAAACCGATATCGGATTTAATGTCCTCGCGAATATATTGATCGACGTTGCGGAAGCTCTCCAAATCCGTCTTGCCGTCCGTCGACTGGTACCGAATCAGCATCGATCCCGCGGGCAGCCCTTCGCTGTTTTCCTGCAGGGTTTGCGAGACAACCCGCTTGAGCGCGCCGTCCGCGTACATCGGAATGCTCGTCGTGAACGCAACCGCGACGAACAATCCGGCGAGCGTGCTGAGCGTCATCCAGCGCGTGTTCCACATTTTGCGGAAGAGAAACCGAATCAGCGCCATCGGTTATCGACCTACGACTTTCTGTCCCGGCGTCAAGCCGCTCAAAATTTCCGCGTCGGTCGGGGTTTGCTGTCCGACCTCCACGTCGACCTCGCGCTTGCTTCCGTCCGCTTCCGCCACTTGAACGTAAGTTCGCGCCCCGATCGTCCGCAGAGCGGCGAGGGGAATGACGACCGCGTTCTCCTTGCGGTTGGTAATAACGGAGATCGACAGCGGTGTGCCGCGCGTGGCTTCCTTGGGAAGCTTGCCGACGTCGACAAGCAAGTATTTGTTGATGCTGTCCGTTTTGCCGCCTTCATTGCCGTTCTGATTGTCCGTCGCAGGCACCGGCAGCTGCTTCACCTTGCCCTGAAGCGGTTCGATATTGTTGATATCGACGCGAACCTCCATGCCGACGGAAACCTTCCCCAGATCGTCCTTGGACAGCTCGGCGGCGATGACCAGGCTGCTTGGGTTGGCGATGACGGCGACCGTGTCGTACGCTTTGACCATGTCGCCTTCCTGCACCGGCACCGATACGACCGTCCCGGAGAACGGAGCGGTCAGCACCGCCTTGCCGATATCCTCCTGCATGTCGACGAGCTGCTGGCGCGCTTCCTCGAACTGCAAAGATTTCATCTCGAACTCGACCGGATCCATCTCGTCCTTCTTGCGCAGCGTTTCCTTCATTTCAAGCTCGCGCTGCTTAAAGGCCAACTCCTGCTGACGAAGGTTTTTTCTTAAGTCGTCGACGTCTAGCTCGGCCACCGCTTCTCCTTCTTTGACCGTCTTGCCTGATTCTATGTACAGCTTCTTAAGCCGTTTTCCGTCCAGTGTAAAATAAACCTGCTTCTCCTGGGAGGACAAAATTTTGCCGGAGCCGGATACTTTCGTTTCGAGCGTTTTGGTGACTACTTCGTATTGCGGCTTCTCCGAGATTTTCGGCAGCTGGATTGCGGACAGATCCTCCTCCTCCGGTTCGTCGGGCAGCAAGCTGCACCCCGAGATCGCCAGCGACAACGCCAACGCGGCAATCATGCCGGCACTTTTGCGGCTGCGGCGCGCGGGCGCCTGACGGTCAATTGGCGACGAATACGCCGTCCACCATTTCATAGACATGGTCTGCTACCTCCATAATCGTAGGATCGTGTGTCGTCATGCAGAGCGAGATTTTTTCGGTCGCGACGACTTCCTTGAACACTTGCATAATTTGTGCGGTCATCTGACTGTCCAGCTCCGCCGTCGGTTCGTCCGCCAGAATAAGGCTGGGCTTGTGGGCGATCGCCTTGGCGATGGCCACCCGCTGCTGCTCTCCCCCGGAAAGCTCGAACGGACGGTGATGCATTCTCTTCGAGAGACCGACCAGGTCCAGACAGGACGTAATTCTTTCCTTCCATTCCGAACGGGGCGTTTTCGCCATGCGCAGCGACAATTCGACATTCTCGTATGCGGACAATAAGGGCATCAAAGCGAACGCCTGGAAAATAAACCCGATATCCTTGCGACGCACGACGGTGCGCTTGTCGTCATCCCATTTGTGGAACGGGCGGTCCTTGAAAAAGATTTCTCCCTTCGTCGGCGTATCCAGCCCGCCCATCAGATTCATCAGCGTCGTCTTGCCCGAGCCCGACCGGCCTCTGAGCATGACCAGCTGCGCGGGGTAGAGATTAAGGTTGATTCCCTTAAGCACCCTGAGCTTCTGGCTTCCGACATCGAAGGATCGTTCCACGTTGCGCACGGACAGTAGCGGTTCGCTCGCGATCGGTCTTTCTTTCTCCGCTTCCGCTTCCGCGACAGCCTGCGGCTCCGAGGGCTTCTCGGGCGATTTTTTCGCCAAATCCTGTCTTTGTTCGCCCGCCTTCTCCGCCGCGCCCCCCCGGCTTAGCCATGACAGCATTCATCTTCCTCCCTTGCCAATCTCTTCAATAGATTATAACGAAGCGTCTATCTGAAAAGTTACTAAAAAATTAAATCTTTATCATTTTTTTAGAAGAAATCGGTTCGAATCTATCGGCGTTTCGTCGACGAAGAGCGACATTTTTCCGATTTTTCGCTTAACCCTTTATAAGAAGCCGCTTTTTTGTGTATTATTAGAGGATATAACGATTTATTGCGAGGAAGGTTGGTCCGCTTGGAAACTAAGACGCCGTCATCGAATTTTATTCGGAACATCGTGTCCGAGGATCTTGCCTCGGGCAAAGTCACGGAGATCGTGACCCGGTTCCCTCCCGAGCCGAACGGGTATCTGCACATCGGTCACGCCAAATCGATCTGCCTGAACTTCGAGCTCGCCGACGAGTTTAAGGGAAGAACGAATTTGCGCTTCGACGACACCAATCCGGTTAAGGAAGACACGGAATACGTGGAGTCGATCAAAAGAGACGTCGAATGGCTCGGCTTTAATTGGGACGGGCTGTTCTTCGCGTCGGATTATTTCGGGGAGATGTACGAGCGCGCCGTACTGCTGATTCGCAAAGGCCTCGCCTACGTCGACGACCAGAACGCCGAACAAATCCGCGAGACGCGCGGAACGCTCACTTCCCCCGGTCGGGAAAGCCCTTATCGAAACCGCTCGATCGAGGAGAACCTCGACTTGTTCCGCCGGATGAAGGAAGGCGAGTTCGCCGACGGACAAAAGGTGCTGCGCGCGAAGATCGACATGGCGTCTCCGAACGTCAACCTGCGCGATCCGGTCCTGTACCGGGTGCTGCACGCCCATCATCACAATACGGGCGACGAATGGTGCATCTACCCGATGTACGCCTACGCGCATCCGCTCGAGGACGCCATCGAAGGCGTGACGCACTCGATCTGCACGCTCGAGTTTGAAGATCAGCGCCCGCTCTACGACTGGGTCGTCCGCGAGTGCGAGATGCCGCAGGTTCCGCACCAATATGAATTCGCGAGATTAAACCTGACCAACACCGTCATGAGTAAAAGAAAGCTCAAGCTGCTCGTCGACGAGAAGAAGGTGGACGGTTGGGACGATCCCCGCATGCCGACGATTGCCGGTTTGCGCCGCAAAGGCTATACGCCGGAAGCGATCCGCGCCTTCTGCCGCGAAATCGGGGTGGCGAAGAGCTACGGCATCGTGGACGAGCGGATGCTGGAGCATTTTATCCGCGAGGATTTGAAGCTTAAAGCGCTGCGGACAATGGCCGTGCTGGACCCGCTGAAAGTTGTGATCACGAACTACCCCGAAGGCAAGACGGAATGGCTCGACGCCGAGAACAACTCCGAAAATCCGGAGATGGGCCATCGCAAAATCCCGTTCTCGAGAGAGATCTACATCGAACGCGAAGATTACATGGATAACCCGCCTCCGAAGTATTTCCGCCTGTTCCCGGGCAATGAAGTGCGCCTCAAGCATGCGTATTTCATCAAATGCGAGGAAGTGATCCACGACGCGGAAGGCAACGCCGTCGAGCTTCGCTGCACGTACGATCCCGAGACGAAGAGCGGCTCCGGCTTTACCGGACGCAAGGTCAAGGGAACGCTCCACTGGGTCGACGCTTCCCATTCGGTACCCGCCGAGTTCCGGCTGTACGAGCCGCTGATCTCCGACGAATCCGAGTCCGAAGAAGAGGGCCAATCGTTCCTCGACCGTCTCAACCCGAACTCCCTTCAAGTATTGAAGGGCTTCGTGGAGCCGGGAATGAAGGAAGCCTCCGGTGGAGACAAATTCCAGTTTTTCCGGCATGGCTACTTCAACGTGGACCCGAAGGATTCGGCTCCCGAACTGCTCGTCTTTAACCGCATCGTGTCTTTGAAAAGCTCGTTCGAAGTGTAAAATAGCTGAACTCCCGGCTTCCTCGCGAAGGAAAACCGGGAGTCTTTTGTTCAATTAAGGAGGACTCGCCTTGAAGAAAGCCGGAAACGTCCAGCGCTCAGTCGGTCTCGTCGTCGTTTGGTGCCTGCTCGCGGGGCTTGTCATCGGATGCTCCGGCGGCAAGGCCGGGGCTCCCGCCTCCCCTGCCGCTCCCTCCGCAACCTCTTCTTCCTCCACTTCGGCAGAGCCGTCGACGCCTTCGGCTTCATCTCCGTCCGAATCCGTGCCCCCGGAAACAACGCCCCCCGCGGAGGAAGATCCGATCGAACTCCTGCTGGCGAAAATGACTTTGGAGGAAAAAGTCGGACAGGTTATCGTTGCCGGGATCGAGGGGACGAGGATAGACGATAAAATGAAGAAGCTCATTGCCGAGCAGCATGTCGGAGGTTTGATCTGGTATAAAAACAACTTCTCGGACCTGAAAGGCTCCGTTCAGCTTGTCAACGAATTGAAGCGCGCGAACGACGGCAACCCGCTCCCTCTCTTCATGAGCGTCGACCAGGAGGGCGGCAAAGTGAGCCGGCTGCCCAAGGACTTCACCGCAATGCCGGACGCGGTCAAAGTCGGCCGAACGGGAAAGCCTGAGCTGGCCGAAGAAATGGGCGCTCTTCTCTCCAACGAACTCCGGCTAATGGGCTTTAACATGAACTTCGCTCCCGTGCTTGACGTCAACAGCAACCCGGCCAATCCGGTCATCGGCACCCGCGCGTTCGGCAGAGACGCCGAGTCGGTCGCAACCATGGGCGTTGCCGCCATGCAGGGGCTGCAGCACGGCGGCACGATTGCCGTCGTAAAACATTTTCCCGGCCATGGGGACACGTCCGTAGACTCGCATCTGGAGCTTCCTTCCGTCGGGAAAACGATCGCGGAACTGGAGAAACTCGAATGGATTCCGTTCCGCGCCGCGATTCAGGAGGGGACGGATGCGGTCATGATCGCGCACATCCTGTTTCCTAAGATCGATCCCGACTCTCCGTCGTCGCTGTCCAAAACCGTCATCACCGACCTGCTCCGCGACCGGCTCGGCTATGCCGGCGTCGTTATTACGGACGATATGACGATGGGCGCCATCGCCCGCAACTATGGCATCGAGGACGCTTCCTTGCAGTCCTTCCTGGCCGGCAGCGACCTTCTCCTTGTCGCCCACGGCTACGACACGGCCCGCAAAGTCTACGATAGGCTGCTCGAAGCGGTCAATTCGGGCGCACTCCCCGAGTCCCGCCTCGACGAAAGCTTGCGCCGAATTATCGCTTTAAAGCTAAAATACAAGCTATCCGACGAAGCCATCCCCGTCCCCTCCGCCTCCGCTCTCCCCAACGCCGCCATCCAACAATGGCTCAAGCGGTTGGAGCAATAACCCTCCTTGCCCAGGGTTTGCCTGGCCGGAAAAGCCCCTCCTCTCCGGTTGGCAGACCTTCTTTTTCCGCAACTACAGCCACTATCCCTCTCGCTCAGAAGCCCTACTCACTCCGCCTCTCCCCCGCGCACTTATGGCCATTATCCCTTTCCCTCAGAAGCCCCGCGCTTTTCTCCCCTCGTCCACGCCTCTATGACCATTATCCCTTTCCCTCAGGTTAACGGTGGAGCTATTTCACTATTTTCATCCCTACGGCCATTATCCCCTTCATTCAGAAGAAGCCGCTTTTCCTCCCTTCACTCCGCCTCATTCATCAGCCTAATACGATATTATCGATCCCGAGTATAGATAATAGACCCTTCTCAGCCTGTACTGAGCGACGGGGATAATGGCCATAAGGGAGAAAACATAGATATCGAGGCTACAATGTTCTGAGTCACGGGGATAATGGCCATAAGGGAGAAAACATAGATATCGAGGCTACAATGTTCTGAGTCACGGGGATAATGGCCATAAGCTGCGAAACATGAAGCTGAACGGAGCTTGCGGGAATCCGACCGAAGAGCGCTGGAATGCGTTCAGCCGAGTCGGAACCGCAAGCTCCGGAGAAAAACGAAGGTTTAACGGACTTCTATTTTCGTTTTGCGGTAGATCAGCACGCCGAGGACGAAGGCAACGACGCCCCATGCGCCGAGAATGCCGATGCCTGACCAGAAGTCGGGGGAAGCGATCCCGCTGCCATACACCATGCCGTCGCGAACGCTGTTTACGAAATAAGTCAGCGGAAGCACCTTCGACACAGGAATAAGCCACTCCGGAAACCCGCTTGTCGGGAAGAAAATACCGCTCAGGAACATCATCAGAAAGCTGGCGATATTTGCCATCCCCATATAAGCCTCGATCGATTTGCTGAATGAGGAGAACAGATAGCCGAGCGCGTTAAAGGCAAGAGCCCCGACAAGGAAACCGACGACCAGCGTCGGAAAATCCAGATGCAGCTTGGCGCCGAACCCGAGCACCCCGATCAGAGACAGAATGATGATTTGCACAACGCCCAAAATGAAACGCACCATCATGCCGCCTACTCCGAACAGCCCCATTTTCACGGGAGTGAGCCGTAATCTCTTCAGCAAACCTTTGCGTCTCATCTCGACCATGTCCACCATGCCGAACAGTCCGCCCTGCGCCACCGCGAGCGCGATCATCCCCGTCAGCAGGAAGTCCACATAGCTCAAGTCTTCGCTGCCGCTCGAGACGGCCGTTGTTGATACGGAGTACGTAGGCGTGACGCCCGCAACCTGATAATTCGTCTGCTGGACGAACTTGTCCAAGATTCCCGCGATCGCTTGCGTTGTCGCGCTTCTTTCATTTTCCTTGTTGACGATGATCTCAAGCGTATTCGCATTCTCGCCGGGAAGAACGATGACCGCGTCCACGTCCTTGTCCTTAACCCATTCGTCCGCTTCTTCCGCGGTAACCGGCTGCTCCGATTTCCACTCGAGCACCGGCACTTGGCGCAAGTAACCTTCCAGCATATCCGACGCTTCGCTCGCGCTTGGTTTTACAACCGCGATTTTCGCTTTGAAGTCGCTGCCTCCGCCTCCGCCGAAAATCACCATGAAAATAACCATCAAAATAATCGGGAAAAAGAGATTCCAAAACCAAACCTGCTTTTCCCGGAACATCATTTTCAACTGCGCGCCGAACAACTTGCCAAGCTGTTTGCCGTTGCTCATCTTTAGTCCCTCCATTCTTTGCCCGTAAAGGCGATGAATACGTCTTCGAGACTCATCTCGCGAATGGAGACTTGCTCTACCCGATACCCTTTTTCCTTCGTGAATCCGAAAACTCCGTACAAGGTTTCTTCCGGCTGCACCGACCACAGCTTCAGCGAAGCGCCGTCCAGCTCCGTGCGAACGACCGTGGCATCTCCCTTGGCGACCTGTTCTGTCTCGGCCGCAGCCGCCTCCCCGTCCTGGAAGTACAGTCGGACCTCCCGTTCCTTCGTCAGGTTGTCGATCAATTTGGCGGGCGTATCGAGCGTGACGATTCTGCCTTGGTCGACGATGCAGACCCGATCGCTCAGCTTCTCCGCTTCCTCCATGTAATGGGTCGTCAATATCGTCGTCTTGCCCAGTTCCTTCAGCTTCAGCACGATGTCCCAGATGTTGCGGCGCGCTTGCGGGTCCAGTCCGGTCGTCGGTTCATCGAGGAAAATAATTTGCGGATCGCTGATCATCGCCAGCCCGATCGCAAGACGCTGACGCTGCCCGCCGGACAACGACTTGACGTTTTTGCGGCGATGGTCGGTCAGATTGATCATTTCCAGCACTTCCGACGGTTGTTTCGAGTGCGGATAGAACGAGGCGAACAGGTCCAGGTTCTCCTCCACGGTAAGCAGGTCGAACAGGGCGCTCGACTGCGGCTGTACGCCGATAATCGTTTTGATTCGGTCGGCATTCTTGTCCCATGTCATCCCGTCGATCGAAATCGTTCCCGCATCGGGAGATTGCATGCCTTCGATCATTTCCAGCGTTGTCGTCTTGCCCGCTCCGTTCGGACCGATGATCGTGAACACTTCCCCGTTCTCGACGGAAAAGCTGATTTCTTCCACGGCTTGCACGGCGCCGAACGCTTTGCGCAACCCTTTCACTTGCAGAATGGCCACGAGTACACTCTCCTTTTTTTGCCAAACCTCTTTCAGATACTCCCATTGTAACCGAGCAAGCGGAGCCGTTCGACGGTCCCGGGCACGCTTTTGGCCTCGGTCTCCAGACCGAGTAAACGACAAAAAGGCGGCCCCCCGATCGGAGGACCGCCGCTTGCCGCGACTTTACCGCTTATTTGCCGAAGGCCTGAGGATTTTCGCGCCACGACTGAAGCAGACTCACGTCCGCCTCGCTGATCGTGCCGCGCCGAAGAGCCTCGTCGACGAGAGCCGAATAGTTCGAGAGCGTCTTCAGCTCGACGCCTTCTTCGCTGAAAGCCGTTTCCGCCAGTGCGAACTGGTAGGTGAAAATCGCCAGCACTCCCTGCACGTCCGCGCCCGCGTCCATGACGGCTAGCGCCGCTTTAAGCGAGCTGCCGCCGGTGGAGATCAAATCCTCGATCACGACGACCTTCTGTCCGTCCTTGATCAGCCCTTCGATCTGGTTTTGTTTGCCATGGCCCTTCGCCTTGTCGCGGACGTAGGCCATCGGAAGATTCAGCTTCTGCGCGACCCAAGCGGCGTGCGGAATGCCCGCCGTCGCCGTGCCGGCGATGACCTCGGTGTCCGGATAATGCGTACGGATCAGCGTCGCGAAGCCTTCGGCGATCGCGTCGCGAATGTCGGGATAGCTCATCGTGAGCCGGTTGTCGCAATAGATCGGGGAGATTATCCCGGAGGTCCAGGTAAACGGTTCGTTCGGACGCAGGGCTACCGCCCCGATATCCAACAGACGGCCGGCGATAACGGCCGGCAACTGCTCTACGGAATATTGACTCATGATTCGGTCATCTCCTTCAAAATGTAGTCCAGCGCATCCTGCGGCGAGCTGGCCGCCGTAATCGGACGCCCGATGACGAGGTAATCGGTGCCGCCATCTATCGCTTCGCGGGGCGTCGTAATGCGAATCTGATCGCCGACGTCCGCGCCGCGCGGCCGAATTCCCGGCGTCACGGTAAGGAAGCCGCTGCCGCAAGCCGACTTGATCGCCGGAACCTCCAGCGGAGAAGCGACAACGCCCTGCAATCCGGCAGCTTGAGCCAGCTTGGCGTAATGGACGACGGCATCCTCCAACTTGCCCGCAATGCCGATCTCGGCGTTGAGCACCTGCTGGCTCGTGCTTGTCAGCTGCGTTACTGCGATGACAAGCGGAGCGCGCTCGGCGTCGCCCGCCTCCAGCGCATCGCGGACGCCTTCGAGAGCGGCCTCCATCATCGCCGTTCCGCCGGCAGCATGTACGTTAAACAGATCCACGCCGAGCCGGGAAATGCTTCTCGCCCCTCCGCGGACGGTGTTGGGGATGTCGTGCATTTTCAGGTCGAGGAAGATGCGGAAGCCTTTGCTTTTCAGCTCCCGGACGATCGCCGGCCCTGCCGCATAGAACAGCTCCATGCCCACCTTCATCCAACAGCCGGACCCTTGCAGCCGATCGGCCAGCTCCACGGCAGCCTTCGCGTCGGGCTTGTCGAGCGCGACCATAATTTTGCCTGCCGCCTCCTTGCGGGATAGCAACGACACTGGTATTCCTCCCTCTGAGCGAAGTATTCAAGAAGTATTCATATAGAAGCCCGATCCCCATCATTATCGGGGACCGGGCGGCTTGCTCCTATTAAGCTTGGAACGCCGGCATCGGCTCGCTGGAGAAGCGGAGCGCCTCCAGCATGTTAAGCAGCGCGCGCACCGTGTCCAGCGACGTCAGGCAGACGACGCCGTTCTCGACCGCCTCGCGGCGGATGCGGAAGCCGTCGCGCTCCGGCGTCTTGCCCTTCGTCAGCGTGTTGACGACGAACTGCGCTTCGCCGGTGCGGATCAGATCGAGAATGTTCGGCGAGCCGTCGGACAGCTTGTTGACACGGCGGACTTTAAGTCCTGCGGCTTCCAAGGCGTCGGCCGTTCCACCCGTGGCGAGCAGCTTGTAGCCCAGGTTGTAGAAGCCTTTCAGGATCTGAATCGCTTCTTCCTTGTCCTTGTCGGCGACCGTCGCGATGATCGCGCCGGAATTCGGAATTTTCATCCCCGAGCCGACCAGGCCTTTGAACAGCGCTTTGGCGTAGAAGCGGTCGCGGCCCATGACTTCGCCCGTCGATTTCATCTCCGGCGTCAGCGTCGGATCGACGCGGCGCAGCTTGGCGAAGCTGAATACCGGAACTTTGACCGATACGAATTCGTCTTCCGGCCACAGTCCTTCCTGGTAGCCGAGCTCGGTCAGTTTTTTGCCGAGAATCGCTTGCGTGGCCAGGTTGGCCATCGGGATTTTCGTTACTTTGCTCAAGAACGGCACGGTACGGGACGAACGCGGATTCACCTCGATCACGTACACCTGATCCTGCCAGACAACGAACTGGATGTTGACGAGTCCGACCGTCTTCAGCTCTTTGGCGATTTTGATCGTGATGTCGACCGCCTGCCGCTTGATTTCATCGGACAGAGACTGCGGCGGGTATACGGCGATCGAATCGCCGGAGTGAACGCCGGCGCGCTCGACATGCTCCATAATGCCCGGAATAAGCACCGTCTCGCCGTCGCAGATCGCATCGATCTCGATTTCTTTGCCCAGCATGTAACGGTCGATCAGCACCGGATGCTCCGGATTGATTTTAACCGCGACTTCCATATAGGACAGCAGCTCTTCGTCGGAGTAGACGATCTCCATCGCCCGGCCGCCGAGCACGTAGGACGGACGCACGAGCACCGGATATCCGAGCTCTTGCGCGGCGCCTACCGCCTCGCCGACGGACGTGACCGTCGTGCCTTTCGGCTGCGGTACGCTAAGTCTGCTAAGCAGCGCCTCGAACCGCTTGCGGTCCTCCGCTTCGTCGATGCTGTCCAGCGACGTGCCGAGAATGCGCACTCCGGCTTTCGCCAGCGGGGCAGCCAGGTTAATGGCCGTCTGTCCGCCGAACTGCACGATAACGCCGATCGGCTTCTCCTGCTCGATGACGTTCATGACGTCTTCGAAGAACAGCGGCTCGAAGTAGAGGCGGTCCGACGTGCTGAAGTCGGTGGATACCGTCTCCGGGTTGTTGTTGATGATGACCGCCTCGTATCCCGCATTGCGGATCGCCCATACGGCGTGAACGGTCGAATAGTCGAATTCGATGCCTTGGCCGATGCGGATCGGGCCCGAGCCGAGCACGATGATTTTTTCCTTCTCGCTCGGAAGCACCTCGTTCTCCGTCTCATAGGTCGAGTAGTAGTAGGGCGTCGTCGCCTCGAACTCCGCGGCGCACGTATCGACCATCTTGTAGACCGGCACGAAGCCCTGCTCCTTACGATAGACGCGGACGTCCGCTTCGTTCGTGTAAGCGCCGGACGGATGGCCTTCGCTTCTCAGCTCCGCGATCGCGCGGTCCGTCAAGCCGTTTCTCTTCGCCTTGTAGAGCAGCTCCGGCGTAAGCGCGGGCTCTCTGCGAATCTCGTCTTCCAGCTGGACGATTCGCTCGATCTTGTCGAGGAACCACCAGTCGATGTTCGACAGATCCTGGATGCGCTGCAGCGGCCAGCCGCGGCGGAACGCTTCGGCGACGAGGAACAGCCGCTCGTCATCCGCTTTGATCAGGCGATTCGACAGCACTTCGTCGGACAGCTCGTCAGCGCCTTTCAAGTAGATGCGGTGTACGCCGATTTCGAGCGAACGGACCGCTTTATGGATCGATTCCTCGAACGTGCGGCCGATAGCCATGACTTCGCCGGTCGCCTTCATCTGCGTGCCCAGCTTGCGGTTCGCGGAAGTGAACTTGTCGAACGGCCAGCGCGGGATTTTCGATACGATGTAGTCCAGCGTCGGCTCAAAGCAGGCGTAGGTCTGGCCCGTAACCGGGTTGACGATCTCGTCGAGCGTATAGCCGATCGCGATTTTTGCCGCCATCTTGGCGATCGGATAACCGGTCGCTTTGGAAGCGAGCGCCGAAGAACGGCTGACGCGAGGGTTAACCTCGATGACATAATATTGGTAGCTCTGCGGATCAAGCGCGAACTGCACGTTGCAGCCGCCTTCGATATTGAGCGCGCGGATGATCTTCAGCGAAGCTGAACGAAGCATCTGATATTCGCGGTCGGACAGCGTCTGGCTCGGTGCAACGACGATGCTGTCGCCGGTATGAACGCCGACGGGATCGAAGTTTTCCATGTTGCAGACAACGATGCAGTTGTCGTTGGAGTCGCGCATAACCTCGTACTCGATTTCTTTCATGCCCGCGATCGACTTCTCGATCAGACATTGGCCGATCGGGCTGTAACGGATGCCGTTGGCCACGATCTCGCGCAGTTCTTCCTCGTTCGCCGCGATGCCGCCGCCCGTGCCGCCGAGCGTATAAGCCGGACGGACGATAACCGGATAACCGAGGCCGTTGGCGAATTCCACCGCATCCTCGACCGTGGTTACGATCACACTCTCCGGTACCGGCTGTTCCAGCTCGCGCATCAGCTCGCGGAACAGGTCGCGGTCTTCGGCGCGTTCGATCGCGTCGAGCTGCGTGCCGAGCAGCTTGACGTTCTCCTGCTGCAGCACGCCGGCGCGCGCCAGCTCGACGGCCATGTTCAGGCCGGTCTGGCCGCCCAGCGTCGGCAGCAAACCGTCCGGACGCTCCTGGCGAATAATCTGCGAGACGAACTCCAGATTGATCGGTTCGATATATACCTTGTCGGCGATGTTCGTGTCGGTCATGATCGTCGCCGGGTTGCTGTTGATCAGAACGACTTCGATGCCTTCTTCCCTCAGCGCTTGGCAGGCCTGCGTACCGGCATAGTCGAATTCCGCTGCTTGTCCGATGACGATAGGGCCGGAGCCGATTACGAGAATTTTCTTGAGGTCTTTATTTTTGGGCATACAGCAGTTCTCCTCTCAGCGTCTCCGACAATTGCGCTTGGCGCGGACGTTCCGGGTTGGCCAGCTTGTTATCGCGGATCATTTGCAGGAAACGGTCGAACAAGTAGCTGTTGTCGTACGGGCCCGGGGCCGCTTCCGGATGGTATTGAACCGTGAAGGCGGGGTAACGTTTATGCTTCAAGCCTTCGATCGTTTTGTCGTTGTTGTTGATGTGCGTCACTTCCAGCTCGGTGCCGGCGATCGATTCCTCGACGACCGTATAGCCGTGGTTCTGGGAAGTAATGAAGCAGCGGCCGGATTCGAGCTCCTTGACCGGATGGTTGCCGCCGCGGTGGCCGAACTTCAGCTTGCCCGTATCCGCTCCGCAAGCGAGCGCGAACAGCTGATGGCCGAGACAGATGCCGAAGAGCGGATACTCGCCGAGCAATTGACGAATCGTCTCGACGGCATGCGGCACGTCCTTCGGGTCCCCGCCGCCGTTGGACAGCTGAATGCCGTCGGGGTGCAGGCGGCGAATTTCGTCCGCCGTCGTGTCATGAGGCACGACGACAACGTCGCAGCCGCGCTTCGTCAGCTCGCGCAAAATCCCGCTTTTCGCGCCGAAATCGATCAGCACGATGCGCTCTTTGTCACCGGGGCTGGAAAACACGTTTTGCGTCGACGTGCGGGCCACCTGCTCGCGCAGCAGCGGAGTAGCGCCCAAGCGCTCCATCAGCTCTTCGACGCGCTCGTTGCCCGTCGTAATAATGCCCTTCATCGTCCCGTGCACCCGAAGAATTCTCGTCAGCATGCGGGTATCGATGCCGCTGATCGCCGGAATGTCGTACTCCTTGAGCAGTTGGTCGACCGTATATTGCGCTCTCCAGTTGCTCGGCACATCCTCGTGACGGCGAACGACGAAGCCGTGCACGTAAGGACGGACGCTCTCGAAGTCGTCGCGGTTAATGCCGTAGTTGCCGATGAGCGGATAAGTCATCGTTACGATTTGTCCGCAATAGGAAGGGTCGGACAGCACTTCCTGATAACCCGTAATCCCCGTATTGAACACCACTTCGCCGACGGAGCCGGTTTCGGCGCCAAAGCTCTGTCCCGTAAACAGCGTACCGTCTTCCAATAACAATCTAGCTTGCATTCCAATCACTCCTTAGCGGTTAATGCCGTTCTCTTCGGTCCAGACCACTTTGCCGCCGACCATCGTCATCGTCGGCCAGCCGTATAGCTTCCAACCTGCAAACGGGGTATTGCGGCCTTTCGTCAGGAACTTCGCGGGATCGACTTCCCGCTCGTTCTCCAGGTCGATCAAGACGATATCCGCGGGCGCTCCGGCATCCAGCGTTCCGTAAGGAAGGCGGAACACCCTGGCCGGGTCGCTCGTCATTCTGCGCAGCAGGAAGTCAAGCGTCCAGCGTCCCGTGCGGACGAACTTCGTATAGAGCAGAGGGAACGCCGTCTCGAAACCGACGATGCCGAAAGGCGCTCGATCCATGCCCCGCGCCTTCTCCTCTTCGCTGTGCGGAGCGTGGTCGGTCACGATGATGTCGATCGTCCCGTTCTCCAGCGCCTGGATGCAAGCCTCGACGTCGCGAGGCGTTCTGAGCGGCGGGTTCATTTTCCAGTTGGCGTCCATATTGTCCGGAATGTCCTCGTCCGAAAGCAGCAGATGATGCGGGCATACTTCCCCGGTGACGTTCACGCCGACCGACTTGCCGAGCCGGATCAAGCGAATCGATTGCTCGGTGCTGACGTGGCAGACGTGGTAGTGCACGCCAGTCGCCTCGGACAGAAGAATATCCCGGCCGACATGGATCGCCTCCGACTCGTTCGGAATGCCCTTAAGCCCGTGCTTGCGGGCGAACGCGCCCTCCGTAACCGACGCGCCCTCTACCAGCGAGTCGTCCTCGCAGTGGGCGATAATCGGCATGTCAAGCGATTGGGCAAGCGCCATCGCGTTTTTCATCATTTGCGCGTTCTGCACGCCGACGCCGTCATCCGTGAAGCCGATCGCTCCGGCTTCCTTCAGCGCCGGGAAGTCCGTCAGCTCGCGGCCCAGCTCGTTCCTGGTGATCGCGGCGTAAGGCAGCACGCGCACGACGCCTTCCGTCTTCGCCTTGTCGAGCACCAGCGAGATCGTCTCCGGCGTATCCATCACCGGGCGCGTGTTCGGCATCGGCGCGATGACGGTGAATCCGCCCTTCGCCGCCGACTCGGTGCCGCTGGCGATCGTTTCTTTATGCTCAAAGCCGGGCTCGCGCAAGTGAACGTGCATATCGATCAGCCCCGGCGCAATCAGCTTGCCCCCGGCGTCGATCACTTGCGCTCCCGAAGCGTCGGGCGCCTCCGCGCCAACGCGCCATTCCGCGATCGTCCCATCCTCGATGCGCACATGCGCGGTTTCAAGCTTCCCGGCTTCCTCATTCCATCTGCTGGCGTTCGTAATCCATATCGTCATTGATTCCCTGGCGCCTCCTCTGCTGTGTTGGGTGGTGGCTTTAACCTCTGACTTCCGCTTCGCGCGGGTGCAGAATCGTCACGCAATCCGTCTCGTCCACCTCGCTGAGCGAAACGTCGATCTTCTCGTGCCGCGAGGTCGGCACGTTTTTTCCTACATAATCCGGACGGATCGGCAGCTCGCGATGCCCCCTGTCCACGAGGACGGCCAGTTGAATCGACTTGGGCCTGCCGCAATCCATCAGCGCGTCCAGCGCGGCCCGTATCGTTCGTCCCGTATAGAGCACATCGTCCACCAGAATGATCCGCTTGTCGCTGACGTGCCGCTTCAGCTCTTCTCCCGGCCCTGCCGCGCTCGCCCTCGCCGCCGAGGGACGATCGTCGCGGTAGCGGGTAATGTCCAGATCACCGACCGGAACGGGCTGACCCTCGATCTCAAGAATCCGCTCGGCGATGCGATGCGCCAGATAGACGCCTCGCGTTCTTATTCCGATCAGCACGCAGCCTTGAATGCCCTTATTCTTCTCGACCATCTCGTGAGCAATCCGGGTAAGCGCCCGCCGAATGGCGGATTCATCCATAATGACACGCGAGTCCGACAAAACGATCCCTCCTTCATGCGAGATTTGCACAAAAAAACCTCCCTGCGCGATCGCAAGGAGGATTCAGTCAGACGAGCATATCGACAGGCAGGCGTCACCGATACATCTCCCTCTGCCTCGGCCCAAGCCGAAGAGGAGCATGTACGGTCGCACGACCGGTCGGATATTGTCAACTCTGCGCCACCTTGCCAGTCTCTCTGGACTGAATTAAAGGTACCCGTTTCATTAACAATGATTATCCCATGTTCGACATGAAGTGTCAAGGAAATCCGAACATTAAAATTCGAATTGAACGTCCGTCAGACGGCGCTTGATTTCGTTGATGACGCGGGCTTCTTCCGCCTCGCCCTGCGCGATGAAGGTGACGGAGAAACGGACGAATTTGCCGGCGTCGTCCCATGGCACGGTAGAGATCAGATTCTCGCGGATCAAATATTGCGAGAAATCCTCCGCGGACTCGAACCGCTGGCCGCCGACGATGCCTTTGGGCGCTTCGACATACAGGAAGAAGGAGCCCTTCGGCTTCTCGGCGCGAAAGCCGATTTCGTTCAGCGCCGCGACGAGCAAGTCGTGACGGCGGGAATATTTGGCCGAGATCGCCTCGGTAATTTGCGGATTGGCCAAGCCGTAAGCGGCCGCCTTCTGTATGGCGATGAACTGGCCGGAATCGTTGTTGTCCTTCACGTCTCCGAACGCTTTGACGATCAGCGGATTGCCGGCGATAAAGCCGATCCGCCAGCCGGTCATGTTGTACGACTTGGACAAGGAGTGCAATTCCACGCCGACGTCTTTCGCGCCCGGCACCGACAGGAAGCTGAACGGCTTCGCTCCGTCATAGGTCAGGGCGGCGTACGGCGCATCGTGAACGACGATAACGCCGAACTTTTTCGCCCATGCGATAACCTTCTCGAAAAATTCGATCGTAGCCGCCGCGCCCGTCGGATTGTTCGGATAGTTCAAATACAGCAGCTTGGCGCGCCGGGCGATCGCTTCCGGTATCGCATCCAGATCCGGCAAAAAGTTGTTTTCCTTCGTCAGCTGGACGTTAAAAACTTCCCCGCCCAAATATTTCGTGTGCGTGCCCATAACCGGATATCCCGGAACGGTCATGATCGTCACGTCGCCCGGGTTGATGAACACCGTCGGCAGCATCGCGAGAGCTGGCTTGGCTCCGATCGTGTGCAGCACTTCCGTCTCCGGATCGATGCCGTCCACGGAAAACACTTCCTGCAAATACTTCGCCGCCGCCTGCTTGAACTCGGCGATGCCATTGTCCGCGTACCCGCGGTTTTCCGGCTTGGCCGCCTCCTCCGCCAGCTTGGCGACGATGCCCGCGTCCGCCATTTCGTCCGGCTCGCCGACGCCCATGTCGATCAATTCCACATCGGGGTGCGCTTTCTTGGCAGCGACTTTCGCCCGCTTGATTTTCTCGAATTTATAGATGTTCGTGTCTTTGCCGTAGCCGGAGCCGCCGATCCGGTCCGCGAATTGCTCTTGAATAAAAGTCGATTGATATTGTTCTGCGCTCATTGCCGCCACTCCCTGCATCGTTCGTTAGCCTCTTTACTTAGACACTATGAACGATACGCGGTTGGGCCGCCATGGATTTTTGCGCCGATCATTTGCAGTTATCGCAGCGCTCGCTCCAAAAGCGGAAAATCGCAACGCCCCGCGAAGCTATCTCGTCCTTAAGATGCCGAGCGAATGCTCCATATCCTCCGGAAGCGGAGCGGAAAATTCCATGTACTCTCCCGTTCTCGGATGCTGGAAGCCCAGCACTTCCGCATGCAGCGCCTGGCCCGACATGCCGAGCGTCCGGCCGCTCTTGCCTCCGTACACCGGATCGCCGACAAGCGGGTAGCCGATATACTTCATATGTACCCGAATTTGGTGCGTCCGCCCCGTCTCCAGCCTCAGCTCGAGCAGCGTATACTCGTCGAAACGCTCGTCCACCGAGAAATGGGTGACGGCATGTTTGCTGTTTTTATCCGTAACGACATACAGCTTGCGATCGTGGTTGGCCCGGCCGATCGGCGCGTCCACCGTTCCTTTGTCGTGCTGCATCACGCCGTGCACCAGCGCGCGATATTTGCGCGTTACGCTGTGCTCCTTCAACTGTTCGGCCAGCGACGCATGCGCCAGATCGTTCTTCGCCACCATAAGCAGACCGGACGTATCCTTGTCGATCCGATGCACGATGCCCGGCCTCATCACGCCGTTGATGCCGGACAAATCCTTGCAATGATGCAGCAGCGCGTTCACGACCGTACCGTTCGGGTGTCCGGCCGCCGGATGAACGACCATGCCCCGCGGCTTGTTGATCACGATGACGTCGCTGTCCTCGTACGCGATGTCCAGCGGTATATTTTCGGGATAGGCCTCGACCGGCTCGGGCTCGGGAAGCGCGATGCGGATGACGTCTCCCACGGCCAGCTTGGCGTTGGACTTGACCTCGCTTCCGTTCACCGTCGCCGCGCCGGAACGAATCCATTCTTGAATTTGCGAGCGAGAGAACGACTGCTCCTGCTCCGTCAACGTTAGCGCGATATGCTTGTCCGCACGCTCGCCTGCCTGTCCGTCCTTAATCGTCCACTCGAAATCGTAATCGCCTTCAGACAGACTGCTGTCCGGAAGATTGCTCAGGGGACTGCTCTTGGGATTGCTCTCCATTGCCATTCGTTTTATTCTCCTGTTTCATAGTCAGCAGCGCGTCCAAAATAACCATACCGACGCCTACGCATATTGCCGTGTCCGCGAGATTGAAAATCGGGAACGTATACGATCCGAAATTGAACTGCAAGAAATCGACGACTTCGCCGTACAGCGCGCGATCGAGGAAGTTGCCGACGGCGCCTCCCAGTATCGTGGCCAAAGCGGCCAGCAGCAATTTAGTGCCCGTGCGGTAGGAACGGTGCAGATACCAGAGTATCCCGCCAACGACGACAATCGTGATCACGATAAAAAACAGCCGCTGCTCCTGCAGCATCCCGAAAGCCGCGCCCCTGTTGCGAATATGGGTGATCATGAAAAAATCTCCCAGCACGGGAATTCTTTCCGTATCCAGTTCGACCGTGCGGCTGATGACCTTCTTGCTCGCATAATCGATAAGAAAAACGATAACCGCGATTCCGTAATAAACCCATATCGGCCAAATCCGACGTCGCATTCCTGTATTCCGCCCTTCGTCTCATTCTCCTGCCTGTTGATTTTATCATACCCCGACGAGGAGAGTCCACGAGAGCAAGTAAAAATCGACAAAACGTCCAGACAAGTCCGAACCGCCGCAGCACGTAAAACGGCACCCATCCGAGAAAACTAATCCCGATCGGACCATTCGAACGCATTTCGTCAAAGGGAGTGGATGATCTTGTCGAAGCAACTGGACCAGGAAACATTCCAAACATTAAAGCGCAGGCTGATACAGGAAAGATGCGAGCTTGAGCGGCGCGTGAACGATAACGGCCATTTCGGCCTTGCCTCCTCGTATCGCGACTCGACCGGCGAGCTCACCGGGATCGACAATCATCCGGCCGATGCGGGCACGGAGATGTTCGAACGGAGCAAAGACTTGGCCCTGCTGGAAAAGGAAGCGTTCCGGCTGGAGCGCGTGGACGCCGCGCTGGAACGGATGGATACGGGGGAATACGGACGTTGTGCCGCGTGCGGCCAGTTTATTCCGGCGGCCAGGCTCGAAGCGCTGCCGACGGCCATCTACTGCATCGAGCATGAACCCCGTCAGGAGCCCTCCGACGACCGTCCGGCCGAGGAGCCGTTCCTCGCTCCTCCGTTCGGCCGCACCAGCCTGGACGACAGAGAGGACCGGAACGGCTTCGACGGAGAAGACGCCTGGCAGATCGTCGAATCGTGGGGAACCTCCAACACGCCGGCGATGGCCGAAGACAACAACGTGGAAGATTATAACCACATGGAAATCGAAGCCGACGAGAACGACGGATTCGTCGAATCTTACGAAAGCTTCGTCGCCACCGACATTACCGGCAATCACGTCTCGATCGTGCGCAATCACGCCTACCACCGGTACATCGACGACAACGAAGGCGAACACCTGCTCGAGCCGGACGAGCGGCCCGGTTCGTTCTGAGCGCGTTCGGCGGCAGGCCCGGCCTCAATACGGGTTAATCTCAAGCTGCCGCTGAACGATTCGCACAATGTCCGCGATATAATCGCCCACGATCGGCAAATTCAGCGCCCCGAGAACCTGCAGCAAATAAACGATCGTCGCGGCGAAAAACGTAAAGCCCAGAGCGATGCCGACGCCGCGGGCGGTGCCTGCGAGAAAATTTCTGAAGATCAGCTGCCAGGGGCGCTGCATCAGATTGACGTACTCCTTGAGCTGGGCTTTCTCCATATCGACGGACAGTCTTTCCAGCTTGTGGGACAGGAAGAGCAGCGTCCCCCTCAAATCCTTCGTTTCCTCGGCCAGCCGCTCCGCCGGCTCGTCCGGGTTCGCGTTCGCCGGCTCCTTGGACTGCGCGTTCGGGTGCGCGTTCGGCTGATCATTCGGGTGCGCGTTCGGCCGATTGTCCGCTTGCTCGCTCGGACGTACGTACGCCGGATCGTTCGGGTACGCGTTCGCCGACTCATCCGATTGGCCGTTTGCCTGTCCGCTCGGATTCCCGGAGGTCAGCTTAACTTGGATCGAATTCGGTTTTCCCTCGTTCTTCGAATGGTTCGTCAAGATTTCACGCCTCCCTTGCATCCTTTATTGTCTGCATTACCCGTGAAGGGAGAAAGCAAAACGAGCCCGGCTCCGGGCGCACTCGCTGCGCCCCGGAGCCCTGAAGCTCGTCTTATCGGTTTCCTTATTATGTTTAGCTTACATTGGGAACGTTTATGCTTGCGAAGCGATCGCTATGCCGATCGTTTTCTCTCCGGCCTGCACCTCTTCGGTCGCGTCCGTTTTCCCGAAAGAAACGGCGTTCACCAGCACGTTCTCCCTCAGCACCTCGTCGAACGCGCGCAGCGCCGCTTCCAGCTCCGCGTCGACGTCGAGCACCAGATCGACGCGCTGCTCGATCGGCAAGTCGAGCTTCTTGCGCGTATCCTGCACGGCGCGGATCACCTCGCGCACCCAGCCCTCCTGCTCCAGCTCCGGCGTGATCTCCGTATTAAGCGCCACCGTCAAGCCGCCGGCGGACGCGGAAGCAAAGCCCGTCTTCGCTTCCTTCTCCACGAGAATTTCCTCCAGGTCGACGGTCAGCGTCTCGCCGTCGGGCGATACGAACTCGTACTTGCCCGCTTGGACCACGCCGCGCGTCACGTCGCTCGACATCGTCTTGAACGCCGCCTGGATCGGCCCGACGTTTTTGCCGTATTTCTTGCCCGCGACCTTCAGATTCAGCTTCAGATTAAAGTTGACGAAGCCTCCGTCGTCGCTGACGATCGTAATCCGCTTGACATTGATCTCGTCCTGCACGATCTCCTCGTAGCCCGCCAGGTCGAAGCTTTCGCTCAGCGACACGAGCAGCTCGGACAGCGGCTGACGCGTCTTCAGGCCCGTCTCGTTGCGGACGTTCCGAGCCAGCTCCACGATAGCTCTCACCGCGCCCATCTCCCGCTCCAGCTCCGCGTCGATCGCCGCCGTATCCGCCTGCGGATAGTCGGCCAGATGCACGCTGCCTTTTCCGCCCAGATTGCCGTAAATATCCTCGGCTACGAACGGCGTATACGGCGCGATCAGCTTGGACAGCGTCAGCAGCACCTCGCCCAGCGTCTGGTACGCCGCCAGCTTCGTCTCGGTCAAGCCGCTGCCCCAGAACCGGTCGCGAGAGCGCCGCACGTACCAGTTCGACAGCTCGTCGACGAACGTCTCGATCGCCTTCGCCGGGTTGAGGAAGTCGTTGGCATCCAAATCTTCCACGACTTCCGCGATCAGCGTGTTCAGCCTCGAAAGAATCCAGCGGTCCAGCTTGTTGTCCAGCTTGACCTTCGCGTGCTCCGCAGGCTTGTAGCCGTCGATGGAAGCATACAGCGCGTAGAAAGCGTGCGTGTTCACGAGCGTATCCACAACCTTGGACTTCGCTTCGCCCACGATGCTCCTGGAAAATCTCTTGCTGTTCCACGGCGCGCTGTCCGCCAGCAGCGACCAACGGAACGCGTCCGTGCCGAATTCGTCGATGATTTCCCAAGGATCGATGACGTTGCCCTTGGACTTGCTCATCTTCTGGCCGTTCTCGTCGAGCACGTGCCCGGTCGAGATCACCGACTTGTACGGCACCTGGCCGTTGTATAGCGTCGATACCGCCAGCAAGCTGAAAAACCAGCCGCGCGTCTGGTCGATCCCTTCGCAGATGAAGTCCGCCGGATACTGCTCCCGGAACTTCTCCTCGTCCCCGTAGGGGTGAAAATATTGCGCGAACGGCATCGAGCCGCTGTCGAACCAGACGTCGATCACCTCGGACGCGCGGTTCATCCTGCCGCCGCATTCGCAGCGCAGATGAATGTCGTCCACATACGGCTTGTGCAGCTCAATCGTCTCCGGCACGTCTTCGATCGCCAGTGCGCGAAGCTCGGCAATGCTGTGCGGCGCTTTCTCCTTGCCGCAGCTTTCGCACGTCCACACGTTAAGCGGGGTACCCCAGTAACGGTTCCGGCTAATGTTCCAGTCGACCAGGTCTTCCAGAAACTTGCCGAAGCGGCCGTCTCTCAGGTGCTCCGGATACCACTGAATCTGCTTGTTGTTCTCGATCAGTTGATCCTTGACCGCGGTCGTCTTGATGAACCAGCTCTCCGTCGCGTAATAGAGCAGCGGCGTTTTGCAGCGCCAGCAGAACGGATAGCTGTGCTCCATCCTTTCCTTGTGGAACAGCAGCCCGCGCTCCGACAGCATCTTGACGATGTCGACGTCGCAGTCTTTGACGAAGCGGCCGGCCAAATCCGTCACTTCCGCGATATATTTGCCCTCGTTGTTGACGACCATCAGCATCGGAATGCCGTGCTGGCGGGCTACCCGGTAATCGTCCTCGCCGTGCGCCGGCGCAATGTGGACGATGCCCGTACCGCTTGCGTCGGAGACGTATTCGGCGTCGATGATGCGATAAGCGTTGTTGACCTTAACGTAAGGAAACAACGGCTCGTACGTCAATCCGACGAGCTCTCTCCCCTTCATCGTACCCAGCGTCTCGTATTCGCCCTTCAACACCTTGTCGGCGAGCGCCGCGGCCACGACGTACACTTCGCCGTTCATCTTCGCCCGCACGTAGTCGAGCTCCGGGTGCACGGCCAGCGCCACGTTCGCCGGCAGCGTCCAAGGCGTCGTCGTCCAGGCGAGCACGTAATCGCCGTTCTCCTGCAGCTTGAACTTCGCCGTCGCCGTCAAATCCTTGACGTCCTCGTAGCCCTGGGCGACCTCGTGCGAGCTGAGCGTCGTCTGACAGCACGGACAGTACGGGCTGACGCGATGGCCGCGGTACAGCAGCCCTTTATCATGAATCGTGGCCAAAATGTGCCATACGCTCTGGATATAGTTGTTGTCGAGCGTGATATACGGATCGTCCAGATCGGTCCAATACGCGATCGCCTCGGTCAGCTCGCGCCATTGGCGCTCGTATTCGAACACGCTCTCCTTGCACTTGATGATGAACGGCTCCACGCCGTACTTCTCGATCTCCTGCTTGCCGGAGATGCCGAGCTGCTTCTCCACGCCCAGCTCGACCGGCAAGCCGTGCGTGTCCCAGCCGGCTTTGCGGATAACGCGGTAGCCCGCCATCGTTTTATAGCGGCTGACGAAGTCCTTAATAACCCGTCCGAGCACATGACCGATATGCGGCTTGCCGTTCGCCGTAGGCGGGCCTTCGTAAAAGACGAAGTTCGGCTTCCCCTCCCGATTATCGATCGAGCGGCGGAACGTATCCTCCTTTTTCCACTGCTCCAGAACGCGCCGTTCACGGGCTCTGGCTTTCTCCTTGACGTCGACTCTTTGCATGAGAGTTCATCCTTTCGATTGCTTCATTGCTGCTGCGGCAAAAACAAAAAGACCCGCCCCAAAAAAGGGACGAGTCGAACTCGCGGTACCACCCTTGTTCCGCTCGCTTGCGCAAAATCCGCAGCGGCGGCAACTCAGCATCCGGTAACGGCGGACTTTCCGGCCTCGCTTACTGACCGCCGCTGCGTCAAACATGGCAGGCGCGGCTTTAGGCAGGCATCTCGGGGAGGATATTCGGCGCATCCCTCGCGTTGGCTCGCACCGGCCGCCAACTCTCTGAGCTCGGGTGTTGCGCGTACTCGTTCCCGTCTTCGACATTGCTGCGATAAATCGTATATCCTTGTTATACTTTCCCGAGAAGCTTTTGTCAAACCGTTTAGGCTTCGATTCCCCGAGGCTCGCGTCCTTCGAGCGAATCCCAGCCGTCCTGGGACAGCAGTTCCATCTGCGATTCGATCAACGCCCGGAACCTCGCGCGATAGATCGTCGCCTGCTTCTTCAGCTCTTCGACTTCCAGCGCGATTTTGCGGGATTTGGCCAACGCGTCGTTAATGATGCGATCGGCGTTCTTCTCCGCTTCCTTCACGATCAGATGGGCTTCCTTCTTGGCGTTGTTCTTCAACTCGTCCGCCGCTTCCTGCGCAACGATGATCGTTTTGCTCAGCGTCTCCTCAATGTTGGAGAAATGTCCCAACTTATCTTGAGAAGCGGCGACCATATTTTGCAATTCCTTGTTCTCGCGGATCATCGCTTCGTAATCCTTGATAATCTGATCGAGAAACTCGTTGACCTGATCTTCGTCGTAACCGCGAAGGCGGCGGGCGAATTCTTTGTTATGAATATCCAATGGGGTCAGTGGCATCGGTGCACCTCCTCGGTCCTGATTTCCAAGCAACCTGTTCACAACATCAATTCGACGAAAGCTGAAAAATTCCTTCTGCGCTGCTACACAAATTTCCCGATGCGCACCCGGATTCTGCCGCTTTTCGACACGCCTTCCACGTCGATCACCTTAAATCGGCCGAAACCCTTCATCGATACGACGTCTCCAGCTTTGAGCGGATGCGAGGGATCCTCCACCGGCTTCCAGCTCACGCGGCATCTTCCCGCCTTGATCGGAGCCATAATCTTCGTCCGGCTCAGCCGAAAAACGTCGCTCGCGATTCCATCAAGCCGCATCGAAGCGACGGACAGCACCTGCTCTTCGAGCTCGACCGCGATTTCGCGCAACTCGGAGAGCGGCCGCACGGACACGCTCACGTCCACCCGGTGGGCCTGCTTCATATGCCCGACGAGAAAATCTCCGATCTCTTCCGCGATCAAGGCATGGCAGCCCGTATCGCTGACGTGAAGATCGCCGATTTTGTCCCGTTTGATGCCCAGACCGAGCAATGCGCCCAAATAATCCCCGTGATCCAGCTCGGAAATTTTGCGATCGTCGGAAGCGATATCCAGCACCGCGATCCCCATATCCTCGCCGTCCAGTTGACGGTAATCGGGGGCGATCAGCGCCCGCTTCCTCTCGGCTAAAGGGCTTCCCCCGTCCAGCCGAACCTGGGCGTCCGGCTCTCGGTTCGCCAGCGTAAACAAAATATGCGCCTGACGCGGATCGAGAAAGTCCGTCCGCTTCGTCTCGTGACGTTCGGCGGCTCTTTCGACCCACTCCCAGGCGCGATCCACGAATGCTTTTTCATCCGGATGAAAATGCTCGTAAATACGGTTATCCGACATGGACGGCTACGCTCCGAACAGAAATCTCAGCACGGCGATCAAGCCTTGCGCGACGAAACCGAGCGCGAAGTAAGCAATGATCGGGGAGATATCCAGCATGCCGCCGATCGGGGGAATCAGCCTCCGGAAAGGCTTTAGATACGGTTCCACCAATTTGCCGAGAAGCTCGCCGACAAAGCTCTCCCTCACCGCCGGAAGCCAAGACATGAGCACGTAAATGATGATCATGTAAGAGTAGATGCGGTACAGAATGCTAATGTAATATTCTATTTGCTCCAACCTGGTGTCACCTCATTTTGGGATAGTCGGCGGATTCCTCGGACAGCATTTCCGTAATCGTTCCCGACACTTCCACCGAATCCGGCGTGCAGAGGAAAATGTCCGATCCCAGTTTGGAGATGTGGCCGCCCAGGGCGTATACGGTGCCGCTCAGAAAATCGACGATCCGGATCGCCTGGTCTCTTCTGACGCGCTGCAGGTTGATGACAACCGAACGGCGAGACTTCAGGTGATCGGCGATTTCCTGCGCTTCGTCGTAGGAACGCGGTTCCGTGAGAACGACGCGAGCGGCCTTCTGGGAGTGAATGCTCACGACGTTGTTCTTACTTGAATGTTTACGCGTTTCGAACGCGGGAGTTTCAATTTCTTGTTCCTCGTTATCGGCCAGACGCTCGCGGTCCGCTTCTTCCAGCTCCTGCTCTTCCTGCAGCCCCAAATAATTAAGGAACCGATTCATAACGCCCATTCCTATCCCTCCTTGAATTCTTCTTTCCCGACGAGCACCGTTCCCAAGCGCACCCAAGTCGCGCCTTCCTCCACGGCCACTTCGAAATCGTTGGACATGCCCATCGACAGCTCCGTTAACGGCTCGTCCGATACGGAAGATGCGTTCAATTCTTCCTTAAGCTGTTTCAGCGCCCGGAACACCGGCCTCGTCTCCTCGGGATCGCTATAGTGAGGAGCCATCGTCATCAGGCCGATCGGCTTGATCCGGTCGAACTTCCTCAACTTCTCCAGAAAAGGGCGGACCGCCTCCGGCTCGAGTCCGTGCTTGGACTGCTCTCCGGAAACATTCACCTGCAGCAGACAAGGAACGGACAGCTCCAGCGCTTGCGCCCGCTTCTGGATCGCCTCGGCAAGCGATTCGCGATCCAGCGAATGAATGTAAGCGAACTTTCCGACCACGTCTTTCGCTTTGTTCGTCTGCAGGGAACCTATGTAATGAAAAACGGCTTGCCCCTGGAGCGCCTCCCATTTTGCCTTCGCGTCGGGCCAGCGGTTTTCTCCGATATGAGTCACACCTTGCCGCACGACGGCTTCCGCCGCGGCGGTCGACACGTATTTGGTGACCGCGATAATCCGCACATCCTCGCGGCGCCTGCCGCTCCTTGAGCAAGCCAGCTCCAGCCGGTTCTCCACGTCTCGCAGTCGGCTTTCCAATGCCACGAAACGATCACCTCGATTTCTTGCCCAACCAGCTCATCATCCGGCCCGTCGCTCCCCGTTCCTTCCGGTGGGAAAACAACAAATCCGTACGGCAGCTTGTACACCATGAAGACATTTCGATGCGGCTCGGCATAATTCCTGCTTTTATCATAAGTTGTCGGTTCAAATGTTTCAAGTTTAGCTGCGCCCGATCGCCAAATTCGTTCGGTTTGACGACTTCTTCCGTCGACAAATTCGCCAACGGCCGCACATGCCTAAGCACGGATTCATCCACCTCGTAGCAGCAGCCGCCGATCGACGGCCCAATCGCCGCCCGCATATTTTCCGGCAGCGCTCCGTAAACCTCGCGCATCTTTTCCACCGTTTTGACCGCAATTTCGGCCACGGTCCCCTTCCAGCCCGCGTGGGCCAGTCCTAACGACCCCGTCACCGGATCATAAAAATAAAGCGGGACGCAATCGGCGTAAAACATCGCAAGCAAAACGTCCGGCTCGTTCGTAATCATCGCGTCCGTGTCGGCGAAAGCCGTCTCCCGGCTTGCGCGTCCCCGCCCGGCATCCTTCGCCGCGACGACGCGCACGTCGCTCCCATGCACCTGCTCCGCGCAAGTGAAAGCCGCGAATTCCCATCCCAGAAGGCCGGTCACCGCTTCCCGGTTCGAGACGACGTGATCCGGCTCGTCGCCTACGTGCAAGGCGACATTCCCCGCGTGTCTCGTCGTAAATCCGGCGGTCAATCCGTCCGTTCCGCACCAGGACTGCAGTATGAACAGCGAAGAAGGACGATCCGCCTCCTTCTCCTCGCGCAATACATAAGGCTCCAACTATCGCACCTCCGACTCCAAGTGTACCATAGCCGCGTCGCAAGCGGAAGAAAGCGCGCCCTCCGGCACGCGATCTTCCCGAGTGCGCATCCTCGCCCCAGCCTCCTTGGCGCATCCCCGTCCCGTCTTCCCAAGCGCGCATCCTCATCCTATCTGCCTGAGTGCGCATCCCTTCCTACCTTCCCGAGTGCGCATCCCCATCCTCCAGCCGGTACACCTTCGCGTCGTCCAAACGAACCAACACGACATCGGTCCCGATCTTCACGATATTCCGCCAAGGTATGACCACGTCGTTGCCCCCGCCGAACATCCCGAACAGCCTCGTAGAGGTGGGAACCACGATCGAATCGATGCGCCCCTGCCGCAAATCAAGCTCCAGATCGCTGACCTGCCCCAGCTTCTTCCCGTCGACGATGTTGATTACGTCCTTCGTCTGAAAATCCGATATTTTCATCCGTTCACGTCCCCCCGTCCGACCGGGCATTGTTACCCTGCTATTAAATATATGATCCGTCTAAGAAAAATGTACGATGCCCCTCTTTTATCCACCATGATATTTACCCAGCCGTCGTTATCCACCGGTCCCTCCCATTCTGCGACCTCACACCGCATACAGCTCTTTATCCCCTCGGCTCAGGAGACTTATTGAGAAATCCCCCCTCCCCGCTTTTTCCTCCTTATAGCCATTATCCCCTTCCCTCAGAATGTCTTTTCTCATCCCTACTGCATAGTCCAAAAGACTCATTTTCTCCGCTCCTTTCGGATACCCATTTTTCTCCTTATGACCATTATCCCTTCGGCTCAGTTTGCGAACAGTTTCGCTTAAATGTTTTTGCTCCGTTTTTACTCCGTTTTATAAATCGCTCCATTTATATGCTGATTAATTTATATAACGATTTGCTTATATGACGTTCCGTTTTTATGCTGCTCCGTTTTATATGCTGTTCCATTTTCTATATTTGCTTGTTTTTACATCGTGCCCTTCCACATCAGCCCCGATCCACGCCTCCACTTCCTTCTACTATCCCCTTCATTCAGGAATGGACACATGTGCGCGCAATAAAAAAAGGGCATCTCCCACTTGCAAAAATAGAAAAAATAGTATATTCTTAAATAAGAACAAATGTTCTGTATGGAGGTGAGAGACATTGACAAGCAACCTATCCTTTGAGCAATTTTGCGACGAGTTCAATGACGAGCAAATCTGCATTGATGCCTTATTTTCAGCGCGCTGGCCCCAAGGATTTCGTTGTCCGAAATGTGCCCATCCTCACTGCTACGAAATTCATTCCCGCCGGCTTCCGCTATACGAATGCCGCTCCTGTCGCTCGCAAACTTCTCTCATCGTCGGGACCATTATGGAGGGCAGCCGAACGCCCTTACGATTGTGGTTCCAGGCTATTTTTCTTCACGCCCGGCCGCGCGGTATCAGCGCCTCCCGGCTCGCGGAAGTCATGGGAACAACTTATAAAACGGCTTGGCTCATCTGCCACAAAATCCGTCATGCCATGTCCGCTTCCGATGCTGGTGAACTTCTCGACGGAATCGTACGAATCAACAGCGGCGCCTACGGTAAACCTCACAATCCAACCGTGTTCCGTCATCCTCAAAAGCAGCCTTTACTGGCCGGCGTTTCGATGGATGACAAGGAACTTTTCTCTCATGTAAAAATCAAGCATGTCCCGGACGACTATCTGATCCACGATCGGATTACCAATGGAGGCAAGCGCGATTTCATCGAACGCTATGTCGCCCCAGAAGCCACAATTATTTCTGCCGTTATTTTGGAATACAGCCCCGATCGCTATCGCCCGCTTATACAGCTGTGCCAGCAAGCAGGCAATTGGATTAACTATATGTTTAACGGGATTGGTCCTAAGCATTTGCAGTCTTACCTGGATCAGTTTTGCTTTGGGTTGAACAATCGCGAGAGATCCTCCAGCCCATTTCATCGTCTGCTTCAATGGAGCGTCTCTTCTCTCGTAGTGACCTATCCAGATTTGATAAGCCGTGTCGACCACTCCGCCATCCACAAAAGCACCTATTCTAAACTGCTGAAAGAAGCATGCTAATTTCTCTCAATGTCTATGCCATTGCATGCGACACTGTTATCCATTCTACACACTCGACCTCGTCGTCCATTTATGTCTTCAGACGATCCCGAAAAATTCTATTGTTCCATGAAAGCTTTGTTCTGTTCAGGTTGCTTCAACGCATCTCCGGCAAAATGTTTTCTGATCACCTGACCGTTTTCGCAATAACGAGTAAGTTATCCTAGACCTTTCGATACTCGCTCCTATTATTCTGTCCGCATCCAGACGCATTGATTTCTTGCTCGTCTCTGTACCAACCTCCGGACTCGTCGTTTAGCTTCTTGCACCTTTTGTTCCCGTTCTGTACTTATACCTAAATAGTTCCCGCTCCGTCCTTATACCTAATGTTCCTGTTTGACAGGTTATCCGACTGAATCGCATTTGTTCAGCCTGTCTAGTTATTGAGTATGCCTATGCCTAGCTATTGACTGTGTCTATGCCTGGTTATTTAGTATCTCTATGACTGGTTATTGAGTAGTACGCCAAGTTTATAAAGGGGCAATAATGATGCAATAACGATTTTCTGAGTTAGTTCTGAGCTAGGGGGATAATGGCTATAAGAGCGAGGATGGGCATATGCCAAACATAATATGGGTGAAAATGGAAGGGGATTTGGCCAGCAAAGAAAATCTGGACTGAGGACCGGAGGAGGTGCCGGACGGGAGAGAAGCTGCGGAGATGTAGGAGGGAGCATCCTGAAGGGACGGGATAATGGCTATAAGGGAGAAAACAGCGGAATATGGCGGAGGAGCTGTGCGGAGTAGGATGAGGTGGAGTGCGATGGAGTGTGGTGCGGTTGAGTGCAGTACGGTGGAGTGTGCAGTACGGCGGAATGCGGTACGGTGGAGGATGTGGTAGAGTGCGGTGGACGAGGTAAGCGGAGTGAAGTGAAGCAAGGGACAAAAAGAGAGGAGAGCAGCTCGATGCGAGGCGCTCTCCTCTCCCTTTTGATCTGGAGTGGCAAGTTACGTTTTGACGTGTTTTTGCATTTGTTGGATGGCCGACTTCTCGAGACGGGAAACCTGGGCTTGCGAGATGCCGATTTCGTCGGCGACTTCCATTTGCGTTTTGCCTTCGAAGAACCTCATGGACAAGATCATTTTTTCGCGATCGTTCAGCTTTCTCATCGCTTCGCGCAGAGCGATCTCTTCGATCCATTGGATGTCCTTGTTGCGTTCGTCGCTGATCTGGTCCATCACGAAGATCGGATCGCCTCCGTCATGATAGATCGGCTCGAATAAGGATACAGGATCCTGAATAGCGTCCAAGGCAAAAACGATGTCTTCCTTCGGAACGTTCAATACTTCCGAGATTTCCAGAATGGTCGGTTCCCTGGAATGCTGATTCGTCAATTGATCTCTAACCTGCAGCGCCTTGTAGGCGATGTCCCGCAGGCTTCGGGATACGCGAATCGGGTTGTTGTCCCTCAGATAGCGGCGTATTTCCCCGATGATCATCGGGACCGCATAAGTGGAAAACCGGACATTCTGGCCTAAATCGAAATTGTCGATTGCCTTCATTAATCCGATGCATCCGACCTGGAACAGGTCGTCTACGAATTCCCCGCGGTTGTTAAACCGCTGAATGACGCTGAGGACCAACCGCAAATTGCCATTCACTAATTTTTCCCTGGCGGAAATCTCTCCACGGGTCTGTAGAGCGAGAAATAGTTCCCTCATTTCGGCATTGGTGAGAACGGGCAGCTTTGAGGTGTCCACTCCACAAATCTCCACTTTGTTACGGGTCAAGGCAATTCCTCCCGGGGAGCAGCATTAATGTAAAGTATCTCCGGGAAGGGGGTTTTTATTCCCATGGACAAGAACCCCGAATTTTCTTACAATTTCTAAACCATCTTGTTGAATTCCTTACGAAGACGCTTTATAATGCGCTTTTCCAGCCGGGAAATGTACGATTGCGAGATGCCCAGCAAATCGGCCACGTCCTTCTGCGTCTTCTCCTCTCCGTCCGCCAGACCGAAGCGAAGCTCCATGATCGTCCGCTCTCTCTCGCTCAGCTTGTCGAGCGCCTTGTGCAGCAGCTTGCGGTCTACCTGCTCCTCGATGTTGCGGTAGATCGTGTCGTTCTCGGTACCGAGCACGTCGGATAACAGAAGCTCGTTTCCGTCCCAATCGATGTTCAGCGGCTCGTCGAAGGAGACTTCGGTTCTCGTCTTGCTGTTTCTCCTCAAGTACATCAGGATTTCATTTTCAATGCATCTTGAGGCGTAGGTGGCCAGCTTGATCTTTTTTTCCGGATCGAACGTATTGACCGCCTTGATCAGTCCGATCGCGCCAATCGAGACCAAATCCTCGATATGGATGCCGGTGTTCTCGAACTTGCGGGCGATATAGACGACCAGCCGCAAATTCCGTTCGATCAGCATGGCCCGAATAGCGGCGTCGCCCGTCGAAAGCCTCTCCAGCAAATACTCCTCTTCTTCGCGGCTGAGCGGGGGCGGCAAAGCTTCGCTGCCGCCGATGTAATACACTTCCTCGCTCTTCCAACCGAACCGGAACAACAGGCGATAAATCGACAATTGCGTCCTCAGCTTCAAGTTTACGAACATTTCTGCTACCTCCTGTCACGCAGGTTGAGATGGAGCCGACGATACGGGGTCGGCCTGAACCATGTCCGGATGGACGATGGCGCGATAAGTTCCTTCGGATGACAAAGTGCCTCCATCTAAACCAATGAGTACCCGGTTTACTTGAAGAGGGGGATGTCCGTCCCGATATAACAGAACCAGGTCCGGCTTGACGGCCAACATGAGCTTGCTGGATCCGTTCACGGCACGGTACGGTACTAGCCGGAGTCTGCCGCCCCATGCGTATGCCTCGGAAGCATGGGCATCGAGCTCCGAGATGAGCTTATCCGGAGGCTCCTGCTTCAACCGCTCGCTCCAGCCTGTCGGCAGCCGTTCTTTCCATACGTCGGCATCCATGACCATAACGGGGATGCGCGTAAGCGGATCGTACAGCCGGTTGCCCGTGTCGAGCAGCGCCCGGATCGTCCAGCTCTCCTCGTCAATACGGATTTCCGTCTCCCACACCAGTTGGTCGAGCTGCTGTCGCTTGCGGTCCGTCTCAGAGGCGCTGCGAAACATCCAGATGGACAATAGGAATGTGAGGATAAATAGTCCAAGCTGCATTTGCCATTCCAAAATCAATCCGCCATCCGGCGTAAACGTCATTGCGCCCCATGGTGAACTGGCGCTCCGCAGCAAAAAAGACAGTCCGATTACTCCGCCAAGAGTAGCGAAATTGACTACGTAAAATGCGGCGAAGTTGCGAAGGAAACGCAGCGGACCGCCATAACCGAACGAGAGCAGCACCATAGCGACTGAGACGAATACTTTGGCTCCGAAGGAATACATGTAAGGGATATGAGCCCAAAACATCAACGCTGCGTACGCCGCTCCGACAACCGCGGCCGCGAACAGGCGCGGACGAGACGGCATGATGCGGCGCGCCTTGGCGGTCGCCATCAGCACGGCTCCGTCCACGGCCAAGTTGGTCAGAAATACGAGATCCACATATACGGTCATACGGAGCCCCCATCCTTCATCGCCCGGAACATCGCCAGCATGCAGGCCGGGATGGATGAACCCAGTATAATCGCTTTCAAATTCGGTGTCTGTCTAATCTTGCCAGCCCTTCGTACCTTTTTTTGTCGAGTTAAGCAAAAACGCCTTCGGCATCCTTAGGACGGCGAAGACGCTTATGTCGGAGACGATTCGGAAAAGGATAGCGGATTTTATACTTTCTGAATCGTTGGCGAAAAAAGAGCTCCCGTCCACATGAAGTGGAACGGGAGCTTTGATTCCAAGCCAATCGAAACGAAAATTAACGGTCTCCGCGAGGACGATTCCTCAAGAAAGCCGGGATGTCCAATTGATCGCTCGACAAATTTTGGTTGCCGAAAGGACGCAGATTGTTCGTCTGACGCGCCTCGCTGCCCTGGCTGGCAACCGGGTCCGGCTGCGCCTGGCCTTGAGGCATTGCCGCCGAAGGACTCACCGGACGACGCGTAGGTCCTTTATGCTCGAAGCCTGTCGCGATAACGGTAACTTTAATCTCGTCTTTCAGACTATCGTCGATCATCGCGCCGAAAATCATATTGACTTCCGGATCGGAAGCGGCGATAACGATCTCGGCCGCTTCGTTGACTTCGTACAAGCTAAGGTTGGAGCCGCCGGTAATGTTCATGATGACGCCGCGAGCGCCTTCGATGGACGTCTCCAGCAGCGGGCTCATAATCGCCTTGCGAGCCGCTTCCATCGCACGGTTCTCTCCGGCCGCTTGTCCGATGCCCATGAGCGCGGAGCCGCGCTCGGACATGATCGTCTTCACGTCCGCGAAGTCCAAGTTGATCAAGCCGGGAACGGCGATCAAGTCGGAAATGCCTTGAACCGCTTGACGAAGAACGTTATCCGCTTCGCGGAAAGCTTCCAGCATCGGCGTCTTCTTGTCTACGATCTCGAGCAGCCGGTCGTTAGGAATCACGATCAGCGTGTCGACTTTCTCTTTCAAAGCTTCGATGCCCATCTCGGCCTGCATCGACCGTTTGCGGCCCTCGAACGTGAACGGACGGGTAACGACGCCTACCGTCAGCGCGCCGCTTTCCTTGGCCAGCTCGGCAATGACCGGAGCCGCGCCGGTACCGGTGCCGCCGCCCATTCCTGCCGTTACGAACACCATATCCGCCGAACGCAGCGAATTGGTAATGAATTCGCGGGATTCCTCGGCCGCTTTCTTGCCGACCTCAGGGTTCGCGCCTGCGCCGAGGCCGCGAGTCAGCTTGTCCCCGATCTGAAGCTTCTGTTCGGACTTGGTCAGGTTTAATGCCTGAGCGTCCGTATTCACCGTAACAAACTCGACGCCTTTCACGCCGTTCTCGATCATCCGGTTTACAGCGTTGCTGCCGCCGCCACCGACCCCGATGACCTTGATTTTCGCAAGTGGTTCCATTTCAAAATCAAACTCCAACATAATTAATTAACTCCTCCTTGCTTCGCTTGAATGGTTCTCTCGTAAGCGGCGGCTTAAATAAATTCCTTGAACATGTTTTTGAACCATTCAACAATGCCAGGCTTGGATTCCGTCGTCGCGCCGCCGCCCGCCGCTTTGGCTTTCGGAGCGCGCTTGGGTCCGACTCCGCCGCGCGTTCGAACATATTTGGTGACATACTGAATCATGCCGACGCCGCTGCTGAAGGAAGGATCCCTGACGCCGATGTAATCCGGTACCGCGATTCTGACATTCGATTCCAGCTCGAACTGGGCCAGCGGAAGTACGCTGGGCAGAGACACCGAACCGCCTGTCAGTACGTAACCGTTAATCTTGTCGTGGTAGCCGAGACGTTTCACTTCTTGGCGGATCATCTGGAAAATCTCCTGCATGCGAGGTTCGATGATGTTGGCCAGATCGAACTGGGAAAATTCCTTCTCCATGTTGCTCCCGACTCTCATCACCTTGAACTTCTGATCCTCGGCCGCGTCTTCAATACGAGCGCACCCATACTTTAGTTTGATTTTCTCGGCATGCTCCGTCTGGGTCTTAAGTCCGTAGCAGATGTCGCTGGTCACATAGTCGCCGCCTATCGGCAGCGTAGAAACGGCAGCAAGGCTTCCTCCTTCGAAAATCGCCAGAGTCGTAGATCCCGCGCCGATATCCGCGAGAACGGTCCCCATCTGCTTTTCGTCCTTGGTTAACGCCATCATCCCCGAAGCCAGCGACATCAAGATCAGACCGGATATTTTCAATCCTGCCTTCTCGACGCATCTCATCAGGTTATGAATTGCCGCTTTCGTTCCGGTAATGATCGTGCATTCGACTTCCAAACGGACCCCGATCATGCCTCTCGGGTCCTGAATGCCGGAAAGTCCGTCTACCAAAAATTGCTTCGGAACCAGCCCGATGATTTCTCGTTCGGGCGGCAGGGCAACCACTTTGGCCGCTTGCAAAACACGCTCGATATCTTCCTCGCCGATTTCCCTGTCTTCATTGGAGACGGCAACGACTCCGTGATTGCTCTGCAATGCGATATGATTGCCGGTAATCCCGACGTAAACTTCGCCGATTCCTATTCCGACCATGCGCTCGGCGTGGTCGACGGCGTTGCGGATGGATTGAACGGTTTGGTCAATATCGACAATGGCGCCTTTACGGATTCCGTCCGAATCGGCGGAACCAACGCCAATGATGTTAATGGCCCCGTTGCTGATCTCCCCGATAATCACCCGGATTTTCGAAGTTCCGATGTCCAGGCTGACGATGAGGTCATTGTTGCTCAACCGGTGGCACCTCCCGTAGATCGATGAAAATAGCTGCGAACAAGGGATGCTTCCTCTACATATTCCACATCCGCGAGATTTTCCCTCTTTTTTCAACAATTTTTTTAGTTTGCTCGGCACGGCCGAATCCGGCATTTCTAACGGATCCCGCTTTTGCCCATAAATGAAATTCTAGCATTCTTTTCGCCGATTGAGTAGAGTCCTTTTCCTTAAGTTTATCGGCCTTCCCGGCTTACTCGGCAACAATTTCCGTCGAATACGGCGAATAATAGTCCACATCCAACATCGTTATCTTTCCGGGTTCGCGATTTTGCACGATATCGCTCAAATAAGCGATTTTATCTTTTAACAGCTCGATCGACGTGGTCACTTCGAAGCGCGATCGCGTGAACAGCTTGATCCGTTTCGGGTAGGAGACGGACGGATCAGGTTGGATTTCGGACAAATCCGACAACAGGTATCCGGGCAAATCGCTGAGCGCCCGGCACAGCTCCGTCAAATTCGCGTCGTCCTCCTTCCATCCCGAGAGAATCGGCTTGTCCGGAAGCTTGTCCTTCGGCATCGGCAGCGCAAGCCCGTTCGATAGAATCGCCGACATGCCCCCGTCGGAAGAGAGTCGGACGGCAACCTGGGGGTACTCCTTCACTTCGACCCGCAGGACGCCCGGGAAGTTTTTGACAATCTGCACGCTTTCTATCGGCTGGAGTACTTCCGCGCGCCGCTTCAGCTTGCCGGCTCCCGGAAAGAAGAACGAATCTCCGGATGCTACGTCTAGCGCCTGAACGACGTCCTCGCGGCTGACGAACTCGTTGCCCTCTATTTGAATTTCAGATATTTTCGACAAAGGGGAGCGGAAGAAGAGCACGACAAGAAGAATAACCGCCAAGGCGATCAGCAGCCGAATCCACTTCTTGCCGCGACGAGTCTTCGGAGGTTCGATCTCCTTCTTCAGCGCGGGAATTTTCTCGGTCACGATTGTCCTCCCTTCGTCCTCATCTTGTCCGATTCATTCTAGCACAAAACCCCGCAGCGGAAGTGAGCTTCTGCGGCGGGGCCCGTCACCGTTAGCTGGTTAGCTGTAAACTTTGCTTCTGTGAACTTCGCGCTTGATATTGCCGCCGATGCGCCGGAACATCTCTTCGATCCGGTCGTAGCCCCGGTCGATATGATGAACCTGCTCGACAACCGTCGTGCCCTGCGCCGCCAATCCCGCCACGACGAGCGCGGCTCCCGCACGAAGGTCGGTCGCTTCGACGGTCGTGCCGTAGAGCTGGGGCACGCCGCGAATAAAGGCGTTGTTCAGATCGACGCGGATATCGGCGCCCATGCGGCATAATTCGTCCACGTGTTTAAATCGTCCTTCGAACACCGTTTCCTTCAGCACGCTTACCCCGTCGGCCAGCGCCAGCAGCGTCATGACCTGGGCCTGCATGTCGGTCGGAAACGCCGGATAAGGCGAGGTGACGACCCTGTCTACGGCCGTCGGCCTTTTAAAGGCGCCAACTCTCATTATATCATTGCCGGCCTCGATTTGAACACCGGCGCGGCGGAGAACGTGAATGAGAGAGGTCAAATGTCCCGGGTTCGTGTTTTCAAGCGTCACTTCTCCCCGTGTCGCCGCGGTAGCCACCATGACGGTTCCGGTGACGATCCGGTCCGGTATCACTTCGAATTCGCAGCCGTGCAGGGTTTCGACTCCGTCGATCGCGATCGTGTCCGTTCCGGCCCCGCTCACCTGCGCGCCCATTCGGTTAAGAAACTGCTGTAAATCCTGAATTTCCGGCTCCCTGGCCGCGCCGATAATCGTCGTTCGGCCGCGGGCCAGCACGGCTGCCATCATGATGTTTTCCGTCGCGCCGACGCTGGGGAAATCCAGGCTGATCTCGGCGCCCTGCAGCCGGCGGGCCGAGCATACGATTCTGCTGCCCTTCTCTTCGATTCTCGCGCCCAGCGCGGCCAAGCCGCGCAAATGCAAATCGATCTTTCTCTCGCCGATCGCGCATCCCCCAGGCTGATAGAGCTGGGCTTCTCCGAATCTTGCAAGAAGCGGCCCCATCAAAAACACCGAGGAACGCATTTTGCGCATCAGCGTCTCCGGAATGTGCGAGGATGTCGCGACTGCCGTTTCGACCGTCACCACCGTATCCTGATGCCGGGCTTTACACCCGAGATCCCGCAAGATGTCCAGCATGACCTCAATATCGAGCAGCCGGGGCACGTTGCGGATCGTCACTTCTCCTTCCGCGAGCAAGCTGGCGGCCAAAATCGGCAAAGCGGCATTTTTGGCTCCATGGATACGGATGGTGCCCGAAAGCGGGTTCCCGCCTTCAATCACCAAATTGTCCAAGGGATTCACCTCCGGGTTACCGCTCACCCATCATGAGAACCTCTGGCACCAGCGATATTCCGTAGGTTTGTTCGATGATTTGCTGCACTTTCCCAATGAGGGTGAGGACGTCCTCGGCCTTAGCGCCTCCGTGGTTAACGATAAAGTTGGCATGCATTTGGGATATTTCCGCGGCTCCCTGGCGAAGTCCTTTCAGCCCGGCCGCCTCGATCAGCCTAGCCGCATGATCGTTCGGCGGATTGCGAAAGACGCTGCCCGCACAAGCCATCTGCAGCGGTTGGGTGCGGCGCCGTCGATCCTTGTACGTCGCCATCGCCGCCGCGATCTCCTTGCGGTCTCCGCTCGCCAAACGAAATACCGCCCGGGTAATAATGCCCCGACGCTCCTGCAAAATGGAATGGCGGTAGGAGAATTTCATCTCCGCGTTCCCGAGCACTTCCCTGCTTCCGTCTTCCCACACGATGCTGGCCGACTGTAAGATGCGTGAAATGTCCGACCCGTGAGCTCCGGCATTCATATAAACGGCGCCGCCCACCGACCCTGGAATGCCTCCCGCGTATTCCAGTCCGGTGAGTCCTTCCTTGCCGGCCATGATCGACAGTTTGATGAAAGAATACGATGCGCCCGCGATCACCGTCTCGCCATCGAACCTCACCTCGTCGAAGCCTCTGCCCAGCTTGATGACCGCCCCTCGGACTCCCTTGTCGGACACCAGCGTATTGGACCCGCGTCCCAGCGTGCTCCATGGCACTCCATGGGCCGCGCACAGACGCAGAACTGCCTCGAGCTCCTCGTCGTTCTCGGGAACGATCAGCACGTCCGCAGGTCCGCCGATCTTCCAGGTCGTATGCGCGGACAGCGGTTCGTTCTCCCGAACCCGATCGATTCCCGCCCGCTTCAGCTCGGCAACCAATTGCTGCATGGTCCATCCTCCTTTCAAGTCCTTCGGGGCTGCGCGTCGTCGCCGCCGTCTTGCCCGCCGGTCAGACATTCACGATCACGCTGTATCTTATGACGACTGGGCGGGGGTGGTGACAAACGCCCAATTGCGCGCCTTTCGAAGGACGTTTCTTTTATCTTTTACGCGATAATCTCGCGATTTGATCGTAAATAATAGACGCCGATTCCGGCATGCCAAGTCCCCGGGACGCGGCGGACATCCGCTCACGCTGCGCCCGGTCGCCCATTATGGCCGCGATGCCCGCGAACAGTGTCTCCCCGCTCAGCTCCCGCTCGAGGATCATGTCCGCCGCTCCGGCGTTCATCAAGCTTCGGGCGTTCGCCTCCTGGTGGTTGTTCGTGACGTTCGGAGACGGAATCAGCAGCGACGGCAGCCCCAGCGAGGTCACCTCCGCGAGGAAGGACGCCCCGGCGCGGCCGACGTAGAGCGATGCCGCCGCCAGCACCTCGGGCATGCCCGCGATATACGGCAGCACCTTGACGCGGCCATCGGCCGCATGCGGGCTGCCGGCTACGGCGCTCTCCGTCTCCCGGTAGAACCGCTCGCCGGTCACGAACACAAAGCGCGCGTCCGGCAGCTTCCCGAGCTGCGGAAGCATGCGGACGAACGCTTCGTTCAGCGCCCGCGCCCCGCCGCTGCCGCCGACGATGAGCACGAACGGCGTTCCCGGCGCGAAGCCCAGCGACGCGTAGCCGGCTCGGCCGTCCGCCTTCAGCACGCGCGTCGCGCACGGATTGCCGGCGTAGACGACGTTCGGGCATTTGGCGAAATGCGGCTCCGATTCCTTAAAGCTCACCGCAACGCCGTCGACGTAGCGGCTCAGAAATTTGTTGGTCAGGCCCGGAAGCACGTTCTGTTCGTGGATGATCGTCGGAATGCCCAGCCTGGACGCGGCGTAGACGACCGGACCGCAGACGTAGCCGCCGGTGCCGACGACGACGTCCGGCTTGAACTTCCTCAGCAGCTCCTTGGAGCGGGACACGCCTTTCAGAAACCGCATGACGGTCTTCACGTTCTCCAACGACAGCGAACGCTTGAAGCCGGTGATCGTTATATTTTCGAAAGCGATGCCCTGTTCGGGGACGATCCGGCCTTCCAATCCGCGGCTCGTGCCGATATAGAGCAGCTCCGAGCCCGGCTCTCGCTCGGAAATTTCGCGGCCTATGGCCAACGCGGGATAAATATGTCCCCCGGTGCCTCCTCCGGTCAACACGACACGCATGGTATTCACCTCGAATAACGGGATAGATTAAGCAAAATGCCCAGCGCCGTCAGCAGCAGCGTCAGCGACGAGCCTCCGTAGCTGACAAGCGGCAGCGTAACTCCCGTTATCGGGAGCAGGCCGATGACGACGCCGATATTGATGAGCACCTGGACGGCGAAAATGCCGACGATGCCCGTCGCCAACAGGCTGCCGAACGGATCGGTCAGCGTGATGGCCGTTCTCATGCCTCGCCAGATCAGAAGCAAAAACAGCAAGATGAGCAGGGAGCCTCCGATGAAGCCCAGCTCCTCGGCCAGAATGGAAAAAATAAAGTCCGTCTGCGGCTCGGGCAAATAGTTGTATTTTTGCCGGCTCATTCCGAGTCCCAGTCCGACCAGGCCGCCCGGCCCGATCGCGTACAGCGACTGAATCGATTGGTAACCCGCGCCCTGCGGGTCCTGCCACGGATCGAGAAACGCGGTAATCCGCTGCAGCCGATACGGCGCCGCCAAGATCAGCCCGACCAGGCCGGCCACGCCGATCATGGCGAGTCCGGCCAGATGGGACAGCCTCGCTCCGGCAACGTAGATGGCCAGCAGCGCGGCCCCGATCATCACGGTGCCCGTTCCGAGATCGGGCTGCAGCATAATGAGCGCGAAGGCCGCCCCCAGAATGCCAAGAGGCGGCAGCAGCCCTTTCGTGAAATCGGTAATCTGATTTTGCCGCTCGGAGAGCAGCTTGGCGATGAACAGAATCATCGCCAGCTTCATGAATTCGGACGGCTGGATGCCCAGCGAGCCGATGCCCAGCCAGCTTCGCGCGCCTCCGCGCACGACGCCGACTCCCGGCACGAGCACGATGACGAGCAGCCCGAAGCAGACGAGCAGCGCGGGCACCGCCCACTTGCGCCAAAACGTGTAGTCCACGTTCATCGTCACGAACATCGAAGCGATTCCGAGCACGGCGAAAATAAGCTGCCTTTTAACGTAATAATACGAATCTCCGTAGTCATGAAAAGCCGCTACGGCGCTGGCGCTGTACACCATTACGACGCCGATGGCCAGTATGCCGAGCGTTGCGGCGATCATCCATACATCTGGGACGGAGCGGGATTTGGCCATGAACCGGACACCTCACGAACAGCAAGAGTGGAGACAAGCCCCCTCTTACAGCGTATGCGCCGATTGCTTAAAAATGCGGCCTCGAACTTCGTAGGACGGGAACATGTCCCAGCTCGCGCATGCCGGAGACAGGAGCACGATATCTCCCGGCCCGGCCATGGCGGCGGCTTCCCGTACGGCTGCCCTGAGCGTCCGCTCGGCGTCCTCTACAGGTTCGACGAGTTTCACGCTCGTTAAACCGGCCAGCTCCGCAACGCGCGCAAGCTTCTCCCTCGTCTCGCCAATCGCCGCCAGCCCTTTCACCCGTTCGCGGAAAATCGGCAGCAGCTCCATATAGTCGGAGCCGCGGTCCAGCCCGCCCGCGATCAGTATAAGCGGCGAGGGCAGCGACAGAATCGACATCGTCGTCGCCATCGGATTCGTCGCTTTCGAATCGTTGTAGAACTTGACTCCGCCGAACGTCCCGACGTATTCGAGGCGGTGCTCGACGCCGCGGAATCCGCGCAGCGGCTCGGCCAGGCGCTCCGGGTCCGCCCCGGCGGACAGCGCGATGGCGATCGCCGCCAGCGCGTTCGCCGCATTGTGGCGGCCGGGAATGCCGAGCTCGGCGACGCGAATAATGCGCCTCGCCTCGCCGCTGCCGTCCCGGCTGACGATCCACCGATCGTCGTCCGAGCCGTCGTCCTCGGCCCCGTCCTCTTCCTCCGACGGACGCACAGCCGCGTAAGGAGGCTCGATCATGACCCCGGTCTCCAGCGTTCTCGTCACCGAGAACGGAAAGGCCCGGCCCTTGAACGAGGCCGCCAGCCGGCGGCACGTTTCGTCATCCTCGTTGTAGACGGCGACATCTTCCGCGGTCTGGTTCTCGAATAATTTCGCCTTCGAGGCAACATAATCCTCCATCGATCCGTGATAATCGAGGTGGGTTTCGGCCACGTTCAGCAGGCAGGCAATGCGCGGGCGAAAATCCGACGTGCCCTTCAGCTGGAAGCTGCTCAGTTCGGCCACCAGCCATCCGTCCGGCTCCGCCTCCAGCGCCGCTTCGCTGAGCGGCCGACCGATATTGCCGGCAATAAGCGGCTTCAGGCCGGCCGCATCGAGCAGCACGCCCGTCAACGTCGTGGTCGTCGTCTTCCCGTTGGAGCCGGTAATGCCGGCGATCGGCGCCGCGGACAGCTGTCCCGCCACCTCCACCTCGCTGACCACTTCGACGCCGAGACGGAGCGCTTCGACGACCGGGGGCGCGGTGTAAGGAATGCCCGGATTTTTGACGAGCAGCGCCGTCTCCCCGGTCACGAGCCCGTCCGGATGGTGACCGCACACAACAGAAATGCCCAAAGCCGCCAATTCGTCGGCTTCGGGGCATTGATCCCGCTCCTTCTTGTCGTTGACGACGACGATCGCGCCGACGTCGTGAAACAATTTGGCGGCGGCTACGCCGCTTCTTGCCAGACCGAGGACGACCACTTGCCGTCCGCGGTAATTAGTCAGCTGCATCATTCGCGTTAAAACTCCTTTAGCTCGCTTTGAACAAGAACAAACCGGCGCAGGCCAGCAGCAGCCCCACGAACCAGAAGGTCGTCACGACGCGCCACTCCGACCAGCCCGACAGCTCGAAATGGTGGTGGATCGGGCTCATCTTGAACACCCGCTTGCCGCGCGTCTTGAACGACGCGACCTGGATAATGACGGACAGCATCTCGAGCACGAACACGCCGCCGATAATCACGAGCAGCAGCTCGGTTTTCGTCAAAATCGCGACCGCGGCGATGCCTCCGCCCAAGCCCAGCGATCCGGTATCTCCCATGAAGATCTTGGCGGGATGCGCATTGTAGACGAGGAAGCCGAGCACCGCGCCGACGACGGCCGCGCTGAACACGGCCGAATGCGGCTGAGTGAGCTCCACCGCCACGATGGCGAACGCGCCGAAGGCGAGAGCGCTTGTCCCGGCCAACAGGCCGTCCAGTCCGTCGGTGAAGTTGACGGCGTTGGTCGCGCCGAGAAACATGACGACTACCAATAAATAGTATGCCCAACCGAGGTCGAAAGACCAATTCGTTCCAGGAACGCCGATAGCCGTACTGTGATTCATACCGATCAGAATCCAACAAAAGATGGCGGAAAACAAAAGCTGGCCGAACAGCTTCTGCTTGGCGGTCAAGCCAAGCGAACGCTTGAAGGCGATTTTAATATAATCGTCCAGAAAACCGACGAGGCCGAAGCCCAGGCACGCCACGATCAGCGCCCAATACTGCGGTCCGCGGTCGGCGAACCGAAGGAATGCGATCGTGAGCGCGACAAGAATGATGATGCCGCCCATCGTCGGCGTGCCGGACTTTTTCAGATGGGACTCGGGTCCGTCCGTGCGGACCTGCTGCCCGAATTTCAATCTGCGCAGAAGCGGGATGAACAGGGGGCCGATCAATACCGCCAGCACGAAGGATACGCCTAACGTCCACAATACCGATGTGTAGTCCATCCCGTCACTCCCCGCCTCCTCTCTGCAGCGTCGATACGATTTCTTCCATTTTCATACCCCTCGATGCTTTGACGAGCACCAGATCGTCCGGGGACAGCTCGGCGAGCAGCAGCGCCGCGAGAGCTCCCTTGTCGTCGAAATGGCGCAGGTCATCTTGTTCGTATTTCGCTCGCGCTTCCTCGTAGGCATGCTTGGACAGCGGGCCGTACAGCAGCACGCGATCCGCCTTCGAACGGTCCAAATACCGCCCGATGCCGCCGTGCAGCTCCCGTTCGCCGTCGCCCAGCTCCAGCATGTCGCCGAGCACGACCCATTTGCGGCGGTAGCCGCCCAGCTCCGCCACCAGATCGATCGCCGCCTTGACCGACGTCGGGCTGGCGTTGTAGGCGTCGTTCAGAATGGCCGCCCCGTTCCAGGCGACGCTCCGCTCGATCCGCATGCCGGTCAGCTTCGTCTGCTTCAGCCCCGCGCCGATGGCGTCCGGCGACAGGCCGAAGACTCGGCCCACCGCGATCGCCGCCAACGCGTTAACCGCGTTGTGGCGCCCCGGAACCGGCAGCTCGAACGCCGCCTCGACGTCTCCCGCCGCGGTAAACCGCGTGCCCTCCGCCGTCACCCGAACGTAGCGCGCCACCCAATCGTTGCCCGCGTTCTCGCCGAACGCGACAAGCTTCGTTCCCGGCGCCGGCGGCCGCTCGGCGAGCGCTTCGGCGATCAGCGGCTCGTCGCCGCAATAGACGAGCGTGCCGCCCGGCTTCAGCCCTTCGGCGATTTCCAGCTTCGCCTTGGCGATGTTGCGCCGCGAGCCGAGCTGCAGCAGATGCGATTCTCCGATGTTCGTAATGACTGCGATATCCGGGCGGGCCAGCCGGGACAGCAGGGAGATTTCCCCGAAGCCGCTCATCCCCATCTCCAGCACAAGCGCCTCGGTCCCGGCCGGCGCGCTCAGAATCGTCAGCGGCAAACCGATATGATTATTGTAATTGCCTTCGGTTTTATGTACAAGGAACGACGTCGCCAGCACGGACGAGACCAGATCCTTGGTCGTCGTCTTGCCGTTGCTGCCGGTAATCGCCACGACCGTAGCGGAGCCCAGCCGCTCGCTCAGATAAGCCGCCGCCAGACGCTGCAGCGCCTCCAGCGTGTCCTCCACGAGCAGCAGTGGAAGGTCCAAGCCCTCCGGCCGCGGAACCGAAGCGTCCCACAGCGCGGCCGCCGCCCCCGCGTCCCTGGCCGCCCGGACGTAATCGTGCCCGTCGAACCGTTCTCCCCTCAGCGGAACGAACAGCTGACCCGGACCGATCCGTCTCGTATCGGTCGAAACGCCGCTCAGGCGCGCTTCCTCCGCTCCGGGCGTCTCGCCGCCGACAAGCTGCGCGCCGATCCACCCGGCCGTCTCCCGAATCGTTGCCTGCATCACCGCATTCGACTCCTTATCGCTTCTTTCGCCACAAGACGATCGTCGAAATCGTGCGTTTCCCGTCCGACGATCTGGTACGTCTCATGGCCTTTCCCCGCAATCAATACTACATCGCCGGGGCCTGCCCGATCAACCGCTTTTTCAATCGCGGCTCGCCGATTCGGCTCCAGCTCGTAGCGGGCGGGCGATACGCTCGCTTCCTCCAGCCCCGCTTCGATGTCCTTCAGAATGCGCTGCGGGTCCTCCGTGCGCGGATTGTCGCTCGTCACGATAATCTCGTCGGCGAGCCTGGCGGCGATCCGCCCCATAATCGGACGCTTCGTGGCGTCGCGGTCGCCCCCGCAGCCGAACACGCAAACAATTTTGCCGTCGGCCAGCTCCTTCACCGTGTTCAGCACGTTCTCGAGCCCGTCCGGCGTATGCGCGTAATCGACGATGACGGCGTACGGCTGGCCGGCGTCGACCGGCTCCACGCGGCCGGGAACGCCCGCGATCCGCTCCAGGCTGGCAAGCGCGCCGTCGAGAGAGATCCCCTCGCAGAGCGCGGCGCCCAAAGCCGCGAGCGCGTTATATACGTTAAACTTGCCGACGAGCTTTAAGCCGACCTCGCGGCTTCCGAACGGGGATTCCAGCCGGAAGGACGTGCCGCCGGCCGTAATCCGCACATCGGAAGCGCGCAAGTCGGCGTCGTTCTCGATGCCGTAGGTCAGCACCTCGGCGGAGGTCAGCCTGGCGAGCCGGTCCGACGCCGCGTCGTCGGCGTTCAGAACCGCGTATTTGCGCTCGCGCGGATCGTCGGAATAGACGTTGCCGAGCCGCGAGAAAAACAAAGCTTTGGCCGCCTCGTAAGCTTCCATCGTCCCGTGATAATCAAGATGGTCCTGCGTCAGGTTGGTGAAGATCGCCGTGCGGAAATCGCAGCCTTTTACGCGGCCCTGATGAAGCGCGTGCGAGGACACCTCCATGACGCAGCGCTCCGTTCCCGCTTCGACCATATCCCGCAAAATGGTCTGCAAGCGGAGCACGTCCGGCGTCGTCCCCGACATCGGCACGCTCCGTCCCGCGTAACGGGTTTCGATCGTGCCGATGACGCCGGCGGAAACGCCCGCATCCGCCCAAATCCGCTCGACCAAATAGGTGGTCGTCGTCTTGCCGTTCGTGCCCGTGACGCCGACCGGCTTCAGCTTGTGGGACGGCCGGCCGCAATAGTAATCGGCGATTATTGCCAGCGCGTTGCGGGTGTCCGGCACGACAAGCTGCGGCGCGGACAGCGGCAGCTCGCGGGAGACGACAAGCGCCGCCGCCCCCTGCGCCAGCGCCTGCTCGGCATAATCGTGTCCGTCCACCGTGTGGCCGGGCAGGCAGAAGAAGAGGCAGCCCGGCCGGACCTGGCGGGAATCGGACTCCAGGCTATGAATGGCGACGGAGCCGTCGCCTGTAATCCGGGCAAGCAGCAATTGTTGAGAGAGTTCGAGCAGTTTCATGGGATAACGGCCTCCTGACGACCTGATATGGCGTTCTGCACGCAGAAACAACGTACAATCATTATGTTCCAACGCATAGCCTTCATTCAAGAGGATGAGCAAAGTTTAATCGCCCGCGCCGAGATAAATGCGGATGACCGAGCCCTGCTCGACCCGCGCTCCGGCCGCCGGCGCCTGGCGGACGACCGCGGACCCGCTGCCGGAAGCCGACAGCTGGAAGTCGGAATTCATATCCTCGTAAATGTCGGCCACCGTCTTGCCCACGAGATTCGGCACGGTGACGGTGCGCGGCTCTCCGTACTTGTATTCCTTCTCCACCTGCTTGCTGCGCGGCTCCACGCCCAGGTAAGGCAGGGCGTCGGCCATAATGTTGCGCACGATCGGAGCGGCGACGACGCCGCCAAACTGGACGCCCTGCGGATTGTCGACGGCCACGTAGACGATGAGCTGGGGATCGTCGGCGGGAGCGAACCCGATGAACGAGACGATGTGCTCGCTCTTGGAATAACGCCCGTTCACGACCTTCTGCGCCGTTCCCGTCTTGCCGCCGACCCGGTAGCCGTTCAGGAACGCTTTCGCTCCCGTTCCCTGCGCGACGACCTTCTCCAGCGCGTCCCGCACCTTCGCGGACGTCTCCTCCGAGATGACCTGCCGGACGACCTGGGGCTCCGTCTCCTCGAGGACGATGCCGGTTTCCGGCTGGATCCACGATTTGGAGACGAACGGCTTGAACAGCTTGCCGCCGTTGATCGCCGCCGATACCGCCGTAATCTGCTGGATCGGCGTTACCGACACGCCCTGTCCGAACGAGGTCGTGGCCAGCTCGACCGGGCCGACCTGCTTCAGTTTGAACAGAATTCCGTTCTCTTCCCCCTGCAGGTCGATGCCGGTTTTTTTGCCGAAGCCGAATTCCTGAATGTACGAAAACAGCTTCTCCTTGCCCAGCCGATTGCCCAGCGTCACGAACCCGGGGTTGCAGGAATTCTCCACCACCTCGAGGAACGTCTGACTGCCGTGGCCGCCCGGCTTCCAGCATCTCAGCTTCGCGCCGGCCACTTCAATATAACCCGGATCGTAGAAGCGCTCGTGCTCCAGATCGACCTTCTTTTCCTCCAGCGCGGCGGCCAGCGTAATGATCTTGAAGGTAGACCCCGGCTCATAGGTCATCCAGATCGGCAGATTGCGGTTGTATACTTCGGCCGAAACCTCCTGGTAGTTGTCCGGCTCGAACGTCGGCCGGCTGCCCATCGCGTAGATCTCCCCCGTGTTCGGGTTCATCGCGATGGCGATGGCGCCGTTCGGCTGATACTGCAGCATCGCCTGGTCCAGCTCCCGCTCGACGACCGACTGAATCGTCTGGTCGATCGTCAGCTGCAGCGTCAGTCCGTCCTGCGGCGGCGCGTACTGGTCCGAGGATTGCGGCATCTTGCGGCCCGCGGCGTCGGACAGATACGATACGCTGCCCCTGAGTCCCGTCAGCCGTTGATCGTATTTCAGCTCCAGCCCCGTCAAGCCCTGGTTGTAGCTGCCCGTAAAGCCGAGCACGTGCGAGGCCATGCTGCCGTATGGATAATAGCGCTTGTTGTCCTCGGTCACGACGATGCCCGGCAGTCCGAGATTGCGAATCTCCTGCGCCTTCTCCATCGTCATTTTCCGGCCGCCGGGCTTCAGCTCCACGCTCGACTCCCGTTTGGACAGCTTCTCGAACAGCGCCTCCTCGGACATGCCGAGCGGTCCGGCCAGCTGCCGGGCCACGGCCCGCTTGTCCTTGATCTGCACCGGAATCGCGTAGATCGTCGGAGAGCTGACGTTATAGGCAAGGCGAATGCCGTTGCGGTCCACGATCTCGCCGCGCTTCGCCTCGAACGGAATGTTCCGCCTCCAGGAATCCTCGGCCTTCTTCGTAATCTCGCCGCCGATCCACAATTGCACATAACCGAGTCTAAGCACGAGCGCCGCAAAGGCGAACACCGCGAACACAAGCGCGATATAGAGCCGTTTGCGGACCGTCACCTGCGATATTTTTTTCAAGAGAAAACCCCCTTACCCGGGAACGTCTGCAAGGCTATCGCCTTGTTCCAGACTATTCCGCGGACAAGAGGGTTAGAACAAGCCCTCGTCGGTCGAAGCCGGTTTCGTCGGCCGCTGCCGGGTTCGTCCGTCGGTACCCGCTGCGTCCGTCGGCGCCGGTTTTTGTCGGTCGGTCCCCATCACGTCCGCTAGCGCCGGTATTGTCGGTCGACGCGCCGGGTACGTCAATCGGAGGCGGCCTCGTCCGTCGACGGCTGTTCGTCCTCCGGGGAACCGTCGCCTCCGTCCGGCTCCTCTCCCGCCGCATCGTCCTGATCCTGGGGAGCAAGTTTCAAATGCAGCGTCCAGCGGTCGTCCTCCTTGACCGCCTGCTGCGAGACGACGTATCCTTCGCCTTCGACCTTGACCGTCACCTGCAGCAAGGAGCACATCTCCAGCGCGTCGCGCAGCGATAAGCCGGTCAGGTCGGGCACGTTGCCCGTCTTCGTATCCGTCAGCAGGTAGATTCTCTGGGAGGTCGGCATCACGCTGCCGCCCTTCGGCAGCTGCTGCAGCACCTTGTCTCCCTTGCCGAGCACGCCGTGCGGGAATTTGCCCTGCGTCAGCCGATCGAGCGCCTGGGCGACCGTCATCCCCGTCACGTCCGGCACGTTCGCCGTCAGCACCGCGTTTCTGTCTTCGGCCGTCGACGACTCGTCCTTGGAGGCTTCCGTCTCCGACTCGTCCAGCTTCGGTTCAACCCCGAGCTTTTGCAGCGATTTGACCATGATTTCCTTAAAAATCGGACCGGCGACCGCGCCGCCGCCGGCGTTGTCGATCTGCGGCTCGTCGACGACGACGTACAGCACGACTTTCGGATTCTCGACCGGCGCGTAGCCGATAAAGGATACGACGTATTTGTTTTTGGCGTAGCCGCCGGCCTGGCCGCTCGAAACCTTCTGCGCCGTACCCGTCTTGCCCGCGATCCGGTAGCCCGGCGTATAGGCGACCCGTCCCGTCCCGTCCTTCAAGTCGCTGACCACCTGCTCCAGATACAAGCCGACCTGACGCGACGTTTCCGGAGAGATGACCTGGCGCACGAGCGTCGGCTCCGTGACGACCTTCTCGCCCGTATTCGGGTCGCTGATCGTTTTCACCAGATGCGGCTGCAGCAATCTGCCGCCGTTGGCGACGGCCGCGACCGCGGCCACCTGCTGAATCGGGGTGACCAATACTTTACCCTGGCCGAAGGTCGCCGTGGCCACCTCGGACGGCCAGTCGAGACTGAACGGCTTCGACACCTCGTTCGGCAGCTCGATGCCCGTCTTCTGGCCGAAGCCGAAATCGTTAATATATTGGACCAGCCGCTCCTTGCCCAGCATCTGGTAGCCCAGCTTGACGAACGCGACGTTACTGGAGTGCTTCAGCCCCTCCAAATACGTAATCATGCCGTTTTCGCCCCAGCCGACGCCGTTGTTGTGGTCCTTGATCGGCTTGTCCTTGTCGCTGTACTTGATCGAGCCGGACTTGTAATAAGCGTTCGGATCGAACAGCCCTTCCTCCACCGCTCCGGCCAGCGTCACGATCTTGAACGTCGAGCCGGGCTCGTACAGCGATTGAATCGCGTTGTTGCGGAAGGCGGACAAATCCTGCGCTTTCTCCCAATACGAATTCGGATTAAAATCGGGCAAGCTCGCCATGCCGAGAATTTCCATCGTGTTCGGATCGGCGGCGATCGCCGTCATGCTGATCGGCTTATACTGCTCGTAGCCCGCCCTTAGCGCTTCCTCGATATAGAACTGGATGTCCTCGTCGATCGTCAACGTTATGTCCTTGCCGTCAAGCGCCTGCTTGTATTCGACCTTGCCGTTGGGCAGCTGCATTCTCGCGCCGTCTTTCTGGTACTTGATATAGCCTTCGGAGCCTTTGAGCTCCTCGTCGAGCTTCTTCTCCAGCCCTTGAATCGCGTTGCCCTCCTTGTCCTCGTAGCCGAGAATGTGGGAGGCCAGCGCCTCTTTCGGATAATAGCGTTTCTTTTCTTCGAGAAAATAGAGTCCGACGTCCGTCTTGATGCCGGTAATTTTGCGCAGCTCCTCCCGGAACGCGTCGAGCCGGTCCTTGACATTTTTGTCGACCTTCCAGCCTTCCGGACGAATCTCGCGCTGATCGCGGTACTCGCCGTTGTCCTTTTTGGACGCAATCATCTCTCTCAGCTTGTCCTCGGAGGTGCCGAGCACGTTATGAAGCTTCGACACGATCCGGTCCGCCATCTTCCATTCCGGATGCTCCTGCTCGAATTTGGCGATCAGCTTCGGATTGACCGCGATCGTGTAGGCGGCGGCATCGGCGGCCAGCACCTTGCCGTTGCGGTCGAGGATCATGCCGCGCTCCTGCTTAAGCGTCTCGCTGGCGTTCCAGGTTTTCATCGCCTCTTCCGTCCAAAATTCGGCTTTGACCACCTGCACCCAATAGACCCGCATGACCAAACCGACAAAAAGGAGGGTGAAAATCCCTCCCGCCAGCAGCGTTCTCAATTTGATTCTTTTCGCCATTGCCATGCTCTTGTCCTCCGTGGTTCTCTTAAGGCTTGTCCGTAACGGGAGTCCGATCGTTCTTCGAGGCTTCGATGCTGTCCGCCGTCACCGGAACGTATCCCAGCTCCAAAGCCTTCTTCCGGATCGCGCCCGGATCGCTCAGCCGCTCCACCTCCCGCTGAAGCTCCTTCGTTTGTTCCGTCGTCTGGTTATAGGTTTTGTTGACCGTCTGCAGTTGACCGTTGATTTGATAGATTTGCGCATAGCGGAAAATGATCGCCCCCGCCACGAAGGCGACCGCCGCGATCGTCAACAAATAGAGCAGCTTCTCTCCGATCGGCAGCTGCCGTTTCCGCGGCGATCGCGCGGGCGGACTCGGAATCCGCGGGCTCTGCTGTTTGACCTTCTGTTCTTCTACGCGCTCCGGACGAAGCGCCAAGTTGCCGTAATATGCCATATAAAGTCAGTGCCCCTCTCGAAATAAAATAAGCTTGCGTATTTACAGCCCGGTTATCCGAGCTTCTCGGCTACTCTCAATTTGGAGGAACGGGCTCTTGGATTCAGCTCCAGCTCTTCCTCCGACGGCAGAATCGGCTTGCGCGGCGTCAGTCTGAGCCGCCCCTCTCCGCCTCCGCATACGCACACCGGAAAATCCGGCGGGCAGCTGCAGCTGGCGACCTCCTTGGCGAACGCCGTCTTGCAGATGCGGTCCTCCAGCGAATGGAAGGTGATGACCGCGATGCGGCCTCCCGGACCGGCGCAGTCGATCGATTGCGCCAGCGCCTCCTCGAAGGCGCCCAGCTCGTCGTTGACCGCGATACGCAGCGCCTGGAACGAGCGCTTCGCCGGATGCGGGCCCGTGCGGCGGGTCGCCGCGGGAATGGCGTTCTTCACGATGTCCGCCAGCTGCCCGGTCGTCTCGATCGGCGACTTCTCCCGCAGCTTGACGAGGCTGGCCGCAATTTTGCGGGCGAACTTCTCCTCGCCGTAATCCCGCAGAATGTCCGCGATTTCCCGTTCGCTCCATTCGTTCACGATCTCTCTGGCCGTGAGCGGCTGCTCCCGGTCCATTCGCATGTCCAGCTCCGCGTCGTGGTTGTAGCTGAAGCCGCGGTCGGCTTCGTCGAGCTGCGGACTGGAGACGCCCAGATCGAACAAAATGCCGTCGACCTGCGGCACGCCGTCCCGTTCGGGAACTCCGGCGCGCTTCAGCTCCGTCTTCAGGTGCCGGAAGTTGCTCTTCACCAACGTTACGATATCGCCGTAAGGGGCCAGCTTCTCCCGCGCGTTCGCGAGAGCGGCCTCGTCCTGATCGAACGCGATCAGCCGGCCCTGCGGGCCGAGCTGCGACGCGATCAGCGCGCTATGCCCGGCGCCGCCGAGCGTGCAATCGACGTAAATACCGTCCGGACGCACGTTTAACGCCTTTACGGATTCTTCTTTTAATACGGTAACATGATGAAACATAGCCGCTGCCTCCCGGCGCCCTGCAAGGGAACCGTCTTTCTTGTCGTTTATGTATGGTTAAAGAGGTTGTAAACATGGGAAGGGACGGATCAGAAATTAAAATCGAAATCGACCAGCTTCTCCGCAATCTCGTTAAAGGATTCGGCCGACTGGCGGGAGTAGTCCTCCCAGGTCGCCTTGTCCCAAATCTCGACCCGGCTGGAGACGCCGATGACGGTGCATTCCTTGTCCAGCTTGGCGTATTCGCGCAGGTGGTTCGGTACGTTTACCCTGCCCTGTTTGTCCCACTCGCATTCCGAGGCGCCGGAGAACAGCAGCCGGGAGAACGCTCTGGCGTTCGCCGCCATGGACGGCAGAGTCTTGATCTTCTGCTCGAGCTGGGCCCATTCTTCGCGCGGATAGACGAACAGGCAGTTATCCAGCCCGCGGGTAATGATGAAGTCGGTGCCGAGAGCTTCGCGGAATTTCACCGGGATGATGATTCTTCCCTTATCGTCGATCGTATGCTGAAATTCCCCTAAAAACATAAGCTCTCCACACCTCCCCCATTCTCCACCACTTTTCACCACTTTGAACCACTTATGATGATTATTCGCGACGTAAAATAAAAATCCTGCCCCGAAGGCAGGATTTTGTGAAAAAATATTTTACGAGATTAACGACTCTCTTCCGGCGAATCCGGATGTTTCTCCGCGGCTTCTTTCGTTTCCGCCGCCTCTTCCGCCCCTTCCGTCTCTACTGTTCCGTCCGGCTCCGCCAGCGTTTGCGCCTCCTCCGGATTGTCGGAATGTTCGCCCTCCAGACGCTCCCGGTTCCACGCCCTGCGCTTCTCCTCGGAGGCTTGGCGTCTGGCCGCGCCGCGCTTGCGGACGACGTAATACGCGGGAACCCCGACTACGGCGACGACGATCAATATCGGGAGCATCGCCGCCAACACGACGAGCAGCCCTTCCCCGAACTGCCGCAGCACGTTCGCGCTGCCGAGCAGCGCGTCCGAGATTCGGTCGCCGAAGGTTTTCTTTCCTTCTTCGTCCTCCTGCTTCGACTCCGCGAGCCCGGAATCCTGGTACAGGCGCAAATTAACCGTAGAGAAGGCGACGTTCTGCTCCAGGAAACGCATGCGGCCTTTAATCTGCTCGATCGTCCCCTGCACCTGTGCCAGCTCGTTGGCGAACCTGACCAGGTCGTCGGTTTTCGTCGCCTTGTCCATGAAGTCGAGATAACGGGCTTCGAGCGTCGTCTGGGTTTTCAGTCGGGCTTCGAGATCGACGAATTCCTCGGTGACGTCGCTGCCCTGCACTTCGCGCTCGAACTTCAGGCTCTCGATCTTCTGCAGCTTCTCGAGAAACGGGGAGAAGCCGTCCGACGGCACCTTGATGACGTAGTTCGCTCCGATCTCGTTCGCATTGCGGCTGTCGGAAAATTGCAGCACGTAAGCGCCGCTAAGATGGATCTGATCCAGCAGCTGCTCCTCCGCCGTGCGGAACTCCTTCACCTTCATGACCATATCCGCACGGTAGATCACCTTGCGGCCGTAACCCGCGTTGGCGTCGGCGATCGGCCCGATGCCGCCCCCCGTGTAGGCCGCGGCTCCGTCGACCGACGTGGCGGAATCGGCCTGCACGGCCGACGAAGCCGCGGCGGCGGGCGCCTCCGCCATCTGCATCTCTCCCATCTCCGCCGGCGCCGCGGCCTGATCGGCCATGGACATCTTCGCCGCGCCCGCCGAGTCGTCCGAGCTGCCGCTGCACGCCGCCAGTCCTGCCGCCAATACCGCCGCGACCATCGCTGCCAGCAAGCGCTTTCCCCACAAGCCAAACCGCTTCCCTTTCATCGAAATCTCCCCTTTTCGTTATATCTGGCCAATAAATGACTTCTATTTGGATAGACGTGAACGAAAAGGAAAATGTTGCCGCGCGGTTTAAAATAAAAATAGGGCGCCGCCCCGCAAGTAACAACGTACGTGGATCGATGAAAAAGAAAAAGCATCTATCTCCTGGAGACTGCCTCATACGTTCCTGAAATGACCCTGTGACGGGTTTACAAGTTCAAAATTTCAGGATCGTATAGCATCGGAAGGAGATAGATGCGACTCACATTATTCCATCGATTATCGCTCGGTACATCTTTGTTTACTTGCGAAACAGCTCCCTAAATCTAGGCTTCAGTGGGCGGTCCAGCTTTCCAAGTAAGCTTTCTGCTCGTCGGACAGCGCGTCGATGCCGATGCCGAGCGATTCCAGCTTCGTCCGGGCCACTCTTTCGTCCAGCTCATACGGAACGTTGATGACCTGGCTGCCGATTTTTTCGTAATTCTCGTTCACGTAGCGCAGCGCCGCCGCTTGCAGCGCGAACGTCATATCCATAATCTCGGCCGGGTGCCCGTCGCCTGCCGCCAGATTGACGAGGCGTCCTTCGGCCAGCACGTAGATTTTGCGTCCGTCCTTCAGCACGTACTCCTCGATGTTGCGGCGCACGACGCGCTTGGATACCGACAGCTCGGCGAGCTCGACCAGGTTGACCTCGACGTCGAAGTGGCCCGCGTTGGACAGAATCGCGCCGTCCTTCATGTTCGCGATATGCGCGCCGCGAATGACGTCCCTGTTGCCCGTCACCGTAACGAAGAAATCGCCGACCTTGGCCGCGTCCGCCATCGACATGACCGCAAAGCCGTCCATATAAGCTTCGACCGCGCGAATCGCGTCCACTTCGGTGACGACGACGTTCGCTCCGAGCCCTTTGGCCCGCATCGCCACGCCCTTGCCGCACCAGCCGTAACCGTTGACGACCACCGTCTTGCCGGCGACGACCAGGTTGGTCGTCCGGTTGATGCCGTCCCATACCGATTGGCCCGTGCCGTAACGATTATCGAACAAATATTTGCAGTAAGCGTCGTTAACGGCCACCATCGGGAACTTGAGAGATCCGTCCTTCTCCATCGCCTTCAGGCGCAAAATGCCGGTTGTCGTCTCCTCCGCGCCGCCGCGCACCTGCGCGAGCAGATCCTGGCGCTCCGAATGAAGAATCGACACGAGATCGCCGCCGTCGTCGATGATGAGGTCCGGCTTCGTCTCCAGCGTCTTGACCATCAGATCCTTGTATTCCTGCGGATCGGGATTGTATTTCGCGAACACTGCGATACCGTCCTCGACGAGCGCCGCGCATACGTCGTCCTGCGTCGACAGCGGGTTGCTGCCGGTAATGACGACTTCCGCGCCGCCGGCTTGCACGACCTTCGCGAGATAGGCCGTCTTCGCCTCCAGGTGAAGGGATATCGCCACGCGCAGCCCCTTAAACGGCTGATCGCGCTCGAACTCCTCGCGAATCCGGTTCAGCACCGGCATATGGGCTTGCACCCAGTCGATCTTGAGCTTGCCTTCCGGCGCGAGCGAAGGATCGCGCACGATGCTTTTCAAGGCGGTTTTCATAAAGGTCCATTCCTCCATCGTTCAATAAATTAGCGTTCCATTATCGTTCCGTCGGATGCGGCCAGCCGCCTACCAAGCGGTGGCCGCCGGCCGGGTCGAACGGCACGTCGTGCCACAGCGTGAGCCAGCCCGGACCGTACCGGTTCCAGAAATGGATCGTACCGTATACCCTCTCCTGCAGCTTGGCGAGCGGAGTAAGCGACTGCCTGATCCGATCCCACTGCCGCAGCGACGACTCGTGCCGCTTGGCGATCGCGTCGACGGATCTCGACTCCAGGTAAGAAATCTGCTCCACGATGCGGTCCCGGTTGCTCTCCGCAAGCCGGGCCAAGCCCGGCTGCAGCCCGGACACCGTATTCATCACCGGCTCGTATAAAGCCGCGAACTGCTCCTTGACGCGGCGGAACTGCTCCTCCAGATTCCACTCGTCCTGGCTGCCGAGCCATTCGGCGCGCAGCGTCTCCCAATCCTCGATCGCCTGCTGGACGGTGAGCGAATATTTGTCCAGCAGCCCCGCCACAGCAGGCTCGATGTAAGTGAACGACTGCCGCGGCAGCAAGAGCGGCATCCTCATCCCGAACTCCCCGAAAGCCGGGCCGAGAATGGCCCAATAGGCGATCTCCGACGGACCGAGCACGGTCCCCAGCACGGGAAGCAAATAATCCTGCATCAGCGGACGGGTGAGCGCGTTCGTGCTGAGCAGGTCGGGACGATGGGCGGTCAGCTCCAGCATCTCCTCGCGCGAGAGGGAGACGACTCCCCTTCGGTCGACGAAGCGGCCGGCGTCTTTATGCAGCAGCAGCCGGCCCTGCTCATGGTGCAGGAACAGGTTCGCGCTGCCCGGCGCGGTCTCCGCCTGAAGCTTGAAGCCCTGCGCGAGCACGCGGCCCTCGCCGGCCTTTAGCGCCTCTTCAAGCTCGTCGCTGCGGGAGATCAGCTCGCGGAACATCGGTCCCTCCAGCGCCCGAAGATTCGGGTCGTCGGCATCGAGCAGCAGCAGCCCCTGCTTGCCGAACCAATCGGCCAGCAGCCGGGCGAAGGCCAGACTAAGCGACGGAGCGTCCGTCACATGGCTTTGCAGCCGGTCCAGCAGCTGCGGCTTAAACTCCGTGTCCGGCAGCTGGGCGGCCAGCTCCCGGAGCGCGTCGGCCCATTGCTCTGCGGACAAAGGCGTCCGGCTGACCGCCAGCCGCGGCCCTTCCGGACGTTCGATGCGCACGCGCCGGACTTCTCCGCCCGGCGTCTGCACGTTCACATGATTCGCTTCGTCGAAATCGTGATCCTCTCCCGCGATCCAGAACACCGGCACGACCGGCCGGTTCAAACGGCGTTCCGCCTCGCGCGCCGCCTGGATGACGGACAGCGCCTTGTAATAAATGAGCAGCGCCCCGCCGAACAGGCCGGCCTGCTGGCCTCCGACGACGACAAGCGCGCCCTCGCGCTCCAGCTTCTCCAACGCTTTGTCCGTTTCGGCGTGCGCCGGAAGCTTCCGGTGATACGCTTTGACCGCCTCCGCCACGCGCCGGAGGTCGGCCCTTCCGCCGGCCGTATCGTCCAGATAGGCCGCCCGGTCTTCCCAGGAACGCGCCTCGCCGGGATGGCTGCCGAACAATTCCCGGACTTGCGAGTCTTCTAATCTATAACGCTCCGCCAAAGAAGAACGATTGGATTCGAAATAAGGTAGAATATCCAAAGGGAGCTTTCCCCCGATCTGTCGTTGTGCTATCAAAATCGATTGTACACAACCGAAGTCGGATCGTCAAAAGATTTGCGAGGAAAATAGCGGATTTGCTCTGCACAGTTATGTATACACCTTCGGTCCCGTTCGCGTTCGGGCTCCCAGCCGGCGGTTTTTCACTTCGCCGCGGTCGGAAAAACGATCGCCAGCAGCATGAGAAGAATATACAGCGCGGACAAGCCGAAAAAGCTCAGCCTCCATACGGCGCGCAGCAGCTTTTTCGGATCGACCTTGCCTCTCACCCGGTTTTGCGCGCTGCCGATCAGCCCGCCGCCGATCAGCATGACGAGCAGCAGAAAAAAAGGCCCGAAGCCCGTGTGCAGCCGACCGTTCAACAGGGAAGCCACGCAGCCGAACAGAAACGCCGTCGTAATGTCCATCGAGAGCTGGATCGCACTCTTCCGGTCGCTGCCTATGAAGGTCATAATGACGAAAACGAGAATAAACGGAATAACCGGTACGGTAGCCAGAAAAGCATAGGCTTGGACGAGTGCATTCCAGATGGAGCTCATGCGTCACCTCATATCCGTTGTTAATGCAGCGCCTTGACGAGCGCCGTCGCCATGCGGTTCCAGGGCGCGTCCAAGTTTTTCGCCGCAGCCATGCGCGCGATCATTCCGTTGATCGAGTCGATCTCGGTCGTCCTGCCCGCGTCGATGTCCTGAAGCATCGAGGAGCGGTTGCCGGCCGTCGCCTCGCAGACTCGCGCGATCGCGTCCCATAGCTCGGCCTCTCCCTCCAGGCCGTAAGCGGCGAGCACCCCGTACGTCTCCCGAAACAACGATTCGGCCAGCGCCAGCCTTTCCGGCGACTCCAGAATCGCGCCGTTCGGAATGCGCAGGATCGCCGTAATCGGATTAATGACCGCGTTGATCAGCAGCTTGCGCTTCATGTCGTTATCCAACATTTTCGACAGAAACACGGAAAATCCTGCCTGTTTCAGCATTCGTTCGACCGCTTCCAGCCGCTCCGGCCGCGCCAAGCCGTCGTCTCCCAGCCGAATGTCTCCGCGTCCGGTATGCCGCACGCGGTTCATGCCCGTCCGCAGAGCGCCCTCGGTCGTCAGCGCAACGACGACGTCTCTTCCCGGCAGCGCCTCCCGCAGCGCTTCGACGTGCCCGATTCCGTTCTGGAACGGAACGACCGTTCCTCCCGGAGGCACAAGCTCGGCCAGCCGTCTCAGAAACCGTTCCTCGAGCGCCGTCTGCTTAACCGTCAGCAGGACGATTCCGGAGAACGGCGGCGCTTCGTCCCATGCGACGGCGGAGACGGTCGACCGGCGCTCCGGAGCGCCCTCCGCTTCCGTCAGCAGCAAATCCTCTTCGTTAAGCTTGTCGGCCTGCTCCCGCGTTCTCGTCCAGACGACGCAGTCCCGCCCCGCCGCGCGCAGCTTGCCCGCCAGCAGCAGCCCTAACGACCCGCCGCCCAGCACGGCCGCTTTCTCGTCCATATGTCGCGTTCCTTCCTCCCTGCCCCCGGATTCTCCCCGCAGAGAAGTCCGGTTCGTCCTATCGCTCTCTTAAAGATACCAAAGCAAAACCCGCAGGGATAGCCCTGCGGGTTCGACCGTTTTATTCGATTCGTTCCAGATTGCCGTTGGCGTCCATCTTGAATTTCGCTCGTTCCTCTTCCTCTTCCGTCAGGAACGCCAGCTTGCGCGCGCGATCCATAATGCGGATCAGCGCCTTGTAATCGTCGTTGACGACCTGATAGTCCGTCTGCACCTCGTTGACTTCCTTAGAGAGCCGCTCATTCGTTTGGCTTAGCTCGGACAGCCGTTCGTCCTTCTCCTTCAGCTCTTTTTCAAGCTGGCGGATCTGTTTGCTCATCTCTTGAACGGTATTCTTCCATTGACGCAAATAGCGGATGATCGATTCAAGCGACAGCGACTCCGCAGACAACAGCTCCTGCTTGCCGCTTTCGCCTTCCTCTGCGACCAGCCGTTCAGTTCCGGAAATAGAAATCCCCTGCTTTTTGAGATAATTCCGTTTCTGACGCTGCTGTTTGGCCAATCCGATCGCTTCGCCGTATCTTTTGCGTACGCAGCTATTCCAACGAAAACCGCATGCCGCGGAAGTCCGGGCGATTCGCTGCCCTACCTCTTCGAAAGCGGACAGCTGCGTGCTGCCCTCGCGAATATGGCGCAAAGTAACCTCCGCCAAGATCAGGTCGTCATCCGGACTCCATGCGTCTTGTCTTGCAGCCGTCATGTTGCCCTTCCCTCCTTCAAGCTTCGCATATATTTTGCTGCTTTCTTCATTTCTATGCCCGTAGTAGAATTCATAGAATCTATCGGATACTCCTATTTATATCCACTTTTCCTGTCACTATACCTTTCGAAAATGCAAAAACGATCCGGCGTCGATTGCGCGCATAACCCTTGCGGAGGCGGGGAACGATAAGGGAACGCGGAAAAAGTTTGCCGATTCGTCACGACTTGCCGGGTTTACATGCCTATGCGGAGCCGTTATAATATGCTTTAGAAATCGTCTTTGCGCGTATGAGAGGGGTATTCACGATGGCACGTATGTTTAGGGTCCTCGGTTTCTGGACGCTGGCAATTGCCCTGATGGCGTTTGCGGGAGACATGTACGAGTTCGCCCTGCTGTTCTTCATCCAGACCGCCGTTTTCTTCCTGATCGGCTATTTGAACTTTACCGAGCGCACATACCTGTACGTCTTCTGGGGCTATATGGTTTTGGCTTTCCTCGGTTTTACGTACTGGTCCGTCTTCGAGATGGGAATTCCCGTGTAACTTAGACCGGATACATACGGCACACAGCGACAAAAAACGCCTTCTCGTCCCCGCGACGAAGAAGGCGTTTTTTTTGACGATACAGAATTTATAAGTTTCACCCTTATCCTTGTCTGTATCGTCTCCGACAAAAACGCGTTCGCCGTCTTAAAGACGCCGCAGGCGTTTTTGCTTGATTATTCGGACTTCGGCCGGCGATCCACCAGGAAGACCTGCACCTTGAACAGCTCGCTCATCCCGTCGGAGAGCAGCAGCTGGCGAATCGCGCGGTTTCGGCGCGCGACGGGATGGAACGGATCGGAATGGCCATGCGCCGTCAATTGCTCCAAAATACCGGCCTCGACCAGAAACCGCTTTTGCGAGCCGTACCAGATCTCCTTTGCCCCCTGGCGCTCCACGCAGCGCCGGATATGGCTGAAGTTCACATGCGCGGTCAGGTCCTGCTCTCCCGGCCAGACGTACGGATCGTTGTGCGCCCGGTGCTCGCGGTAGCAGAGCAGCGTTCCGTCCATCCGGTGCGGCCCGGTCAGCTCGGCGGTCTCGTCGCCGTAATCGATGAAGACGAGCAGCGCTCGCTCCAGACCGCCCGCGAGCGCCGCCGCCCAGGCCGCGCCGTCCAGATTCGCCTCGACCGTCTGGCCGTCCAGCAGCCCGATCCCTTCCTCCCGCAGCCATTCGGCCAGCCGCGGCTCGGTCGGCTCCATGCGGCACGGGACGAAGCCGCCGCCTTCCGCGCAGGCCACTCCCCACTCGCGCAGCTCTCCGCGTTCCCTAACGAGCCGGTGGACGGGGAAGGCGTCGAGCAGCTCGTTCGCCGCGACGACGACCGGCCGGCCGGGAACGACCAACCGCTCCCATTCCGTCTCGTCCGCCACCCGAGCCCGGCCCTCGCGAATGTAGGCCGCCAGCTCCCGCTCCGCCTCCCGCCGATGCGACGGATTCCCGTCGATGACGGTGACGACGAACGAGAGCGAGCCTTCTCCCCCGCGGTCCGCTTCCGAGGACGACCATGCGTCCAGCATTTGCCGGCTCAGCCGCCCCGTGCCGCCGCCCCAGTCGAGCACCTCGACCGTCTCGTCTCCCCCGAACCGCTCGAACGCGGTCCGGCGCAGCCAGCTTGCCAGCCGCTCGCCCATCGCCTCTCCGATATGCGAGCTCGTGTAGAAGTCCCCGTCTCTTCCGACCTTGGGCGCACCGGAACGATAATAACCAAAATCGGGATGATAGAGGCAAAGCGACATATACTGGTGAAAGGGAATGGCGGACAGCTCCGACCCGTCCGCCGCGATCCCCCGCAATCCCCGCTCCTCGATGCTTGCCGCGATCGCGGCCGGAAGGGAGGGATGCCGAGCTTGGGCGTTAACCATTCTATTCGCACCTTTCCCAAGGGAATTTGAAAGTTTATAATAACATAGGATCGGACGCCGCCGGAAAGGAGTGACCCGATGCGTCGGATAGGTATATTAACGCTCGCGGTTTCTATGTTTCTGCTGGGCGTCTCCAGAGGCGGAGCCCTGCTTCCCGTCCATGCCGAGCCTTATCCCGAGGAAACGCGACAATTGCTGGAGAAAAGCTTGTCGGTCGTCGAGCTGAATCGCGAGATCGACAGAATCTCCGCTCTGCGGAGCGGCGCGCAGGCCGACATCGAGCGGAACGAACGGCTGCTCGCCGAACGCGAGATGGCGATCGCCGTCCAGCGCGAGAAGGCGGGCCACGTTCTGCGATCCTATTATATGGGCTACAAGGATTTCTGGATGGCTGCGCTGCTGCACGCCGACTCCCTGCCGAAGATCATCCGCGTCTGGGATACGATGGACCTCATCGTGCAGGCCGATCACCGGACGATGAACGCTTACGCGGAGCAGTATCGCGAGCTTAAGAGCGGATACGAACGGCTGAAGCGGGAGAAGGACGATCTGGTCGCCGTGGAATCCGGGCTGGTCGCCCAGCGGGATCGCATGAACGCGCTGCGCGGCGATCTGGACCGCGAGCTCGCCGCCAGCGGAGACGAGCAAATGCTCCGCAAGCTGATGGATGAGCTGCAGGCGTATTGGAGGAATGTGGGCCTGTACGAGGTAAAGCAGCATTTCAAAGCGCTGGCCAGCGCCATGACCCAGCTTCCCGATTACGTCAAAAAAACGCCGGGCATCGTCCAGACAAACGGCCTGAAAACCAAGCTGACGTTGTCCGATCGCCAGTTAAACGAATTTCTGCGCTCGCAGGACAGCCGCTTCGACGACTTCTCGTTTAAATTCGACGACGGCCTGCTTACGATGGAGGGCGACAACGGCCATCTGCAGGTCACCATCCAGGGCCGCTATACGATCGAGAACGAGCCGGAGAACGCCATTCGTTTTCATGTCGATAAGCTTGTTTTCAACGGTCTGGCCTTGCCCGATACGACAAGAGCCGAACTGGAACAGGAATTCGACCTCGGCTTCTATCCGCAGAAGCTGATCAAATACGTCAAAGCCCGCAGCGTGGAGATGGAGGACGGCCTGTTGACGGTAGACCTCGGGATCGGAGGCTGAGCTCCTCAGTCTCCCGTCCCGCTCTCCCATGCTTCCTGCCATTCCTCCCAGGTCAATTGACCGCCGGAAAATTCGCCCCACAGCTCTCCGAGACGGTCGAGCTCCCGAACCGCGTCCGGACCGGACAGCAGCGGAGCCTGATTTGGAAAAGCTTGTCCCGAACGGCCCGGGAGCAGGTTGGACAATCTTCGGTCGACGTCGTACAGCGAGCGGAATACCGGAAGCTTGCCCTGCTCCTCCATGTGCAGCAGCTGCGCCTGCTCTCCCGTCATGTCCGCGATCCATACGCCGGCGGCCTCTTCGGCCTCGGTGCGCGAGGAGATGACGAAGCTGCTGCCCCGAGGCCATATGTACGGCAGGTTCCACGAATGATGGTCGATCGCCAGCTTGAATTCCGCCTGCTCCCCGGAGCCTTCGCGCGACACCAGCTCCTCCGCCTCCGAATACGGCAGGACGCCCGCCAGCGCGTTGCCCGCGCTCAGCGCCTCGCGGACGTCGCGTCCGAAGCGGACGCGATCCCGCTTCTCTTCCAGCAAAGCCATCGCCTGGCCCCGCGCGGTCTCCTCCCACGGCTCGCCGTCTTGCTCCCACAGCCCGTCGGTTCGTTCCTGCGCATAATTTTCCAGCCAGGCCAGCAGCGCGTACGGGTCCTGTCCGTCGACGGCGAACCAATAGGCGCCGTTCGCTTCCTCCGTCTCCGCGCCAGCCGCCGCGGCCGCCCACTGCTCGCCTGTCAGCGGAAACTCCGCTTCCTCTCCGAGCCAGGCCCGCAGCAGCTCCGCGTTCCAGACGAGCACGTACGGGTCCATATCGCGCGGAACGCCCCACAGGTAGCCGTTCCACTTCAGCGGGGCCGACAGCGCCTCGAACTGCTCGCCCAACGCCTTGCCCGCGAACGCGGCGTCGGCGGGGTGCAGGTAGCCGGACGAAGCGAATTCCGCCACCCATTCGTTGCGGAACAGCATCACGTCGGCGGCTTCCTCCAGCTCCGAAGCCGTTCGATACGTCTCGTAAGCGTTCTCGGGAGAAATTCTCCGCAGTTCGACCTGGATATCGGGATGCCTGAACACGAAGTCGTCGTTCATATTGGACAAGGCGCGGAACTCCTGTTCCTCAAGCGCCGCTTCAATCGTAATCCGCGAGATTTCTTCGGCTTCCTCGGGCTCCTGGACCGTTTGCGCTCCGCCCTGCTGCACGGCGACGGGAACCGAAGAGGGGGAGGGCGCATCCGCCCACGGCGACAACAATAGAACCATGATGCATAGCAGCAGGAACACCGAGACCAGCTTCCGTCGCGCCACAAGCTCACCTTTTTTCGTCGTTTCGTTACATAACGCTACCTTCATGATAACAGGACGGGCCCGGCCTGTCTCCCCTTTTCGGGAAGCGCTTTATCCCCCCTGCCGCCCGGCAGCCAAAAGAGGCCGCCCGCGACAGCAGGAACCGGCCTCCTCCGACTTCTTGACCTTCCGATCGCTTAACCCTTCTCGGAATCGCGGCTTCCGGCCGACGGCGCCGCCGGGAGCTTCTCAATCGCTCCGGCCCGTCCTCAGAGCTTCTCGGTGGCCAACTGGGCCAGCCGCGAGCGTTCTCCCTTCTCCAACGTGACGTGGCCGCTGATTCCCTCCTCCTTGAAGCGTTCGACGAGATAGGTCAGCCCGTTGCTCTGCGAGTCCAGGTAAGGGTGGTCGATCTGCTCCGGATCGCCGAGCAGCACGATTTTGCTGTTCTCTCCGACGCGGGAGACGATCGTCTTCACCTCGTGCTTGCTGAGGTTTTGCGCCTCGTCGATAAGGATGAACTGTCCCGGAATCGACCGCCCCCGAATGTACGTGAGCGCTTCGACCTGAATGCTGCCCATGCCCATCAAAATTTTATCGAGATCGCCGGCCTTCTTCGTATCGAACAAATATTCGAGATTATCGTAGATCGGCTGCATCCACGGACGCAGCTTCTCGTCCTTCTCGCCGGGCAAATAACCGATGTCCTTGCCCATCGGCACGACCGGACGGGCGATCAGCAGCTTCTTGAACCTGTGCTCGTCTTCCGTCTTCAGCAAGCCAGCTGCGAGCGTCAGCAGCGTCTTCCCGGTGCCGGCCCGGCCGGTCAGCGTAACGAGCGGAATGTCGTCGCTGAGCAGCAGCTCCAGCGCCATCCGCTGCTGGGCGTTGCGGGCCGTAATGCCCCACACCGGGTCGTTGCTCATATGCAGCGGCTCCAGGCGCTGGCCGTCCGAGGTCACCTTGAGCAGCGCGGATTTCGACGTCCCGAGCTCATCCCGCAAAATGACGAACTCGTTCGGATGCAGCGTCGTCTTAAGCCCGAGAGACTTGATGTTCAGCGAGCGAGTCGAGTAAAATTCGTCGATGACCGACGGATGCACGAGCATCGTAAAATACCCGGTATATTGATCCGTATCCGTCGCGATCCGATCGGAGAGATAATCCTGCGCGACAATGCCGAGCACGTCCGCCTTCACGCGCACGAGCACGTCCTTGCTGACGAGAACGACCGGCCGCGGGTCGTCCGACTCCTGCTCCTCCATATGATAATTCAGCGCCACCGCGAGAATCCGGTTATCGTTCGTCATCTCGCCGAACAATTCCTGAACCTTCACGAATCGCCGATGATTCATTTCCACTTTAAGCAAGCCTCCGCCCGGCAGCGGCACGCCGGCATGCAGCGGCCCTTGCGTCCTCATGGCGTCCAGTTCCCGCGAGATGTTCCGGGCGTTGCGCCCGATCTCGTCGGCGAGCCGTTTCTTGGAGTCGATTTCTTCCAGGACGACGGAGGGAATGATGATCTCGTTGTCGTCGAAGGCGTACAAAGAGAGCGGATCGTGGAGCAGCACGTTCGTATCCAGCACGTAAATTTTTCTCATGGGCGTTCCCTCCCGATTCGAGCTTATTGGGCGTTCCTATCCAGCAGGTTCCGTTTTTTTCTCCACAGCTTCTTTACATAGGGATCGAACGACAGGGAACAATACGACGAGCAAGCCTTTTCCTGCGGTCGGCCGCGCGGCCGATCCGGGCATCCCTCCAACCGGGTGGTGAACAACGATGAAAACGGACAAAACAATCGCTTGGGCGGCCGCGGCGCTGCTGGCGTTCCTGCTCGTTCTCGGCTCTGCGGGCTGCGGAAGCAAGCAGGCGAATCCGGAGTCGGCGGAATACAATCCTCGCGCGCAAGGGCTGAACGAAACGGCCGACGGCGCGCCGCGCGGCGCTCAGGAGAAAGCGGCTCATCTCGAGGCGCTGGCCCGCGGCGTCGAAGGCGTGCAGAATGCCAATTGCGTCGTCTTCGGCAAATATGCCATCGTCGGGATCGACGTCGACGAGAAGATGGAGCGTTCTCAGGTCGGGACGATCAAGTACGCGGTAGCCGAAGCGTTCCGCAAAGACCCTTACGGCATCGACGCGCTGGTCACGGCGGACATCGATATGGGACAGCGAATCCGGGAAATCCGCGCCGACATTCGCAGCGGCCGGCCGATCTCCGGATTTACGGACGAGCTCGCCGACATCGTGGGACGGCTCATTCCGCAAATCCCGCGCAACATTATGCCTCCGAGGGAGCCGGAAAACTTCGGAACGACCCCGGCCGAACAGCCCCGCAAATGACAAAAAAAGCCCAGTGATGGCCACTGGGCTTTCGTCATGGCTGCAGGCGCACGGTTGGCCGTGCGCTCGCATGCGCCTTGTTGAACGATCCGATCGGTCAAGGAAGTAGGTTTCGAGCGAATCACCCGCAGCCCCCCAAACGGTTTTGCTGGTTTGATTATAGCATATCCCCGCTTGCTTTCCAACGGACTTTCGCTCAGGCATCGCGGCGCCGGCCGGACGAACGATTTCCGGCCCTTAGGCGCTTTTCTCCGCGCCCGCCGCCTCCGATCTAGCGCGGGAAGTCCCGCCTGCCGGAGGCGCTGCCGAGGCCGCGGTCTGCGACCAATAATACATCAGCCCCGTGCAGAGCGCTCCTCCCGCGAAGTTTCCGACAAACACCGGAATCTGATTCCAGATCAGCCAATCCCCGAAGCCGACGTTCGCGCCGAGCATCATGCCCGCCGGAATGACGAACAGGTTAACGACGGCGTGCTCGAAGCCCTGCCCGAAGAAAATAAAAATCGGCAGCCACATGGCGGCGATCTTGCCGATTGTCGAGTTGGAAGCGAGCGCCATGACGGCGCCGAGCGTCACCATCCAGTTGCAGAGAACCGCTTTGATGAGGACAAGCGCCATTCCTGACGCTCCCATCTCCTTGTAGGCGAGCGTTTTGGCTTCCGCCGTCTGAACGAGCGTCTGGGCGAGCGGGCTGCCCATGTCCGTCCCCATTTTCGTGACGGTCAAGCCGTACAAAGCCGCATAGACAATACAGCCCAGCACGTGTCCGCCGATGACCCAGCCGAAGCTGGAGAGCATTTTGCCCGGCGTCGTTTTTCTCTTCAGGACGGCCGGAGGAATCAGCGCGAAGCTGCCCGTAACGAGCTCGAGTCCGAGTAGAACGATGATCACGAATCCGACCGGGAACACGGCGGCCCCCACGATGCCGAGATTCGTTTGCGCGGTCGCGGTAAAGGCAAGCGTCGTGGCGCAAGCCAGAATCGCGCCGGCCAGCCCCCCGCGGAGCAGCAGCTGAACCGGCGGCAGATTCGCCTTGGCGGTTCCGGAATCGATCATTTGATTGACGATCTGAGACGGCTTAACATAATCCATGCGCTCTCCCCCTCCCGATTAAATCGTGACGTAGATCGATCCGTTCGACCGGTCGACCTCGACTTCGAACGTATCGACGCAGCCGTGGTCCGGCTCGTGCGCGCTGCCGCTGCGCAGATCGATTTTCCAATCGTGAAGCGGACAGTGGACGACCCGTCCGCACACCATGCCCTCGGACAAAGCTCCTCCTTTGTGCGGGCACCTGTTTTCGACCGCGAGCACTTCCCCGTCCGACAAGCGGAATAACGCGATCTGTTTGTCCCGTATCCGCAATGTGCGGGACCCTTTGACATCGATGTCGTCGATATTGCCGACATGAAGCTTGCTCATGCGCCTGCACCTGCCTTGGTCGATAATGGTTGGCCTTATACGTTTTGCGCTTCCGCCAGCGGCTCGAAATTTTTGCGCAGCGCGCCGTTCTCGACGATCTGCTTCCACGGATCGGTCGTCAGATCGAGCGTCTTGCGGATTCGGGCGCACAGCGTCGCACGGTCGTCTTTGTTTTGTAGAGCGGTTCGCACCGCGTCCAGTCCGACCCGTTCCACCCAGTTCGACGTTCTTTCGTTCCATTGGGCGTTCTCTCTATAATATTGAAGAAACGCACCGGCCCACTCGACGACCTCGTCTTCCGTTTTCACGACGCACAGCAGATCCGTCGCGCGAACGTGAACGCCCCCGTTGCCGCCGATATGCAGCTCCCAGCCTCCGTCTATCGCCACCACGCCGAAATCCTTGATCGTCGCTTCCGCGCAATTCCGCGGGCAGCCGGATACCGCGAGCTTCACCTTCGCCGGCGTGTTCAGCCGCTCGAACTCCTTCTCCAGCCGAATGCCCATCGCGATGGAATCCTGCGTTCCGAAGCGGCAGAACGTGGAACCCACGCAGGTTTTGACCGTGCGAAGCGCTTTGCCGTACGCGTGTCCGGACGGCATCTCCAGCTCCTCCCACATCTTCGGCAAATCCTCCTTCTTCACCCCGAGCAGGTCGAGCCGCTGCCCGCCGGTGAACTTCACCATCGGCACGTCGAACTTCTCCGCCACCTCCGCGATCTTTTTCAATTCCGCCGGAGACGTCACTCCGCCGTATATTCTCGGAACGACGGAATACGTGCCGTCCTTCTGAATGTTCGCGTGATACCTCTCGTTCGTGAATCTGGACTCCTTCTCGTCCTTGTATTCTTCCGGCCACAGCATGCCCAGATAATAGTTGAGCGACGGCCGGCATTTGGAGCAGCCCTCGGCATTGCCCCACTCCAGCACGTTCATGACTTCCTTGATGCTCTTCAGTTCCATCCGCTTGATCTCCGCCACGATCTCGTCGCGTCCCAAAGCCGTGCAGCCGCAGATGCCTTCCTTGGTCGCTACGGCGTTCTCGCCCGCATAGACGGCGAGCAGCCCTTCGACGAGAGGCTTGCAGCCGCCGCAGGAGCCCGAAGCTTTCGTGCAGGCTTTGATCTCGCCTACGCTCGAGCAGCCTTTATTCAGGATCGCGTCGGCGATCGCGCCCTTGGATACGCCGTTGCAGCCGCAAATGATCTCGTCGTCCGAAAGCCCCTTCAACCGCTCGAGCGGATCGGCGCCCTTCTGTCCAGGAACGATGCCGAGCAGCAGCTCCTTCTCGCGCCCTTTGATCGACTCGCCGTTTTTCATGATCGAAAACAGCTTCGCTCCGTCTCCCGTGTCCCCGAACAGCACCGCGCCGACCAGCTTATCGTCCTGCAGGACGATTTTTTTGTACACGCCGTCGATCTCGTCCTGGTAACGCAGCGCCCGCGAGCCCGGAGGCTCGTCATAGCGGCCTGCCGAGAAGACGTCCACCCCGGATACCTTAAGCTTCGTGGAGGTGACGGAGCCCGCATATCCGGCCGTCTCGACCCCGGCCAGCCGCTTGGCGAGCACGGCCCCCTGTTCGTACAGCGGCGCCACAAGACCGTAGGCGATCCCTCTGTGTTCCGCGCATTCTCCCACCGAGTAGATATCCTCAACGTTCGTCTCCAGCCAATCGTTGACGACGATTCCCCGATTGACCTCGATTCCGGCCGTCTTCGCCAGCTTGACGTTGGGTCGGATGCCGACCGCCATGACGATCAGCTCCGCCTCCTCCTCGCTCCCGTCCGCGAAAGCGAGGCCGGTCACCTTTTTCCTGCCGAGCACGGCGACGGAATGTTTGCGCAGCAGGAACTTCATGCCTTGCCGTTCAAGCTCCGCCTGCAGCATTCCGCCCGCCGTCTCGTCCAGCTGCCTATCCATCAGATAGCCGTTAATATGCACGACCGAGACGTCCACGCCGAGATGGAGCAGCCCTCTGGCCGCTTCCAACCCGAGAAGCCCGCCGCCGATGACGACCGCCTTCTTGATTCTCTTCGAGGCTTCTATCATCGTTTCGCAGTCTTTCAAGTCGCGGAACGCGATGACCCCTTCCTTGTCCGCCCCGGGCAAGGGCAGCATGAACGGGTCGGAGCCGGTAGCCAGAACGAGCTTGTCGTACTCCAGCGCGATTCCTTTATCCGTGGTTACCCGTTTCGCGCTCGCGTCGATGCCGATCGCCCTTTGCCCCGCAAGCAGACGAATTCCGTTCTCTTCGTACCAGTCCCAATCGTTGAGTACGATTTCCCGCAAGCTTGCGCCCCCGGCCAGAACGGAAGACAGCATAATCCGATTGTAGTTGGGATGCGGTTCCGCCCCGATGATGGTCACGTCGTATGCATGGGGAGCAAGCTTCAGCAAATGCTCGATCGTCCTCACGCCCGCCATCCCGTTTCCGACCAGCACCAGCTTTTTCCTGGCGTTGTTCATAGAATTCTCTCTCCCTTCTTGAAGCCGATCAACATAAAAGCCCGCTTTCGCATTCACGGAATCGGTTCTTTTCCGCGAATTCGATAGCAGGCTCCATTGCCGCTTGAGCGAGTACCCCATTGTACCCCTCGAGATGAAATTGTAAATGCTGATGGATTCACTATACAATATCACGCCAAACGACGTCAACATACCTGACGCAAATTTTATTTTTCATGAACGATGGACAGTTTCGCTTGACCTGTGATATAAATTTACGTGAGATTATATGACATAATGAAAAATTAGGTTACATCTACAGAGACGGGGTGATCGACGATGCGTTCCTTGTTGGTTATTCACAATCGCGCTCCCTCGGCGGAGAAATCGTTGCCTCCCTCGCCCAAGGCGCGTTCCCCCGAATCGACGCTTCGTTCGCACGGCTACTTCGTATTCGCGACTTCTTCGCAGGACCAGGCGCTTCGGCTCGTCAAGGACGCGGATGCGGCGATCATGCAGCTGCCGATCCATGCGATTAAAGGCTGGGGCGGCTATCTGCTGGAGAATAAGCCCCTGCCGCTCCTGTGGTGGTGCGACGAAGCCGCGGCGGCCCAATCCCTGGAAGCCTGCGAGGACGATATCTCGCTCGACGGCCTGCTGACGCCTTCCATGTCCGGCTCCGAAATTCATTGGGCCCTTCATATCGGCTCGAAGCAGTTCATGGAACGAAGACAGTGGCAGAGCGAACGCGAACAGCTGCTCGGGCGTATCGAAGAGAGAAAATGGATCGATATCGCCAAAAAAATTTTATGCGACCTCAAAAACGTGACGGAATCCGAAGCCTACGACATTTTGCGCAAGCAGGCGATGAACGAGCGCAAAAGAATGGTCGACGTGGCCACCTCGATCGTCAAGGTGCATCAGCTGCTGCAGGAAAACAAAGAGAGAGGGGCGAAACGGAAATGATCGCATGGTTAAAGGAAGTCGGGAGAGGCAAGCGCGGAGCGCGGGATTTGACCTACGAAGAAAGCTTGCGGGCGGCCGAAGAAATCTTGAGCCTGCGGGCGACTCCCGCCCAGATCGGCGCGTTTTTCATTGCCGAACGAATTAAAATGGAGAGCGTCGAGGAGCTTCAAGCGTTCGTGGAAGCGTGCAGGGCGGCCGCCTTCCGCGAGCCTCCGCACGAGGACGGCCTCGACTGCGCGGGGCCTTACGACGGGCGCAAGAAGTCGTTCTACGCCTCGTTCGCGTGCTCGTTCGTTCTGGCCGCGGCGGGACTGCCGATTACGCTTCACGGAAGCGGCTCCCTTCCGCCCAAATGGGGGATCACGCTTCACGATATGCTGGGCGTCATCGGCATTCGCCCGGACGAACTGCCCCGCGAGACGCTCGTCTCCGCCGCAAAGCAAACCGGGATTCTGTACGTGCCGGCGGAGCAATGGTGCCCGCCGCTCGGAGAGCTTCGTCCGATCCGGGAACAGCTCGGCATGAGAACGGTGCTGAATACGGCGGAAAAGCTGATCGACTACAGCCGTTCTCCCTACCTCGTGTTCGGCGTATTCCACAACACCGTGTTCGATCGGCTGTCCCGTCTCCTAACGACGCTGAATTACCGCAAAGCGCTGATCGTGCAGGGAGCGGAAGGCTCGGAGGATCTATTCGTCGATCGCCCGACCCGCACATATGCCGTCGACCGGGGAAGCGCCAGCCTGCACGTCGTCAGTCCCGAAGCCTGGGGACTCGACGCTCCCGTTCCGGACAGGGAATGGACGGCCGCCGCGCAGATCGAAGCATCCGAAGCCGTGCTCCGCGGCGATGCCGACCTGGCTTTCACAAACCAGGTTCTGCTGAACGCGGCCTATCGGCTCCACCTTGCCGATCGGGTCGGATCGGTCGAAGAGGGACTGTATACCGCGAAGGCGATGCTGGAGCACGGCAGAGCTTGGGCCTCCTACGCCGAGTGGCGGGATTTACTCGCGCAAAATTTTATCCTCCGTTAATCGCAAGAGGGGCTGTCCTCGAAGGCAGAGCTGCTTGAGAGGATCGATAGACAAAGAAGGGGGATGTACCTCCTGGAGATGCCTCATACGCTCCTGAAATCACCCTGTCACGGGTTAATCATTCCCGTTTCAGGAGCATATAGCATCGGAAGGAGGTACATACCCCTTGCGCCTTGTTCATCGATTGTCTCTTTTGAAGCAGCTTGGCAGGCTTAGGAAACAGCCCCGCTTCGCCAATCCTACTTACTGGCGGATGCTCCGACCGTCGCGGCGCCTCCGCGCCCCGCCGGATCAAGATCCTCGCCCAGCGCCCGCTTCGCTTCCGCCAGCTTGTCCTCGTCCAGATAGACGTAAGGACTTTTCCAGGTGCCCGTCAGCGGAATAAAGCGAATGTCGGACCGGTTGATGCCGAAGTAGGTGGCGATAATGTTCTCGATCTGCGCGGCGGGAATATCCGTCCGCAGATTGTTGCCGACCGCGTCCAGCAGCCCGCCGACCTTCGTCACGCTGCCGAGCGACTTCATCCGGTCGACGATGGCGCCGAGCACCTGGCTCTGCCGCTCGTTGCGCTGAAAATCGCTGGATTCCGCCGTCGGCTCAAAGCCTTTGTTGCGGTTCGACTGCCGATAGCGGACAAAGCCGAGCGCCTGCTCCCCGTCGAGCTCCTGCTCGCCCTTCCGCAGATTGATGTCGGTGCCGTCGACCGAATCCTGGTATCGCATATTCTGATCAACGTTGACCTGAACGCCGCCAAGCGCGTCCACGACGTCGACGAAGCCTTGAAAATCGATCACCGCCGTGTAATCGATCGGAACATCGAAGAATCTCGACAGCAGCAGCCGCGTCTCGTCCCGCGCGTAAGCCGGCAATCTCTCCTTCTCCAGCTTTTCGGAGTTTTTGCCGTACATGTAGAAGGCGGCGTAATAACCGTTGGCCTTGTGCCGCTTGTACCCGTCCACGTTCAAGTCGCTGTCCCGCGGAATCGAGACGACGGTCGCCGTTTTCGTCTGCGGATTAAACGCGGCCACCATCATGACGTCCGTGTTCATGCTGCCGGTTTCGCTGCGGGTATCGAGTCCGAGCAGGACAAGCGAGATTGGCTTGACCTGCGCGCGCTCCTCCTTCGGAATCGTCGTGACGACCGGTCCGCTGATTCCGTCTTCCTGCTGTTTGGCGATTTTGGACAGATTCGGCTTGTAGGAGCCGAAATACAAGGTAGCGACGTAACCCGCAAGCAGCACGATCGCAATGGCGAGCAGCATGAAAATAAATCTGCCCCAGCGAAATCCTCCGCGGGACTTCTTCGGCTTCTTCGATGCTTTGGGAGCGGCGTTTCGGCTCGAACGGGACGGCAACGGTGTATTCTGACTCAAGGCTGTTCCTCCTCGTCCTCGGTTTCGAAATCCGGACCGCAGCCCGCAGGCTCTCCGAACATATCCCGATTCAGCTGCTCTACGGATTCACGGTCGAACCAGACCGTGCGCTCGGTCCCGTTTTCCGCTTCGACATACGTTATGTATACTTTGCCTTCGTCCTCCGAACGGACATCGAACGACGTCAACCGGTGGTCTTCCGACAAAATTTGCGCGAAAAAGCCAAGCGTCTCCCGCGCGGCCTCGTCATCGGGCCGCTTGAAGACGATCCATTTCATTTGCAGCCAGTAAAATAAAGCATCCATCAGAGACACGGCGGTTTCCCCTCTCGTAAGCGGCGTCCCCGGATAACCGGGCGACCGCGGATCAACCGACCCGCGGCGCCTCGCCGTCCTTGTTCTTCCGGTAAGCTTTGCGTTTGTCGTACATCTGGCGCAGGCGCAGCAGCAGCATCATGGCGACCGCGACGGCCATGCACTGGATGATCGGCAGCTTGTCCAGCTGCAGCAGCAGCAGCACCAGACAGCCGATCGCCAATACGAGATGGACGAGAATTTCCTTCAGGATCGGGAGCTTCCCGACCCTGAACACGGTATTGAAAATATAAATCGTGCACGCGACGATGAGAATATAAGAAATAATCGGGTGATCGTGAAACCACTGCTGCATGGGAATCCCCCTTTTCTCACGTTCGGAGCTTTATACGCCCGTCTCGGCCATCCGGCGATGCTTCTCGGCTCTGTCCCGCTCGCTCTTGTTCAGTACCTTTTTGCGCAGACGAATGCTCTTCGGCGTAATCTCGCACAGCTCGTCGTCGTTCAAATATTCGAGCGCTTCCTCGAGCGACATCAGACGAGGCGACTTCAGCTTGACCGTCTCTTCCTTGTTCGCCGTACGGATGTTGTTCAGAGCTTTCTCTTTGCAAATGTTGACGATAATATCGTTATCGCGAGTATGCTCGCCCACGATCATGCCCTCATACACTTCTTCGCTCGGCTCCAGGAACAGAATGCCGCGGTCCTCTACGGACAGCATGCCGTACATCGTCGTTTTGCCGGTCTCGCTCGCGATCAGCACGCCCTGGTGCCGGCCGCCGACCTGGCCGCCGACCATCGGTCCGTAGCTGTCGAACGCATGGTTCATAACGCCGTAGCCGCGAGTCAGCGTCAGGAAGTTCGTGCTGTAGCCGATCAGACCGCGCGCGGGAATCAGAAACTCCAGGCGAACCTGGCCGTTGCCGTTGTTGATCATGTTGACCATTTCCGCCTTGCGCGTTCCGAGGCTCTCCATGACCGCGCCCATGTTCTCTTCCGGCACGTCGATGAGCAGCCGCTCGATCGGCTCGCTTTTTACGCCGTCGATCACCTTCAGAATAACCTCCGGCTTGGATACTTGCAATTCGTAGCCTTCGCGGCGCATGTTTTCGATCAGAATGCCGAGATGAAGCTCGCCGCGGCCGCTGACGACAAACGCGTCCGGGCTGTCCGTCTCCTCGACCCGCAAGCTCACGTCCGTCTCGATCTCTTTGAACAGACGCTCGCGCAGCTTGCGGGAGGTGACCCACTTGCCTTCCCGTCCGACGAACGGGCTGTTGTTGACGAGGAAGGTCATCTGCAGCGTCGGCTCGTCGATGGCGAGCACCGGCAGCGCCTCCGGGCGGCTCGGATCGGCGATCGTCTCGCCAATGTTGATCTCCTTCAAGCCGGCGATGGCGACGATGTCGCCCGCGGCCGCCGCTTCCACCTCGATGCGCTTAAGCCCCTGGAAGCCGAACAGCTTCTCGATGCGGGCCTGCTTCACCGCTCCCTCGCGGTCGATGACCGCCACGACTTGGCCTTGACGGATTTGTCCGCGGTTGACGCGGCCGATGGCGATGCGGCCCAAATACTCGTTGTAATCGAGCAGCGTGACGAGAAATTGCAAAGGCTCTTCCGGGTTTTCCTTCGGGGACGGGATATGCTCCAGAATCATTTCGTAGAGAGGCTCCATCGTCTGCTGCAGATCGTCCGGCGAGTTGCCGGCGATGCCGTTCAGGCCGGAGGCGTATACGACCGGGAAATCCAACTGCTCGTCGGAAGCTTCGAGCTCGATGAACAGCTCCAGCACTTCGTCGACGACTTCGGCGGGCCGGGCGGCCGGGCGGTCGATCTTGTTCAGCACCACGACGGGGGTCAGACCTTGCTGAAGCGCCTTGCGCAGCACGAATTTCGTCTGCGGCATGCACCCTTCGAAAGCGTCGACCACGAGCAGCACGCCGTCGACCATTTTCATAATCCGTTCAACTTCTCCTCCGAAATCGGCGTGTCCCGGCGTATCGACGATGTTGATCAACGTGTCCTTATAGTTGACCGCCGTATTTTTGGCAAGAATCGTAATTCCGCGTTCCCGCTCCAGATCGTTGGAGTCCATGGCGCGCTCCTGCAGCTGTTCGTTCTCGCGGAACGTGCCCGACTGACGCAGCAGTTGGTCTACCAGCGTTGTTTTACCATGATCGACGTGGGCGATGATGGCGATGTTGCGAATTTTGTCTCTTGAATGCATGCTTCCACTCCTTGTTGTCTCTGTCGGTTTCTCCGGTTAGCCCCCGCAAAGCGCGCGGCCGCCCGGGTTTCCCTTATTCCCAAAACAAAACGTCGACACGAGGCCGACGTTGATAACCATTACCGGTACGATCGACACAGCGCCATGAGATGCCCGCTGGTCCTCATCCCTTATATTATACGCTACATTGGTGAAAAAGCCAACCGATTTCTCTCGCTTCAACGCCGCGCCGGCTTCATTACCAAATCTTCGGTCTGCGAACGACAAGCCACGCGCCCCCGCCGATCAACAGGATCGCCAGCAGATAGATGCCCCACGCCCACAGCAGCGTCATGACGAAGAAGAGCAGGGACAGCCCCGCCAGCCCGACGGATACGAGCCACAGCTGCTTGGAACGATCGTAGCCGAAAATATAATATTCATACAAGCCGACGGCGATCGCCAGCGGAAACAGCGGCCAGAGGTATTTCAGCAGCCCCCATCCGAACCAGTTGCCGATCATCAACACGAACGAAACGACCGTAAGAATGCCTGCCGGAATCAAGGCGATCGAAGGAACGATGCGGCCGAAATAGAGAACGTGAAGCAGCACTCCCGGAATCAACACGAACAACGGCCAGAAAACGGCGCCTATAAACGCGAACACACCCAATTTGCCTAGAAGAATAATTATGCCAACAGCCACGACTCCGATTCCGACTGCTGCGGACTGTCTGTTCACGACGGCTCCCCCACTTCTTCTCAGCAGTTCACGTTCCGGTCTACGAAGCGTGACGGCTTTTTCCTTTAGTTTAATGGAAGTCGGGGGAAAAAACCAGTTCATGAAAGCAAAATTTTCCCTAAGCATTCGAAGATTGGGACCAGATGCCTATCCGGCCTGCCGATTTCGCTTCCGCACGATCAATACGACCAGGAGGAGCGCCGAGACCGCCATAAGCGGGATAAGCCTTTCCGCGTCGGCCGAGATCAGGTGCCGGTACGGCTGCCATCCGGGATCGCCCAGCGCCATCTCCACCGCGGTATAGCCGAGCAGCCCGCCTCCCAAATAAAGCAGGCCCGGGAGCTTGTCCAGCAAACGCATAATAAAGTTGGTGCCCCAAATAATAATCGGAATGCTCATGATGATGCCGATGATCAGCAGCGCGGTATCACCCTTGGCGACGGCGGCGACGGCCAGCACGTTGTCCAGACTCATGACGAAATCGGCCAGCACGATCGTCCACACGGCCCCGGCAAGCGTATTCGCGGCCTGGGTATGGGCGGACTTCTCTTTATGGTCCATCAGCAGCTGGTAAGCGATGGCCAGCAGCAGCACCGCGCCCACCGTCCGCAGAAAAGGAATGTTGAGCAGCGCGATCGCTCCGAGCGTCAACACGCATCGGAGAACGATCGCCGCGGCGGCCCCCCACCAGACGGCGCTTCTTCTTTGCTCCGGCGGCAGCCTGCGTCCGGCCATGGCGATGACGATAGCGTTGTCGCCGCTCAGCAGCAGGTTGATCATGACGATTTCCAGAAATACGAGCACCGATTCCATCATGTTCATTCGGCACACCCCCTCTTACCCAATTTATGAACAAGCAGCCCGGGATATGAACGGCAATTATTTTTGAACCGATCACGCCGCTGAGCCGTATAACTGCTTGAATTCGCAAGGGAGGGATAAACTTGGAAGTGTTCGGATGGGATGTGCTGAGCTTTGAATTCTGGTCTCTTCTGGCGACGATCGTCTTCATCGATTTGCTGCTGGCGGGGGACAACGCCATCGTCATCGGCCTGGCGGCCAGAAACCTGCCGCAGGATAAGCAGAAGAGAGCCGTCGTTCTGGGCACGGCGGGAGCCGTGCTCGTTCGGATTGCCGCCACCTTGCTCATCGTCGCTTTGCTGAAAATCCCCTACCTCCTTGCTTTCGGCGGAGCTCTGCTGCTGTGGATCGCTTACAAGCTTCTCGTGCAGGACGATCCGCACGAGGGCGTCAAAGCGGGAACGACGCTGTGGGCGGCGGTGCGCACGATCGTCATCGCGGACGCGGCGATGGGACTGGACAACGTCGTCGCCGTCGCCGGAGCCGCTCACGGAGATTATTTCCTCGTCGTGCTCGGACTGGCGATCAGCATCCCGATCGTCGTCTGGGGCAGTACGCTGTTTATTAAGCTGATGGGCAAATATCCGTGGATCATCTATTTAGGCTCCGGCGTACTGGCGTACACGGCAGCCAAAATGATTGCCCACGAAGGCGAATTCGCCGCCTTCTTCGACCGCAATCCCGTTCTGTACTGGATATTCATCGCCGGTCTGATCGCCCTGATCCTGGCCGCGGGCTTATGGACGAATTCCGTCAAAGCCCGCCGCCGCGCCAAGGACGAGAGCAAGCGGGCGCCCGTATTCGCCGCCAAAAAAAGCCGCGAATCGCATTAACGCGCGATTCGCGGCTTGCTTGCTCCTAGAACCAGTCGTCCTCCCGCCGTTGTTCCCCGGCGGATGCTTCGGCCTCTTCGCCGGCTTTCAGCACGACGACTTCCGTGCCCTGGACCGCTTCGTCGATCAGGCGATCCAGCTCGCCGCCCATCATCGCTTCCGCCCGTTCGACGATGTTCAGGTTCGGGTTGATGGCCGGCGATTTCGGAACGAACAGCGTGCAGCAATCCTCGTACGGCAGAATCGACGTCTCGTAGGTACCGATTCGTTCGGCATAGCCGATAATATCCTGCTTGTCCATCATGACCAGCGGCCGAAGCAGCGGAAGGGAAGCCACGCGCCCGATCACGTTCATGCTGCCGAGCGTCTGGCTGGCGACCTGGCCGAGGCTGTCGCCGGTCACGATCGCCAGCGCGTCGTTCTGCTCCGCCAGCCGTTCGGCGATGCGCAGCATGCTTCTGCGCATCAGCGTAATGATCAGGTTGTCGTGGCCGGAATTCGCGAGCTTCGTCTGAACCTCGGTGAACGGCACCAGATGCAGCCTGATTTTCCCGCCGTAATACGCCAATCTTCTCGCCAGCTCGACGACCTTGTCCTTCGCCTGCTCGCTCGTGAACGGGTAGCTGTGGAAGTGAACCGCCTCCACCCGCAGCCCTTTGCGCATCGCCATCCAGCCGGCCACGGGACTGTCGATGCCTCCGGACAGCAGCAGCATCGCTTTGCCGTTCATGCCCAGCGGGAAACCTCCCGCTCCCTTCACGACCTCGCAATAAATATAGGCCATGTCCTTCTGGATATCGACCTTCAATTCGACGTCGGGACGACGGACGTCGACCTTCAAATCCGGCGTATTCCGCAGCACGTGGGAGCCGACGAGATGATTCATTTCGATGGAATTGTGCGGATACTGCTTCCAGCCCCGGTTGACCGACACCTTGAACGTGCTCGGCGGCACGCTCAAATTGCGGATCAGCTTCAAGGAATTTTCGCGAATCGCCTCCAGCTCCAGCTCCGAGCCGATCACCGGGCTGAAGCTCAAAACGCCGAAAATATCCTTGAGCCGCTCCGCCACCGGCTCGTAGCTCTCGCCGTTCAGACGAATGTAAACCCGGGCGTAGCTTCTGACGAATTCGAGCTTGTCGAACGGCTTCAATGCCAATCTGATTTGCGTCAGCAGCATCGTTTCGAATCGATTGCGGTTGCGCCCCTTAATGACGATTTCTCCAAAGCGGACCAACACCAGTTCATAGTTCATTTCCCTGTCCTCTCCAGCGGCTTCAAATCGGCCGCGACCGACCTTAACTTTTCGCCCAAATGTTCGATATCCCGAATCGAATGCTCGTCGCCGAAGCTGATCCGAATGCTCCCCGACGAGCGATCCGCGTCGTATCCCATAGCCAGCAGCACGCGGCTCGGCTTGAGGCTCTTGGAGGAGCACGCCGACTGGGTGGACACGTAGACGCCTTCCCGCTCGAGCATATGGATAATCACTTCCGGCCGCATTCCCGGATAAGACAAATTCACGACATGCGGCGCCGTATCTCGTTCGTCCGCCGCTCCGTTGACGACCCACGCCGGAATTTCCGCAACGATGGCCAGCAGCCGCCTTCTCAGCTCGTACATCGTCGCACGACGGGCTTCCCTTCGTTCCATCGACAGTCTGAGCGCCTGAGACATCGCGACAATGGCCGGAACGTTAAGCGTGCCCGAGCGCATGCCGTTCTCCTGGCCGCCCCCGCTAAGCAAGGGCGAGAGCTCGATCCCTTCCTTCACGAGCAGAAGGCCGACTCCCTTGGGACCGCCGAACTTATGGGCCGAGCCGCTGTAGAAATCGACTCCCGAGCCCTTCCAATCGAACGGGACTTTCCCGATCGCCTGGACGCCGTCCACATGGAAGCGGATGCGGGCATGCTTGCGGACGATTCGGCCGATTTCCTCGATCGGCTGAACCGTTCCCGTCTCGTTGTTCACATGCATGACGCTGACGAGCACCGTCTCCTTGCGAATCGCCGCGGCGACGTCCCCGGGATCGACCCTGCCGGCGGAGTCGACGGGCAGCACCGTCAATTCAACCGCTCCTTCGGCTTCCAGCTGCCGCGCGCATTCATGAACCGAGGGATGCTCGACCGGCGATACGATGATATGCTTGGGCGACCTGCCCGTCTGGCCCAACAGCCCTTTGATCGCCAGATTGTTGCTTTCCGTCCCTCCCGAGGTGAACAGCACCTCCCGCAACTTCGCGCCCATCCGCTCGGCCACGCTGGCGCGGGCTCTGTCCACGAGCTTCATGGCGTCGGTCCCGGCTTTGTGCAGGGAAGACGGGTTGGCGTAGTGCAGCTTCATCAGCTCGGTCATCGTGTCGATCACCATCTGCGGCATGGGCGAGGAAGCGCAGTGGTCGAAATAATAGGTGTTCATTGGCGTTCTCCATTCGGAAAATTAAAAAGACGGGCAGCGGCCGCAGCCGTCCCGTCTCGCTTGTTAAAGCCGACGCTGCCGTTCCGGGAAAACCGGTTCGGCCGGTTAAGTTAGACGCTCCACTGGACGGTGGCGTTCAGCACCTTGCGGATGTAGCCCTGCGTCTCGGACGGAAGCTCGTGCAGCCGGGCTTCGACGTCCTGATCGTTCTTCAGGCCCAGCCGGTCGACGCGTCCCGGCCCCGCATTGTAGGCCGCCAGCGCGGTGGCGACGTTGCCGTCGTATTTGCGCAACAGATAGGACAGGAATCGCGTTCCGCCGTCGATGTTCTGCGCCGGATCGAACGAATCGGCCACTCCGAGCCCGCGTGCGGTATCGTCCATCAACTGCATCAGTCCTTTGGCTCCGGCCCCGGATACGGCGTTCGAATTAAAGGAGGACTCGGATTGGATGACGCCTTTGATCAGCGCCGGGTCCACGCCGTACTTCTCCGCCGCCGCGACGATCAGATCGTCGAAGTCCGAGGACGAGCCGGCCGGAGCCAGCGCCCCGCCCCAATAAACGGAAGAGGAGGACAGTCGATTAAGCGGCGCGGCTTCGACCGCCGCCGAAGCTTGCGAATCCGCCGTATACTGGCTGAGAAGCAGATCGAATACGCCCGCGCTTTCTTCCGCCGCGCCGTTGGCGGCCTTCCCGGCGAACGGGTTCGCTTCCGTTGTCCATTGCGCAAGCAGCATCTGCTTGAGCAGTCGAGGATCGGTCGTTATATTCAAAGTCGATCGGCTCCCGATAATCAGATTGTAGTTGATTATTTCCATTGTACAACAATCCCGGAAGCGAGACCAGTCCCGACCGACCGCCCGAAACGCTTCTCAAGACCTATTTTACCGATTCGGAAAGTATAAATCCGCGATCCTTATTCCGGATCGTCTCGACAAAACGCATTCTTCGTCCTACAGACTCCGAAGGCGTTTTGCTTGGAATTACGATTTCGGCTCAAACGTCAGACAGCAGGTAACGGATGAAGTCGCCGCTTTATCGCGGTGTCCTTCGAATTCCTCGGCAAATTCTTCGTTCCGGCCCAGGTTGGCATGCGCGTCCACCTCAATCATGATTTCGCTGGCTCCGCAGGCATTGCCTTCCTTCCAGAACGCGCAATTGCTTACGCTGCAAGCTACGCCTTTCGGCATAATCATCACCCCCCTGACTAGTGTTCTCCCGCGAAAGCGGGGTATACCGTCAGGGGGCGGAGGTTGCAGCCAGATTTGCTATTTCGCCTGTCCTTGCATGCGGCGATTCGTTAAGTAATCGCTCTCGTAATACGACAGATCGTCGCGTAGCTCTTCGTAGACGCGGGATATCGACAAAATGACGTCACGCGCGGCGCGAACCGGCTTCATCCGGAAACGGATCGCGTCTTGTCCCGTATATGCGTATCTTCCGTCTTCGGAATAACATTCATTTTTCGGATAAAAGAACGAATTGACGCCGTTATGATAAACCTCGTACAGCGCGCGCTCCGCCAAATCGCTGTCGAGGTTCGGCCTTCTCAGCACAGCTCCGAGCTTCTCGTACGCCACTTCGGAGAACACCAGCAGATGCCTCAGATCCGACAGCAATCCGGAATAAAAGACTTCCTCGTCGGGATTGTCCGCATGCTGGATAAGCTGCTCAAGCGCGTGATGATTCAGAAATTGCTCGATCGGATCGATAGCCGCTTTCAGCTTCTCCCTGCTGGATTCGGCAAGCGCCTTAAGATTGGCGGATGACATGAACAGATCCCCTTTCCAATTGTGCGAAAAGCATGGCGATACGAAGCAGTCGGGCATCAAGCGAAATAGCCCCGCTTGTAGGCCTGCGAAACTTACCTGTTATCGTACCACAAATCCGCGGCGAAAGGTACTGGCAAGGGCAAATTGCGCCGTATATTTTTGCCGTCGTCCCTTCATCCTAACAGCATAACCGCTCCTCGTCCGGAGCACAAAGGAGAGTAACGCCATGCGCCGTTACGCTTGGGCCGGCATAGCGCTCGGCATCGCAGCCGTTCTGCTCGCGATCCCGCTGCTGCCGTCCTCCGATCACCGGGAAAATCGCGATTTCGCACCCTCTCCGGCCGCGCCTTCGCCGGGGCGGAACGAAACGTCCTACAAGCTGCAGATGATCCAAAACGATATGACCGCAACCGAAAAACTGTCCAGGGCGCAAGTAACCAGGGATATCCGAACCTTCCTGGAAAAAAGACGCTCGGCCTCGGGCGAAGCTTTGCGCGCGCTCCTGAAGGCGCATCCCGAGGTCGTCTACGCCGAATGGCTCGATGGGAACAACCGGTCGAGCGCGGGAACGCTGACGCCCGACACGATGAGGGAAACCCGGCCTTATTTGGCGCGGGCGCGTTCGGCGGCGCGCAAACAAGCCAGCTTCTCCACTCCGGTATTTCCGGCCGGCGGGAAAAGCTATTTCGTTCTGGCGGAAAAGCCGGGCAACGCCGGAGGCCATAGCGTCGTCGCCCTCGTCAACGCGGAAGTGATTCAAGCGGTGGAGCGGCATCAGCGCCGCAATCTCAGAATCGTTCCTTATCCTCAGGAAGGCCGCTACCGCATCGAATCGGTCATCCCCGGCACCAATGCGGAGACGACGGTAAGAAGCGGAGAAGACAACGGCAACGCCAGCCATTTCTCGGTGGACGAGGTCGTCGTCAAATTCCGCAAGCCGTTGACGGAGAAGCAGCTCCTGCAGCTTCGCAAGGAGCTCGACCTGACCGTCGTCAAGCAGACGCGAGACATCTACGTGTTCCGCTCCAAGAAGCATAAGACGGGCGAGCTGAAAACGTATTTCAAGCGCGAGTGGAATCCCGTATTCGTCGAGCCCCACTACTTGTACTTGACCAACGGGTTCGGGGAGGAACCGCAGCCGGGCGCGGCCGAAGAGCAGGCGCTGATCCCCAACGACACGCTGTACTCGGAATATCAGTGGAATTTGCCGGAAATCGCCACGGAGACCGGATGGCGGGTCACGAAAGGCAGTCCGGATATCGTCGTCGCCGTGCTCGATACCGGCGTGCAGTCCGATCATCCCGACTTGAAGGGACGCCTGGTCCAGGGCGTCAACATCGTCGATCCGTCCAGCAATCCCGAGGACGACGTCGGGCACGGCACGCACGTGGCCGGCATTATCGCGGCGGAAGTCAACAACAACGAAGGCGTCGCGGGCATGACCTGGTATACCAAAATTATGCCCGTCAAAGTGCTGGACAGCACCGGCGCCGGCTCCACCTATTCCGTGGCCGAAGGCATCATATGGGCGACGGATCACGGAGCGCATGTCATTAACATGAGCTTGGGCAATTACGCGCAGGCCGAATTTCTGCACGACGCGATCAAATACGCTCATGACAACGGCGTGGTGCTCGTCGCCGCAAGCGGCAATGACAACACCGACCGTCCGGGTTTCCCGGCCGCTTATCCCGAGGTGCTCGCCGTAGGGGCTACCGATCCGGACGAACGGCGCGCCGAATATTCCAATTACGGCGACTACATCGACGTCGCGGCTCCCGGCACCTCCATTCCGAGCACGTACCCCGGAAGCCGATACGCCGCCTTATCCGGCACATCGATGGCTTCCCCGCACGTGGCCGCGCTCGTTTCGCTGGTCCGGGCGGCCAACTCCGGCTTAAGCAACGAAGAAGTGATGGAGCTGATCCGCGGCACGGCGAAGGACTTGGGACAGACGGGCAAAGACGCGGAATTCGGATACGGCCAGATCGACGTGATGGCCGCCCTCCAGACCGCGCACGGCTCGCAATCGTCGCTCCAGCTCTTCCCGTCCCGCGTCCGTCAACAGCTGGAGCGCCTGAACGGGTTGAAATGAAGCGAAATAAAGTGAGTGAAGTGAAATAAAGTGGGTGAATTGAAATAAAGTGAATTGAAGCGAAATAAAGTGAAGTGAAAATAAGGAGAAGTGAAAATAAGGAGAAGTGAAGCGAAGGTTTGCGCGACAAAAAAGGTGATGCAGGTTTTTGCGACCTGTATCACCTTTTGAATTGGCATGAGCATAGCCGGAAAGCTTGCCGTAAGCCGGGTTCTGTACTTCTCGTGGTCAGAACGGATCGCGCATGGCGAGCCTCCCACGGATTGAAGCGACAATCATCTTTCTAGGCCGTACATTGCTGCACGGCTCAAGCGACCAACCCGAACGCACCCCGGGCAAGGGCTGAAGCGCGAAGCTTCCGCGTTCTCCTCGGTCTTGCTCCAGATGGGGTTTACCAGGGACAAAGTCGCCAGTGTCCCTCGTGGTCTCTTACACCACGGTTCCATCCTTGCCTGATCTGCCTAAGCAGCCATCGGCGGTCCATTTCTGTGGCACTATCCTTCAGCTCGCGCTGACTGGACGTTATCCAGCATCCTGCCCTGCGGAGCCCGGACTTTCCTCTCGCGGCGCGAAGCCGCCAGCGATTGTCTGTCAAACTTTCCGGCGTGTAAAGAATAGTATATCGCGAATCGGCTTCTATGGCAACGAAAACGACGCAACAACTTGTTGGAAAACGTGCCAAGCTCCCGAAGCCCCGACCATCGACCATAAGCCCTCCAGACGTGCTTAACCCCCGCAAACTATCCGGATTCCGATGCTTAAGCCCGCCACGTGGGCTTACCACGCTCCCGAAACTCCGACCATCGACCATAAGCCCTTCAAACGTGCTTAACTCCCGCAAACTATCCAGATTCCGATGCTTAAGCCCGCCACGTGGGCTTACCGCGCTCCCGAAGCTCCGACCATCGACTATAAGCCCTTCAAACGTGCTTAACCCCCACAAACTATCCGGATTCCGTCACTTAGGACCGTCGCACGAGCTTATCACGCTCCCGAAGCCCCGACCATCGACCATAAGCCCTTCAAACGTGCTTAACCCCCGCAAATTCCCCGGATTCCGTTACTTAAGACCGTCACGGGAGCTTATCGCGCTCCCGAACCTCCGACCATCGACCATAAGCCCGTCAGACGTGCTTAACCCCCGCAAATTCCCCGGATTCCGTTACTTAAGACCGTCGCACGAGCTAATCCGGCTGACCGTACGCTGCTAGTACCGAAGCTGGAACGCTCATCGAAGTACGCCGCTCATCGAATACGCCCCGCATCCAGCACGCGAAGCACCGCGCAAGCCACGCCTCCCCGCTAACGAAGCCGGAATGGCTCCGTGTCCACCTGAGAGGCGAAGACTTCGGTGGCATAGCCTTTCTCTTTCAGGCGCTCGGCGAGCCATGAGGCGACGTTCGGCTTCATGATCTTTTCGGCGTGATGGCCCGGATCGACGATGGCGATGCCCGCCGCCAGCGCATCCTGCGCGGAGTGGAAATCGATATCGCCCGTTACGAGCACATCGGCTCCGGCGAAAATCGCGTGGCGAATGTATCTCGCCCCCGAGCCGCCCAACACGGCCACCTTGCGGATCGGCTTCGCCCCGTCGCCGACGACGCGGACGAACGGTACGTCCAAAGCCCGCTTGACACGCTCGGCGAATTGGTCCAGCGACTCTGCCTCCGCCAGCTTGCCGACTCTCCCGAGACCGAAGGAACGCCCCTTCAGATCGATGCTGTACAGGTCGTAAGCGACCTCCTCGTACGGATGGGCCTTCAGCATCGCGGACACCACTTTTTTGCGAACGCTCATCGGCACAACCGTCTCCAGCCGGATCTCCTTCGCTTCCGTCAATTGCCCCTGCTTGCCGATAAACGGATCGGAGCCTTCCCGCGCCATAAAAGTGCCGGTTCCTTCGATATTAAAGCTGCAATGGCTGTAGTTGCCGATCCAGCCGCCGCCCGCGGCGAAAATCGCATTGCGCACCTGCTCGTGATGGGTTTCCGGCACGAACACAACCAGCTTGTAGAGCTGATCGGTATGCACCTCCTCCAGCACGTCGCGTCCGTTCAACTCCAGCGCTTCGGCCATCAGATCGTTGATGCCGCCCTCCGCCGTATCGAGATTCGTATGCGAAATATAGACCGCGATATCGCTCCGCAGCAGCTCCGCGGCCAAAGCTCCCGCCGGCGTATCCGTGCGCAGATGAGCCAGCGGACGGTAGATGACCGCATGATGCGCGATAATCAGCTCCGCGCCCAGATCGGCCGCCTCCCGCACCACTTCCGGCGTGACGTCGAGCGTCACGAGCACGCGCTTCACTTCCTTCGACGCCGTGCCGACCTGCAGGCCGATCTTGTCGTCCGGCACCGCATAATGCTTCGGAGCAAGCCGCTCCATCAATTGGACGATCGTTTCTCCGCGCGCAAACATGCGAGCACCTCCCTGATTTCCTTGACGTCCTGCTCCCATTCCCGCGCCTTCTCGGCCGCCTCCGGCGCAACCGCGTGCTTAAGCTGCAAAATCACTCTTTCCCGCTTGGCGATTTCCTGTTCCCACTTGCGGTAAAAGTCTTCGTTCGGACTGCGCAGCAGCAGCGGCCCCATCTCGTACAGAAGCGCGCGGGATACCCGCTCAAGCGCAGGCGCGAGCAATCGCTCATCATACAGCCGGGAATCGGCCGCCTTCGCCTCCTCCTCCGAGTCCGCGAGTCGCGCCCGCATCAGCGTATAAATAATTCCGTCTTCCTCCAGCAGCAGCTCGTCGTTCAGCGCGAACCGATGCTCCGACAGCCAGCGTCTTACCGCGTCTTCCGCGACGTGCGGCGAAAGCACAAGCGTCCTGACGCCTTCAAGCCGCTCCCCGGCCTGCTCCAAAATGCGGGCCATCAGACTGCCGCCCATACCCGCGATCGCGACCGTGTCCACTTCTCCCGGCTGCAGAACGGCCATTCCGTCGCCCAGACGAACCGAAATTTGCTCCTCCAGTCCCGCTTCGGCCACCTGTCTTCTGGCGGCGTCGACCGGACCCGCGTTAATGTCGCCGGCCACGGCAAACCCGATTTTTCCTTCCAGCGCCAAATATACCGGAAGCAGCGCATGATCGGTCCCGATATCGGCGAAACGCGCCCCATGGGGGACGCGCTCCGCCAACGCCGACAGACGGCGGGACAGCTTCAGCCCCGCTCCCGAATCCTTTATTTCCTTCATCTCCGTCATCCGTTACGCAACCCATTCCATCCATTGTTTTCGCAGGCGGAACATGCCGATGCCCGCGATCAAAATTTTAATCAAAATTTCCGTCTGAATCCACTCCGGACGAACTCCGTACAGGGCCGAATATATTTCCGGCATAAACCACAGCACGAGCGCGGCGGCGAACATCGCCGTTCCGGCCGAAGCAAGCCGGACGTGCATAAACCAGCTTAACCATAAGAACAGCAGCGCCGCGGGAATCCAAAAAATCTGCACCTCGAATACCGACGCGGCCGGAGCATGCTCGGCAAGCAGCAAGGCGTACAACGCGATCGCCGCCAGCCAGCCGAGCCACTGCGGCAGAGCCAATCTGAGCCACAGCCCCCCGCCGAGCCAGACGACGGCCAGCAATCCCAGCAGCCACAGCAGCGCGGAGCCGCCCAAGCCCCACCGCAGCCCGACGATCGCCAGCCCCGATCCGAACAAGAACACAATCCCCGCGCCAATCCAGGCGTAGCCTCGCGCCGGCCGGCTCTCCCGCTGCTTGACGCCGGCGAAGACGAAACCCCCGGCGACAAGCAGCGCAATCGCGATTTGCAATAGCAAGGGAAACGCGCTAAAATGAAGTACAACAAAACAAATCAAGGCAAAAATTCCAGAAGCAAGAAACCATTGTTTGCCGGATGCCTGACTGATTTTTTTCATCGCCGCGCCGGTAATGCCCCGCGGCCGATCTTCCAAATCTTCCAAATAAATATTTTGCAGAAAGTCGCAATACTGCTCCGGCAACAGCTTGCTGCGGCGCCATGATTCGATTTCCTTCACGATGAGGTTGCGTTTCTCTTCCTCATTAGCGGCCATGCCGACGAGCCTCCTCGCACCCTTTTGAACAAAAAGACCTTCAACCGTTACGGCCAAGGTCTCTGCATCCATTTTCCTTTATTCCAGAAAATCCTTTAATCTCTTGCTGCGGCTGGGGTGACGCAGCTTGCGCAGCGCTTTGGCTTCGATCTGACGAATCCGTTCGCGCGTAACGCCGAACACCTTGCCGACCTCTTCAAGCGTCCGGGTGCGTCCGTCGTCCAGTCCGAACCGCAGGCGCAGCACGTTCTCTTCTCTCTCGGTCAGCGTGTCCAGCACGTCTTCGAGCTGCTCTTTAAGCAATTCGTACGCCGCGGCGTCCGCAGGAGCAAGCGCCTCCTGATCCTCGATAAAATCGCCCAGATGGGAATCGTCCTCTTCGCCGATCGGCGTCTCCAGAGAGACCGGCTCCTGCGCGATTTTCATAATTTCCCGCACTTTATCGACGCTAAGTTCCATCTGCTCGGCGATTTCCTCCGGCGTCGGCTCTCGTCCCAATTCCTGAAGCAATTGACGGGATACCCGGATCAGCTTATTGATCGTTTCCACCATATGAACCGGAATCCGAATCGTTCTCGCCTGGTCCGCAATCGCCCGCGTAATCGCCTGCCTGATCCACCAGGTCGCATAGGTACTGAACTTGAAGCCTTTATCGTAGTCGAATTTCTCGACGGCCTTAAGCAGACCCATATTGCCTTCCTGAATCAAATCCAGGAACAGCATGCCCCGTCCGACATAGCGCTTCGCGATGCTGACGACAAGACGAAGGTTGGCTTCGGCCAGTCTCTTCTTCGCTTCCTCGCCGTCCGGACCGCCGATCTCGATCTTCTTCGCGAGCTCGACCTCGTCGTCCGCGCCAAGCAGCGGCACGCGGCCGATTTCCTTCAAGTACATCCGCACGGGATCGTTGATCTTGATGCCCGGCGGCAGGCTGAGGTCGTCGTCGAAGTTGAATTCGTCGCGCTCGTCGTCGTCTCCCCCGTGACGTCCCAGGTCGTCATGATCGTTGGATACCTCGATGCCGATATCCGCCAATTGTTCGAAAAACTCGTCGATTTGCTCGGGGTCCTGATCGAACGGAGAAAGCTTTTCCATGATGTCTTTATAGGTCAAGGAAGATTTTTTCTTGCCTTGTTCGATAAGCTGAGCTTTGACCTGTTCCAGTGTCGATTCCGTTTCCAGTCCGGTGTGTTGATCGTTTGCCATTACCGACTCCCTCCTCCCCGGGAAACCGCGCTTTACGACATCTTGCGCTGCTTTTCCAGGGCGATAATCTCTATACCCAATTGTAATACCCGCGTTTGGTCGCCTTCCCGCGACGCACGCTTCAATTCCTCGGTCAGCCGCTCGTACTCTCTCTCCAGCGAGGCTCGACCGATGGTTCGGATGCAATCTTCCAGTTCCCGTTCGCCGTACGGGACGTCTATCATTGCGATTACGCTGGCCAGCCGTTCCAGACGATCGTCTTGCAACGTCGCGACGAAGCGGCCAACGTCAGGATCATTGTTCTGGGCGTAATAAGAATATAAATAAGCAGCCAAGGCCGCGTGATCCTCCACGTGAAAACGGTCCCCAAGCTTCTCTTCGACGAGGAGCGCCGTATCCCGGTCCTGCATCATCCAGGAGAGCAGTTGACGTTCCGCGTTCACATGCGCGGCCCCCAGCGGCGGAGTCTTGGAGGTGAAGTGATTTCCATTCCATACATTATTCCACGATCCGGCCGGAATATCCCTTGCGCTTTCCAATTTCTCCCGCTGTCTGTATTCGAGACTTTCCTGCTTCAGCGTATCGAGGGCGACTCCGAATTCCTGGGCCAGCTCTTTCAGCAGAAGCTCCCGCTCCATCGGAGAATTCCGCTTGGCCACAATCCGCACGGCGTCGCGCAAATACCTAATCCTTCCATCTTCTTCTAGGAGTATATGGGATTTCCTCAAATATATAAGCTGAAATTTGACTGCCGAAACCGCGCCCTCGACGATTTCTCTGACGAACGCTTCCGGACCGTAGGACGTGACGTATTCGTCGGGGTCCATCCGATTCGGCAGCAAGCTGACGCGAACCCGGAACCCGGCCTCCTCCAGCAGCGGAATGCTCTTGTGCGCCGCGGCTTGTCCGGCGTCGTCGCCGTCGTAGCAGATCACCGCTTCCTCCGCGAATCTTCTCAGCACGGCCGCGTGCTCGGCGGTCAAGGCGGTTCCCATCGTGGCGACGCCGTTGTGGACGCCGGCCGACCAAGCTTTGATCACGTCCATATACCCTTCGAAAAGCACGACCTGGCCGAGCTTGCGGATGGCCGACCTGGCCTCGTGAAGCCGATACAGCGTGCGGCTCTTGGCGAACAGCGGCGTCTCCGGCGAGTTCAAATACTTGGGCTGCCCGTCCGTCAGCAGCCGTCCCGCGAAGGCGATCGTCTGCCCTCTCGCATCGTGAATCGGGAACATGACCCGATCCCGGAACCGGTCGACGTATTCCTCCGCATCCTGCCGCTTGGACAGCAATCCGCCCGTTTCCATCTCGCGCGCCGGATAGCCTTTGCGCTCCAGCGCTTGCGTCAGCGTATCCCATCTCGGAGGGGCGTAGCCGATGCCGAACTGCTCGATCAAGGCGTCGCTCAGTCCGCGCGACTGCAGATAAGCTTTGGCCGGCCTCGCCGCCTCCAGATTCTGAAGAAGATAGTGATACAGCTTCGCGCTGTATTCGTGGGCCTCCTGCAGCAGCCGCTTCTCCTTCTGAACGGGAGAGGCTTCTTCGGCGTTATAGCTTGTCCAGCTGACGGGAATGCCGGCTTCCTCGGCCAACTGCTTGACGGCCTCCGGGAACGTCTCCCCTTCCATCTCCATGACGAACTTGATGACGTTGCCGCCTTTGCCGCACCCGTAACAATGGAAGATTTGTTTTCCGGGCGTCACCGTGAAGGAAGGCGTCTTCTCGGAATGGAAAGGGCAAAGCCCCTTCAAATACTTGCCGTTCTTGGTCAAATGAACGTATTTGCCGACCGTCTCGGAAATTTCGTGACGGCGCAGCACCTCGTCGATAACCTCTTGAGGGATCATTCCGTAGCTCATGAAAACCACCTGATTTCTAACCCATAATACAATTCGCTATGTGTCGGGAATCTCCTGCATCCCCCTCAATAGAGCTGTCAGTTTTTGTTGAAACCGGCTGCGATCCTCGTCCGTGAACGGGCGCGGCCCTTTCGTACGCACGCCTCCCCGGCGCAATCGGGCCGAGAAATGCCGCTGCTCCAGCAGCCCTTCGATATCGGACTCCCGGATCAGCTTGCCTCTCGGAGTCAGCACGGACGACCCCTTGGCCAATCCGAGCGCGGCCAAGCCGTAATCGCCGGTGACGAGAATATCGCCGCGCTTCAGCGCGTTGGCGATATACAGGTCCGCCGCCTGATCGCTTGCGTCCACCGTCACCACTTCGACGGAAGGCTCCGGGTTCAAAACGTGAGCGTGGCTGGATACGAGCAGCGCGGTCGCGCCGCATAGCCTGACGGCTGCGGCGATCTCGGCTTTGACGGGACAAGCGTCGCCATCCACCACGACCCGACGAGGCGGGACAATCATCGACATCACCACTCGTTTCAGCCAAAGTTTGCCGTAATATTATATACGCTAACGGAAATCAAAATCCTGCAAAGCCCCGCCTTTTTTTATGTTCCCCAAATCTTCCAGATTCAAATACCCGCAAAAAAGCGGAGAGAACAAGCTTTCATCAGTATTACGAAAAAAGTCGCAGAAAGGTGGCACATTCGACAAAAAATCCTAAAATTCGACTTAATCGGCAAAAGAGAACCTCTCGGTTCTCTTCGTTCTTCGCTTGCGAGACGGTCGCGGCACCATACGAACTGGACCGCCCCCCTTTCGGGCTTTTACCGTTGAAAACGTTCGAGAATGATGCTCGCCGTCTCCTCGACCGCCTTGTTGGAAACGTCGATGACGATGCAGCCGATCTTGTCCATCACTTCGCGGGCGTGCTCCAGTTCCTTCGCGATTCGTTCGGAAGTCGCATACGGGGCGGAATCCGGCAAGCCGATCGCCTTCAGCCGTTCCTTGCGGATCGCGTTCAGGGAATCCGGATGGATCGTCAGCCCGATCACCTTCTTCGGCGAAACCAGGTACAGTTCCTTCGGCGGGACGAGCTCCGGAATGAGCGGCACGTTGGCGACCTTGAACATTTTGTGCGCCAGCACCATCGACAGCGGCGTCTTGGAGGTCCGGGACACGCCGACAAGAACGACGTCCGCCTTGAGAATGCCGGATACGTCGCGGGCGTCGTCGTAGCGCACCGCGAATTCGACCGCCTCCACCTTGCGAAAATAATCTTCGTCGAGCCTGTGGTTCAGCCCAGGCTCATGTCTGGATTCGTGCCCGAGCGCCCGTTCCAGATGATCGATCAGCGGTCCGAGCAGATCGATGGCGGCAACTTTCATCCGCGCGGCCTGCTCGACCATATGCTCTCTGAGAAATGGGATGACCAGCGTATACAGCACGATGCTCTTGTCCGCCTGAGCCGCCGCCAGCACCGCGTCGATGCTTTCGGGCGATTGAATAAACGCCGAGCGCCGCACGTTCACGGACAGAGGATGGAACTGGGCCGCCGCCGCGCGAACCGCGAGCTCGCCCGTATCTCCGGCCGAATCGGACACGACGTGAACCGTAACGCTCCTTTGAGACACTTGATCCGCTCCCTTCCCCGTCAAATAGTAAGTTGCCCCGTCAAATGAGTTACCCAGTCAGTAGAGTTTTCCGATCAATTGAGTCTTCCGATCAATTGAATTATCCCGCCAATTTGGAGAAATCGGCGAACTGCTTCACGTCTTCGGCGACAAGCGACAGAATCGCCAGCCGGTTGCGGCGCAGCGCCTCGTCCTCCGCCATGACCATGACGGCTTCGAAGAAAACCGTCACCGGACCGCTGAGCGAGGACAGCGCAGACAGCGCTTCATCCAGATCGGCCTGCGCCGTCGCCTGCACGAAGCGGCCGTGCGCATGCTGCCAAGCTTCGAAGAGCCGGCCCTCCGCCTCGTCCGCGAACAGGTTCGCGTCCACCCGGCTGGAATCGGCTTTGGCCGCCAGATTGCAGACGCGGTTGAACGCCTCGACCGCCGGGCGGAAATCCGCCTTGGCTTCGTCGGCGGTCGCCGCCTGCAGAGCGCTCGCGCGCAGCACGGTGCGGCGCACGTCGCCCGCTCCCGCGCCCAGCACCGCATCGACGACGTCGTAGCGGATCGCTTGCTCGGAGAGCACGTTTTTCACGCGGAGCACGAAAAACTCCCGCATATCGTTGGCGACGTCGTAAGCCTCGCGCTTCAGCCCTCTCTCCGCATGAACGTCGAGCGCGATCCGGAACAGCTCCTCCAGCGTAATCTCGAGCTCGTGTGCGAGCAGCGTGTTCACGATGCCGGCCGCTTGCCGGCGCAGCGCGTACGGGTCCTGCGAGCCGGTCGGAATGATGCCGATCGAGAAGCAGCCGGCGATCGTATCGAGCTTGTCGGCGATGCCGACGATCGCGCCGATGAGCGAAGCGGCCGGCTTGTCGCCCGCGTTGCGCGGCGAATAGTGCTCGTTGATCGCCCGGGCGACGGTCTCCCGCTCGCCGGCCAGACGCGCGTAATCCTCGCCCATGATGCCCTGCAGCTCCGGAAATTCGTACACCATCTGGGAGACGAGATCGAACTTGCAGATGTCGGCGGTACGGGAGATGTCCGCGGCTGCGGACGGCTCCAGCCGCAGATGCGCCGCGATCCGGTCGGCGACGATGCGCACGCGCCGAACCTTGTCCGCGACCGTGCCGAGCTCTTCGTGGTACACGATATTTTCCAGCTTGGCCAGCGCGTCCGCGATGACCAGCTTCTTGTCTTCCTCGTAGAAAAATTTGGCGTCGGACAGCCGCGCTCTAAGCACCTTCTCGTTGCCTCTGGCCACGACGTCGATCGAGGTCCGGTCGCCGTTGCGCACCGTTACGAAATGCGGCAGCAGGCGACCGGCGTCGTCGAATACCGGGAAGTAGCGCTGATGCTCGCGCATCGACGTAATGAGCACTTCCTGCGGAATGTCGAGGAAGCCCGGATCGAAGGAGCCCGACAAGGCGGCCGGCGTCTCGACGAGGAACAGCACCTCTTCAAGCAGGTCGTCCTTGATGCCGATCGTCCAGCCCCGTTCCTTCGCCAAATCTTCGATTCCCGCAAGAATGGCCCGACGGCGCTCTTCCACGTCGGCGATCACCTGCTCTGCGCGCAAAGCTTCCACATAGGAGGAAGGCTCCGCAATGACCGCGTCCTTGCCGAGGAAGCGGTGGCCGCGCGTCGTGTTGCCGGAAGCGACTCCCGCGATCTCGAACGGCACGACGCGATCTCCGTGCAGCGCGACAAGCCAGCGGATCGGACGCACGAAGCGCAGCTCACGCTCGCCCCAGCGCATATTTTTGGGGAAGGTCAGCGAAGTGATCAGCGCCGGCAGCGCATCGGGCAGCAGCGCGGCCGTCTCGACGCCAAGGCTGCTCTTGGTCGCAAAGACGTACTCTACGCCGGCCACTTCGCGAATGAACAACCCGTCCGGGTCGGCGCCCTGGCTTCGCGCGAAGCCGAGCGCCGGCTTGCTCCAGGCTCCGTTCTCGTCGTAAGCGATTTTGCGGGACGGCCCCTTCACGTCCGCGACGACGTCTTCCTGCTTGTCGGCCAGATCCGATACGAGCACGGCCAGGCGGCGAGGCGTCGCATAAGCTTTCACTTCGCCGTAGGAAAGACGGCTGTCGTTCAGCCATTTGACCGTTTTCTCCTGCAACTGCTCCATGGCCGCGCGTACGAAACGGGCAGGCACTTCTTCCATTCCGATTTCCAGCAGCAAGTCTTTAGCCATTGTGCGCCGCTCCTTTCTTCAGCAGCGGGAATTCGAGACGTTCCCGTTCCTGCAAATACGTGGCCGCGACTTGGCGGGCCAAATTCCGGACTCTCGTAATGTAGCCGGTCCGCTCCGTCACGCTGATCGCCCCGCGGGCGTCCAGCAGGTTAAAGGCGTGCGAGCATTTCAGCACGTAATCGTAAGCCGGGAACACGAGATTCTGCTCCATCGCGCGCTTCGCTTCGGCCTCGTAGGTCGAGAACAGCTGGAACAGCATCGCGGCGTCGGACACCTCGAACGTATATTTGGAATGCTCGTACTCCGGCTGTCTGAACACGTCGCCGTAGGTTACGCCGTCCACCCATTCCAGGTCGAACACGTTTTCCTTGTCCTGAATGTAAGAAGCGAGCCGCTCCATGCCGTACGTAATCTCCACCGCGACCGGGTGACAGTCGATGCCGCCCACCTGCTGAAAATACGTAAACTGCGTCACTTCCATTCCGTCCAGCCACACTTCCCAGCCGAGTCCCCACGCGCCGAGCGTAGGCGCCTCCCAGTTGTCTTCGACAAACCGGATGTCGTGGTGCAGCGGATCGATGCCCAATCTTTTCAGGCTTTCCAGATACAGCTCCTGAATATTGTCCGGAGACGGCTTCATAATGACCTGGAATTGATGGTGCTGGTACAGCCGGTTCGGATTTTCGCCGTAACGGCCGTCCGCCGGTCGCCTGGACGGCTCGACGTAAGCGACGTTCCACGGCTCCGGACCGATCGAGCGCAGGAACGTCATCGGGTTCATCGTGCCCGCGCCCTTCTCCGTATCGTAGGGCTGCACGACGATGCAGTTCTGCTCGCCCCAAAATTGCTGCAGCGTCAACGTCATTTGTTGAAAATTCATCCTTGTTCGCTCCTCTTCACGTATCTGTTCCCGAACGGCCGGACGACGGGTCTCCGCGCGAAGCGCGCAAAAAAACTCCAGTCCCACGTCCGCCAACGCAGACATAGGGACGGGAGCTAACATTCCCGCGGTTCCACCCTACTTGGTTTCCCGACGACGCCGCGGCCGGCTGCTGCCCGCCAAACGCACCGCAAGGAGAACCCTCCTCTTGCAAGCCGATCTCTCCAGAGCGCCTTTCGCCGATTCGTGCCTCCGGGCTTGCACCGTCCCCGGCTCGCTGCATGGGCCACCGTAATTCGGCTACTCTCTCCTTCGCAGAGAATATAAACTATGACCACATTCTAAACTACCGCAAGGCAACCTGTCAAACCAGCAACCTCCCCGGGACCGTCCGCCGCCCGCCGCTCGGCCTTCCCCTGCTCTCTATCCGCTCTCGTCCGCGGCCGGCGCATCCTCGGAGCTGTCGGCTTGGGCCGGATTTTCCCGCTTGGCCGCCGGGACGCTTCCGAGCAGATCGCCGTATTTCTCCAACTGATCAAGAAAGCCGCGCGATTTCAAATTCACATTCAGATGAAAGTCCATCCATCTGCGAAGCGCGAGCTGCAGCTGGCTCTTGGAGCTTTCCTTAACCGCGATGCTCCCCAGTCTGCGCATATCGAGCGCCAGAAAAACGCGCAGCAGCTTCCATACGCCGTCCTGCAGCTCCAAGGCGGCGGGATCTCTTCCCCTGCACGAGCGGCACAGCGCCCCGCCTCCGGCGGCGCTGAAATAAAACGGCCCGTCGCGCCGCCCGCAGCTGACGCATTCGTCCAGCATCGGCGCGTAGCCCGCGGCGGCGAACACCTTCATCTCGTAAGCCCGCACCACGATCTGCGGATCTTTCCCTTCCGCAAGCGCCGTCTGACAGGCTTTAAGCTGATGGAACAAATAGGCCGCCGCCTCGTCGTCGTTAATCGCGCGATCGGTCAATTCGGCCGCATAAGCCGCATAGGCCGGGCCTTCGAGGCCTTGACGCAGCTCCTGGAACGACTCGATGATTTCTCCGCTGTTCAGCGTGCCCAGCGTCCCGTTTCGATAATAGGAATAATCGCCGTATGTAAAAAGCTGCGCCAGCGCGCCGTAACGGCTTTTGAGCTTTTTCGCCCCGCGCACGACAATGCCCTGCTTCCCCAAAGTAGGCGTAAGCAGGGTAACGATTTTATTTCCTTCCCCATAATCGGTGCTTCGAATGACAATCCCTTCGGCCCGATACAGCATCGGCTCTCATTCCTCGTCCGCGACGTCGCCCTCGTCTTCCTCGGGCCCGGCGCCCGCGCCGAGCTCGGGAGCTCCGAGATCGTGCATTTCTTTATAAAGCAAATAGGCTTCGACATCGCCGGTTTGCGTAAACACGTGCCACGTGAAATCCCGCACAACGCCTCATCCTCTCCGGGCGAACTAATCTGCGCCTTCGAGGTTAGGATGTCACGGGAGCGTCGGCCGTATGCCTGACACATTTTTGCACCGGCATGGCCGACCGGCTGTCCGTCTAATCTTCCCGGTAACCGAGCGTCTTCAAGATCGACTCGCGGTTGCGCCAGTCCTTGTTGACCTTGACCCACAGCTCGAGAAAAATTTTCGAGCCGAGCAGCCGCTCCATATCGAGCCGCGCCAGCTTGCCGACCTCTTTCAGCAGGCCGCCGTTTTTGCCGATGATGATCCCCTTCTGGGAATCGCGCTCGACGTAGATGACGGCTCCGATGTTGACGAGCCCGTTGTCCGCGACGCTCATGCTCTCGATCTCGACCGCAATCGAATGCGGGATCTCTTCCCTCGTGAGCTGCAGCAGCTTCTCGCGAATCAGCTCGGCGCAGACGAATTGCTCCGGGTGGTCGGTAATCTGGTCGGCCGGATAATACATCGGACCTTCCTTCAAATACTTCGACACCTGCTCCAGCAGCGTCGTTACGTTGTTGCCCTGCAGCGCGGACACCGGCACGATCTCCGCGAAATCCATCTGGCTGCGAAACTTGGCGATGACCGGCAGGATCGCCTCCGGATGGATTTTATCGATTTTGTTCAGCACGAGGAATACCGGCGTATCCTTCACTTTTTTGAGCTGTTCCATAATGTAGCGGTCTCCGCCGCCGATCGGCTCGGTCACGTCGGTCAGGTAGAGAATCGCTTCCACTTCGTTCAGCGCGCTCTCCGCCGCCCGGAGCATATAGTTGCCCAGCTTGGAGTTCGGCTTATGAATGCCCGGCGTATCGAGGAAAACGATCTGCGTATCGTCGGTCGTATAGACGCCGTGGATTTTGTTGCGCGTCGTCTGCGGCTTGTCCGACATGATCGCGATCTTCTGGCCGATCGCCTGGTTCATCAGCGTCGACTTGCCTACGTTCGGGCGTCCGACAATGGCGACGAAGCCCGATTTGAAGCCTTTCTTCTGCATCCTATTATTCTCCTTCGACCACTTCTCGGTTGTTCAAGTCCCGCGGCAGGAACGCGCCGGGGAGCAGCTCCGCCACCGTCGTTACCCGCGTCTCGCCGCGCAGGTTGGCCATGATAACCGGCATGTCCGGCTCGCACAGCTCGGCCAGCACCTGCCGGCAAACTCCGCAAGGGGCGATCGGCTGCTCCGTGTCGCCGATGACGGCGACGGCCCGGAACTCGCCGGCCCGGCGTCCGTCCGCGATCGCGCGGAACAGCGCCGTTCGCTCCGCGCAGTTCGTCGGTCCGTAGGCCGCGTTCTCCACGTTGCAGCCATGGTGCAGGTTGCCGTCCTCGTCAAGCGCCACGGCGCCTACCGCAAACCGCGAATACGGCACGTAAGCTCTCTTGCGCGCTTCGGCCGCTTCCTCCACCAGACGTTCCGGCGTAAAGCCCATCAGTTGCAGCCCCATCTCTCTTTGTCCCCCGTTCGTCTTTCTCATCGTTTAAAACAAAACGCGCCACAGCGGGGGACCGAGCACGATCGCCCCGACCGCGGCCGCGAATATCGCCATGACGAGCACGGCCGCGGCCGCCGAGTCCTTGGCCGTCTTCGCCAGCGGGTGAACGTCCGTCGAAATTCGGTCCACCGTCCGTTCGATGGCGGTGTTGACCAACTCCGCCGACCAGACGGCCGCGATCGCCAGCAGCAGCCACAGCCAATCCCGGCGGTCGACATTCAGCCACAGCGCCAGCGCGACGACGACCAAGGCGGCGACCGAATGGAACCGCATATGACGTTCGGTTCGCAGCGCCTCCGTCAGCCCAGCCCAAGCGTTGCGGAACGACCGGACTTCGCGCGCGCGCCAGCCGCTCATCTCACGAGGCCCGCTTCCCGCAATACCTCTTCCTGCTTGGCGAACATCAGCCGCTCCTCTTCCTCGTCGCCGTGATCGTAGCCAAGCAGATGAAGAAACCCGTGCACGAACAGGAAGCCGAGCTCCCGCTCGAAGCTGTGTCCGTATTCCGCAGCTTGCGCCTCCGCTCTCGGAACGGAAATGACGATGTCCCCGAGCAGATCGGAGAACGGATCGCCGGCTTTGTCGTCGTCCTCCCAGCTCTCCTCGCCTTCTGCGGAAGACTCGTATTCGTCCTCGTAACGGATGTCGGCCTGTTCTCCCTCCAGCAGCGAGAAGCTCAGCACGTCCGTCGGCTTGTCCAGGTCGCGGTATTGGCGGTTCAGCTCGCGGATGCCTTCGTCGTCCGTCAGCGTCAAAGTGACGATGCCCCGCTCCACTTCCTCCTTGCGGCCGGCAATCGCCAGCAGCTTCTCCAGCGCCTCCATCCACTGCTCTTCCCGCTGGCCGGCCCCGCCTTCCCGCTCGTCGATCCATTCCAGGCTTAGCGTCATTCTAATTCTCCTTCGCTTCTTTGGCGTCGTCCGTCGCTTCCTTCGCCATCTTCAATTGTTTGTCGTCCGGATATTCGATCCGGGAATGGAACATGCCGATGACCGCTTCCTTCAGCGTCTGGGCGATTCTGTCGAGCTCCTTCATCGTCAGGTCGCATTCGTTGAACTGGTGGTCGTCCAGCCGGTCCTTGATAATCTTGGCGATCATCTCCTCGATCTGCTCCACCTTCGGATGGTTCAGCGAGCGGACCGCGGCTTCCACGCAGTCGGCGATGCCGACGATCGCCGCCTCCTTGGACTGCGCCTTGGGGCCGGGATAGCGGTAATCGTCTTCGGTGAAGTCGATCTCCTTCCCCTGCTCCTGCGCCTGCTTAACCGCCTTGTAATAAAAATATTTCAGGAACGTCGAGCCGTGATGCTGCTCGGCGATGTCGCGTATCGGCTTCGGCAGCTTGTGAGCCTTCAGCATATCCGCGCCGTCCTTCGCGTGAGCGATAATGATCGAGGCGCTTACCTTCGGTTCCAATTTGTCGTGCGGGTTGCCTGAAGCGTTCTGGTTCTCGATAAAATAGAGCGGCCGCTTCGTCTTGCCGACGTCGTGGTAGAACGAGCCGACGCGGCACAGCAGACCGTTCGCCCCGACCGACTCCGCGGCCGCCTCCGACAGGTTGCCGACCATCAGGCTGTGATGATAAGTGCCCGGCGTCTCGGTCAACAGCTTGCGCAGCAGCGGGTGGTTCGGGTTCGACAGCTCGACAAGCTTAAGCGCCGACAAAATTCCGAACGTGACTTCGAAAAACGGCATAAGGCCGATGACGAGCACCGCCGTCAGCAGTCCGCTCGCCAGCATGAAAATAACCGACTGGAGCAGGTCCGCGCGGCTCGGCTCCGGATTGACCAGCATGAGGGCCAGCACGGCGACCGAGCCGAACAGACTGACCATTATGCCGGCCTTCAGAATGGACGAGCGCTGACTCGCCCTGTGGATCGCCAGCACCGCCGTGAAGGACACGACGGCGGCGACGAAACCGTAGCGGAAGTCGAAAATATGCTCCTGCTCGACGTTCAGAATGACGCTGGCCAGCAGCGTAAACAGAAACGAGCTGACCAAGCCCAGGTGCATGTCGAGCAGCAGCGTCACCAGCATGCCGCCCATCGCAATCGGCGCCAAATAACCGACGAACGGCCAGTCCGAGCTGTGCGTCAAGGCGACCAGATGCATAAACAGCAGATTAAGCGCGAAGATCAGCAGCAGCATGGCCCAATGCGCGTTCGTTTTCTTCAATATCGTCGAGGCCGACGTCAGCTCTCCGTACCCATACAGGGCCAGCGTCAAAATCACGGACAGCAGCAGCACGCCCAGCTGCGGCAAATAGTTTTTGCGCTCCTGCAGCAGTCCCATGCCGTCCAGCTTCTCGTACAGGCTTTCGGTAATAACCTGCCCCTGCTTCACGACGATGTCGCCCTGTTTGATCACGACCGGAGGCATATTCTGCTTCGCCTCGACCTTGGCGTTATCGGTCGCCTTCTTGTCGAAGAACTTGTTTGGCAGGATGGCCAGCCGCGCCAGCTCCTGCACGATTTCCCGCTCCGTCTTCAGCGCCAGGGAGCTCGCATTCACCAGCTCGGCCACCTTCGTGCGCGCCGTCTCCGCCTGCGTGATCGGCTCGCTCGTCATCTTCCATACGACGTCGCGCGTCACCGACCGCATCTCCTGAAGCTGCTCCGGCGACATCCGGGGAATCTTGTAATAGGTTTCCTCCGGGATCGCATATTTTTGCATCGCGACGACCCGCTGCATCTCCTCCAGCAGCTCCGGCGAATACGTCTCCGAGCCGCGATTGGAAATAACGAAGTTGGAGACGTACTGGTCGACCCGTTCCGGCAGAACGCGGCGGAAAATGTCCACCCGGTCGGCCTCCGTAATCTGGTCGTCCAGGTTCAGCTCTTCGATTCTCGCGAACAGCTCGTTGACCAGCACCTCGTTGCGGAGCTGGACGATCGAATACGTATCGGGCACCTTGCTCGACGCGTCCTCCTGCGCCTGCAGGGTGGCCTTCTCGTCCACTTCCTGGCGCGGCGCGCGGATGTCTTTGTCCGCCTTGCCGTTAAGCGTAATATCGTACGTCTCCGGCACCAGCCGCGGAGCAAGGCTGAAATAAAACAAAAACACAAAAAGCAGAAGCAGGAGCCAGCGCATCGCCGCGCTGTTCTTCCATCCTGCCGCTGCCCCGGACAAGGTAAGCGGATTGCTTGGCTGGCCGCTGTTGTTTCGACTCATCCGGCACTCCCCTCCCTTAAGGGTTTTATTGTTCCTGGTCTGCGTTGTAAGCGAGAATGATCTTCTGCACGAGCGCGTGTCTGACGACGTCCTGATCGGAGAAGTACACGATTCCGATCTCTTCGATAGAGCGAAGAATCCGCTCGGCCTCCGTCAATCCCGACTTCTTCCCCTTCGGCAGATCGATCTGCGTCACGTCTCCGGTAATGACCATCCGGGAGCCGAAGCCGAGCCTCGTCAGGAACATCTTCATCTGCTCCGGCGTCGTGTTCTGCGCTTCGTCCAGAATGACGAACGAATCGTCCAGCGTGCGTCCTCTCATGTAAGCGAGCGGAGCGATCTCGATCTGGCCGCGTTCCATCGCCTTGGCGACGCCTTCGGCGCCAAGCGCGTCGTTAAGCGCGTCGTACAGCGGGCGCAAGTACGGATCGACCTTCTCCTGCAGGTCCCCAGGCAGGAACCCGAGGTTCTCCCCGGCCTCCACGGCCGGGCGGGTGAGCAAAATACGCTTGACCCGGCCCTCCTTCAGAGCGGCGATGGCGCTCATGACGGCGAGATACGTCTTGCCGGTGCCGGCGGGCCCGATTCCGAGCACGATGTCCTTCTTGCGAATCGTCGTGACGTAATGGCGCTGGCCCAGCGTCTTCGGAATGATCGGCTTGCCGCGGAAGGTGAGCGTAATCTCTCCCTTGAACAGGGAGAGCAGTTCGTCCGCTTTCATCTCGCGCGCCAGCTCGAGCGCGTAGCGCACGTCGCGTTCGCCGAGCTGCAGGCCGCCCTGAATGAGCTGGATCAGCGTCTCGAACAGCTGCTGCAGGGAACGGACTTCCTCTTCCGGTCCTTCAATATAGATTTCCGCGTCCCTCGATCGGATGAGCGACACGGTTTCCTTCTCGATGAGGCGCAGAAACTTGTCTTGCGGGCCGAACAGCGCCAGCCCTTCTGCCGCGTTGCTGAGCGGGATCGTTGTCGAATGCTTTAGTTCCGTCAAAAAAACTCATTCCCCCTAAACCCTGTCCGTTACGTAATTGGACGTTCGACCTCGATGGATTGTTCCACTTCAAAAAGAACGGTTAACAACACTTTACCATTCTCGGTATGTTCATGCAAAATGTTTTCCGCTTTAATTGTCGCATCCTTGCCGGCCTTCGCGAGCAATTCGGCTCGCGCCTGAGCGAGTCCGACCTCTTTCGCCTCCGCGGAAGTCAGCTTTTTGCCGATTTCGACGACTTCCAGCTCGTGCTCCTTCATCGTGCCGAACGGCAGCTCCATGTTCCAGAGCCGGGCTTTCTGGAGCTCCGTGCGAATTTGCGAGCGCTCGAACGGTTCGCCGCCGTAGCCCAAAATTTGCAGCGCCCTGCTGCCGATGACCAGGTAACCCCTCTCCTTGGACTCCCCGGTCAAATTTCGCGTCTTCGCCTGCAGCGGCGAGACGATCCGGTACTCGTGCCAGACCAGCCCCATCACCTTGCCCTTGGAGACGACCTGTTTGCTGTTGTTCCCTTCGCCGAGTATGCCCGAGATCAGAATGTCGCCCTTGCGCACCCGGTCGTTACGTTCTACCTTGGGCCGACCGTTCTCCGCCACGATGCGGGTCACCACCGCATCCGCCTTGGCGACAAGATGCCGCGGCCCCTCCAGCTCCTTGCTCTCCGGCTTCGTCGACTCGACGACCGTAATCGTAACGGACGTGCCGCGCTTGTCCACGCCGACCCAGGCCGCCTCGGGCAGCCGCAGCGCAAGCCGCTGCGACAGCGTGGCCGCGTCTCCGAGCCGGAACGACCACTGGTAATCGTAGATGCCTTCGGCTCTCGCGGCCTGGCGGATTTTCTCCTCGGGAATCGCCGAATTGCCCTCTACGCGCACATCCCAGATCAGCGTGGACAGCACGAACAGCGCCAGGACAAACCCCAGCATGCCCGCCGCGAACGTCTTGCGCCTGGAAAGCCGGGCCAGCCGGAACGGCAGGCCGTGTCTGGAAATAATCCGGGTGCGGCAGCCGCTCTCCTTCAGCAGCGCCCGCATCCGGAAGAAGTCGGGAATCGCCACCCCGAACGTCATTTCCCCTTCCGGCGTAAACGAAATATGCCACAAGTCGATCCGCTCTCTCGTCGCCAAGTTAACGAATCGCTCGGAGGCTTCCCCGATCAGCTTGACCCATACGTAACCGCGCGCGTACGCGACCCAGTTTCCTTTCATTCCTGCTCCCTCCCGGCATAAGGGCTTGTCCCGGCTTTCCGCGTCCGGACGAGCCATTCCGCCGCCATGCCGCGAAGCGCCCAACGGCGCTTCGAGTCGGCATGACGGCGTTATGGCATGATGATGATAATGGGGCATGACGGCCCCGGACGCTTAGGCTGGCGTTATTCCCTTCGCATGCAATTGGACGCCCAATATTTTTCCTTCCACGAACACTTCCTCCGACCCGATGCTGCGGATAACCAGATTCTCTCCGGTCACCTCCATCTCTCCGCCGTCCATGGCCAGCCTCAGACTGTCGGGAGAGAAGTGAACGATGCCGCGATGGTTTTCCACCGTCAGTTGAAGGCCGCCGATCATCGTGATGCGCGGCAGGTCCAGCGCGACGTCCTGCGGTAGATCGAGAATCGTCGCGGTCCATTTGCGCAGCTTCCGGCTTACACGCACCATTGGGCGGTCCTCCCTCCTATACGATAAACATATGCGCCCGCCTCCCTCTTTATGTGGCCGTCCGGGCCAGCTCGCTCCCGTTCTCGCCGTCCTGCCGGAACGCAAAAAACTATGACCGCCCAATTCGAGCGCCGCCCGCTTTTAGCGGTCTGACGGACCGTTACGCGGGCCCATCCGGGCAGATGCTCGCTTTTAGCGGTCCGGGAGGCCGCTACGCTGGCCCATTCGGGCATCTGCCCGCTTTTAGCGGTCTGACGGACCGTTACGCGGGCCCATTCGGGCAACTGCCTACATTTAGCGGTCTGGGAGGCCGCTACACAAGCCCATTCGGGCATCTGCCCGCTTTTAGCGGTCTGACGGACCGTTACGCGGGCCCATTCGGGCAGATGCCTGCATTTAGCGGTCTAGGGAGGCCGTTACGCAAGCCCATTCGGGCAACTGCCCGCTTTTAGCGGTCTAGGGAGGCCGTTACGCAAGCCCATTCTGGCAACTGCCCGCTTTTAGCGGTCTGGGAGGCTGTTACTGTGCCGCTTCGACCGATTATGGAGCCTGAAGGCTCGGAGGAATCGCCTGTCGGAGCAAGGGTAAAGTCATAGCGGAGGCATAGCGAAGGTTAATCTATTTCGGACATCTTTACTCAAAAGATTCCGGCGAGTGTCATGTACATCAATTGGTCAGCTATAGAAAAAAACCGTTCCTTTGGCAAATGCGCCTGCCATTTTGCCAAAGGAACGGTTTTTTTATACGTTTTAGAGGCTGTCCCCTGAGTCAGGGCATACAAGAGGATCGATGAAAAAAGAAGAAGCATCTACCTCCCGGAAACTGCCTCATACGGTCCTGAAATGGCACTGCCACGGGTTTATCCGTTCATAATTCCAGGAAGGTATGGCACAGAAGGGGGTAGATGCGACTTACATGATTCCATCGATCATCGTTCAGTATGACTCTGTTACTTAAGGGACAGCCTCATGGGCGCGGCGACGAATTAGCGCCGGTAGGGCTTATGCGCCCGCGGGCGGCCCAATATTTCCGACCACAACACCGCCTTCGCCAAATCCCGCTGCTGCAAGGCCGTGCGGGTTTCCCGGCCGCCGTTCAGGGCGCCGGCCCGCTTCATTGTCGGCTCCTGAAAAATCGGACTCTCGAGTTCTTCCATTCCTCCGGCGTCGGGAGTCGCGAACACGCCTCGCTCGGCCGCGGAATAGGCGCTCCTCTCCGGCTGGGGAACCGCAACGGGCCTGGTTCTTGCCGTCTGCTGCTGCGGCTGAGACTGCGGCAGCGGCCGTCCCGGCCGCTCCGGGCGTCTATGCTGCGCCTCCCCTCCAAAGTCCGGCATCCGGTTCGGCGGACGCTTCTCCAGCGGGGATTTGCGGAAAAACAGAAAGTACAAAATGCCCACGATGACAATCACAAACTGAAAGTTCGAGGTCAGGAACGTAACGAGCTGCTCCACGGCGCTCCCTCCTTCCCGCTTGGCGCGGACGGATTAAGACTTCTTCGGTCCGTCTCCGCCGAGCAAATCGTTCTGACCGCCGATAGAGCCTCTCATCTGCGTATCCGCTTCGATATTTTTCAGGTTCATGTAATCCATGACGCCAAGATTGCCGGATTTGAGCGCGGCCGCCATCGCCAGCGGCACCTCCGACTCCGCCTCCACGACCTTCGCCTGCATCTCGACGACGCGCGCCTTCATCTCCTGCTCATGAGCGACGGCCATCGCGCGGCGTTCCTCCGCCTTCGCCTGGGCGATCCGCTTGTCGGCTTCGGCCTGTTCCGTCTGCAAATGGGCGCCGATGTTCTTCCCTACGTCGACGTCCGCGATGTCGATGGACAAAATTTCGAACGCCGTTCCCGCGTCAAGCCCTTTGCCCAGAACCGTTCTGGAGATCAAATCGGGGTGCTCCAGAACGTCCTTGTGGGACTCCGAAGCGCCGTTCGTGCTGACGATGCCCTCGGCTACCCGGGCAAGCACCGTTTCCTCGCCGGCGCCACCGACGAGACGGTCGATGTTCGCTCTTACCGTTACTCGAGCGCGCACTTTAACCTCGATGCCGTTCTTCGCCACGGCGGATACGACGGGAGTTTCGATAACCTTCGGGTTAACGCTCATCTGTACCGCCTGCAGGACGTCCCGTCCGGCCAGATCGATCGCGGCTGCGCGTTCGAAAATAAGGGGAATGTCGGCACGCTGCGCCGCAATGAGCGCATTGACGACTCTGTCCACGTTGCCCCCCGCCAAGTAATGGCTCTCCAGTTGATTAATGTTTAAGCCGAGCCCCGCCTTGGTCGCCTTGATCAGCGGATTGACAATCCGGCTCGGAACGACGCGCCGCAGCCGCATGGCCACAAGCGTGATGATGCTGATCCGAACTCCGGCGGCCAGCGCCGAGATCCACAGCATAAAAGGGAAAAAGCTCATGAACACCGACACCGCGATTACGACGATGGCGATAATAACGAAAACTTGAATATCCGCTCCGCTCATAACATACCTCCGGCAAGTTTAGTTGTGACGCATAGGGACGCATAGAGATGCACAAAAAGCGGCAAAACTCAGGCGTCCTTGTTTAAATTCGACGAATTTCCCGCAATTTCCTTTACGACAATGCGCGTTCCGTCCACGGACGTCACCTGGATGGCTTTGCCTTGTTCGATGAATTCCCCCGACGTAATGACGTCGAGCCGCTTCCCGTCGATCTCGGCAATCCCCGACGGACGCAGCAGCGACACCGCCACCCCGGTCTGCCCGACCCAATGCTCGCGGGGCTGCTGGGGAACGAAGCCCCTGTCGGACGTCAGCTCCTCCTTCAAGATGAACCGGTTCCATACGCCGCGCTTGCGGAACACGTAGACGACAACCCCGACGATGACGGCCGCCACGAGGACCGCGATGCCGAGCGAACGCAGCGCGTTGCCCGTGTCGTACGCTCCCATCGTAATGCCCGCAATGACCGAGGCAATACCGAGTATGCCCAAAATTCCGAAGCTCGGAACGAAAACTTCCAAAATGAGCAAACCGATGCCGAGCAGAAACACGATCATCGACTCCATGCCCGCGAAGCCGGCGATCGACTGTCCGAAGAAATACAGCCCGAACGCGATCAGTCCGGTAATGCCCGGAGCCCCGAAGCCGGGAACGAAAAACTCGATGGCGACGCCCGCGATGCCGATGACGAGCAGGAGCAGGCTGATGCCGGGAGAGGTGAGGAACTCGGATACCCGTTCCGCCAGCGACGGCTTGACCTCGACGATCGTGCGATCGGACAGCCCTTTCCAGGCGACCACTTCCTCTACCGTGCTTGCCAGCTTGTCGGCGTAACCGACCTTAAAAGCGTTTTCCGCGCTCAGCGAAATGATCTGTCCTTGCTGGCTCGTCTCGCCGATCTCCTCCATCTCGACGACCCGGTTCGGATCGACCATGCCGATGGCGATGCCCGGATGGCGTCCGTTCATTTCCGCGGCCGCGCGCATCTCCTCGCTCCAGAACGAGACGAGCTTCGGATTGTCGATCGCGTTGCCGGCTCCGTCCACGATCATGGCCGCGCCGATCGTCGAGCCCGGAGCCATCGCGATGTCTCCGGCGTTCAGCGACAGGTAAGCGCCCGCCGAAGCCGCCTTGCCGGTCACGAAGGCGACCGTCGGAACGGAAGCTTCGCGAATGCGCTTGCCGATCTCCTCCGCCGTATCGAGCCGTCCTCCCGGCGTATCGATGTCGAGCACGATCAGCGACGCCTTTGCCTCTTCCGCTTCGTTAAGCGCCCGATCCAGGAACGAGGCCAGGCCGCTCTGAACCGTCTGCTGCACGGGAATGACGTATACGGCGCCCGCCGAGGGCAGCTCCTCCGCCCGTGCATGGCCAGACGCAGCGCCCAGCAGCGACAGGAGGCCGAGCAACGCCAGCACGGCCAGGCCGATTCGCGATCTCCGCGGCGTGCGGACGTTCCGCAATGTCTCTACGCCCATATTTTTCCTCCCCTCCTTGTCCCTTCTGTGTGCATTTAACATACTCTATATTACGTTTCGACAACCGATGCGTTTCATTCCTGCTATTTTGCTCATTTTGTTTCCTATCAAACCCGCCCGGACCGTTTCCGCATTCGATTCGGGGGCAGAAAAGTCCGCGCATGGCAAAAAGCACCCCCAATTGCGGGAGTGCCAGTCTGTCATGTCTGATTATTGCAGAGATTGCTGGACGATTGCATTGACGAGCTTGCCGTCCGCAACGCCTTTCACCTTGGGCATAAGAACGCCCATCAATTTCCCGAGGTCGGCTTTAGAAGAAGCACCGGTTTCTTGCATGGTCTGCACAACGATTGCTTTGATTTCTTCTTCTGTAAGCTGTCGCGGTAGATATTCGGAGATGATCTCAATTTCTGCCCTGACATTGCTTACGAGGTCTTCCCGGCCGCCCTTCTCGAAGTCCAGCTGGGAATCGCGTCGTTGCTTGAGTTCACGGCTCAATATATTAAGCGTTTCGTTATCGTCAAGCGGCCGGCGCAGCTCGATTTCTTGATTTTTGATCGATGCCCGAATCAGGCGAATCGTCTGGAGACGGAATTTGTCCCCGCTCTTCATCGCTTGCTTCATATCATCGTTCAGTCGCTCCGCAAGATTCATGAGTGCGGATTCCTCCTAGTACTTCCGTTTGCGCGCAGCTTCGGATTTCAGCTTCCGCTTCACGCTTGGCTTTTCGTAATGCTTACGTTTCTTCACTTCCGCGAGAACGCCATCTTTGGCAATGGAACGCTTGAAGCGGCGGAGTGCAGCGTCGATTGTTTCATTTTTTCGTACTTTTGTTTCGGCCACCTGTTTTCCCTCCCTCCGCAACAGACCCAACACGGTTATCAAACTATATTATATGTGATGAGGAAAGGCAGTGTCAACTTGAGCCGAGCAATAAATCCGATTCGTCCGGCGCTAAGTTTTTCCTTCGCCCATGCACGCGTTCATGCGCTTTAATGTTCTCCCGGCGCGTTTAACGGGCCGAGCGGCTCGCCGCCGAGAATGTGCCAGTGGATATGGAACACCAGCTGTCCCGAGTCGCGCCCGCAATTGTTGACGAGACGGTAGCCGGATTCCTCGAGGCCCGCCTCCTGCGCGATTTTCTTGGACGCCAGCAGCAGATGCCCGAGCAGCGCCTGGTCCTCAGGCTGGCAATCGTTCATCGTGGCGATGTGCTTCTTGGGAATGACGAGCAGGTGAACGGGAGCCTGCGGCTGAATATCGTGAAAAGCGTAAACGAGATCGTCTTCGTATACTTTCCGGGAAGGAATCGTGCCTTCGACGATTTTGCAAAACAAACAATCCGGCAAATGGACGCACCCCTTTAACGAGTTGGCATATGCATCCATCATACCGCATCCGGCCCCTCCCCGTCCAATGGGCAGGGACCCGCGGCTAACACCGCAGGTCCCTGCCGCTCAGGCTCTCCGATTACCAATAATAAGGCAGTAAAGAGATCGCCGCCAAGCCCGCGAGCGGCAAAATCAGCCTGTTGAACCGGCGCGGACGGAAAGGGTAGAAGCCCCCTCCGAACGGCGGATAAAACGGCGGCGGGAAAAATCCCCGCGTCGGCTCCACCGAGCCGGGAACCGCCAGACACAGCCATTCGTCGTCCACGTGCTCCACGATGCCGTCGTAGCAGAAGCCGTCGGCCGCCTGCACTTCGACGTAACGATGCATGTGGGCTTCGCACATCGATTTCGTTACCTTTTTGCCGACCGGCTTGTGCGCCGGCGCCGGATGGTACCCGTGATGCCCTGTAGCCGCTTGCTGCACGGATTTCTGCGCAGGCTGCGGCGCCGGCTGCGGCATCGGTTTTGCTTTCTCCATGAGCATTCTCTCCTTGGGCGCCCGTTTCCTCAACATCATATGCGGGCGTAGGCGTTTGGCTACATGGAGGTGCGCAAAATGGGCTCGTTCTTCCGACTCTATCGCCGAACGGCGGCGGCAAGCCGCTGCAGGTTGGCGGAGGCTTCGAGGGCGTACGGCTTCCACTCGCCCAGCGTCGCCATCTGGCGGTAGCCCGCTTCGCCCGAAGGGGCCCGATAGCCCTTCAGCGCTTCCTCGATGCCCGCCGCCGCGTCCCGAACGTCGCCCAGCAAAGCGATCTCCGCCTCCGTCAGCGGGCCGCCGCTTTCGCCGATGACGGCCAGCGGGCCGTCCGCTCCGATCACGGCATCCGCCGCTTCCGTCACCGGCTTGCCTGCCTCTTCCCGCGGCAGTCCGGACGCCGCGCTCTCCGCTTCCACCAGCAGCGCCAGCGCCTCGGAACCCGCCAGCCTGGCCTCGGCGAGCTGCTTGGCGGCGCGGATTCGCTCCGCCTCCGTCTTCGCGACGAGAAAACCTTCGGCCCCGTCGCGGAGACGCTCCGCGAACAGCTGGGCGTACACGTACCGCTCGGCGAGCCGCTGTCCCTGATCGGTTGTGCGCGCCTGGTCCTCCAGCACGTACTTCGAATACCCCATAATCACCAACGTCATCAGAACGACGAACGCGATCAACACCGCTCCGATGACATACGACTTTCCGTTTTTGTTCTTCTTCTCGGCTTCGGCCGACATAACGCATCCCCCTGCAGCTTATTTTCGCTTGGCCGTTCCGGACGGCGCAAGACGGCTCGCGTCCGTCAGATCACCCGGACGACATGGCCGCCGTCGTCGAAGAAATAGACGTACGTCTCCTTGACCGGCATGCCCGCGACGCCGCCGGCCGCTTCCGCATACCGCTCCACCTGGAACCGGTGCTTCTCCGCGGCCGCGGCGGCGTCGAGTCCCTTCAGCGCGTCCGTTTTGTAATCGACGAGCACGAGCCCGTCCCCCTCCTGGAACAAGCAGTCGATTACCCCCTGTATAATTACGGTTTCGCCCGCGTCCGGTTCCAGCGCTCCGGGGTAGACGGAAGCGGCGTCGAGTCCGTACGTGAACGGCACCTCGCGCAGCACGCGCGCCGACTTCCGCATCCGGTCGTACAGCGGCGTCGCGCAGAACGCCGCCACGGCGGACGCGTCGATGCCCGCTTTCTGATCCGCGGACAAAATGCGCCGTTCCTCCAGGCCGTCCAGCAGCTCCGCGATCCGTTCCGCGGAAGCGTCCCCGTCAAGCGGCAAATGCTGCATGACGAGATGGTATGCCGTCCCCCGTTCGGCCGGAGTCAGTTGCCTTGCGGACATGAACCGCGGGCGGCGCAGCCGGAACGTCACCGCCGACGTCTGCGCCTCCTCGTCGTCCGCCAGGCGCTCGCGCCACTCGTCGGGGACGTCTTCCTCGGCGGCGGCTATTTGCAGCTCCGGCGGCCGGACCGCCGCTTCCCCGCCCTGACGGAGCTTCAGCGCCGTGATCGACTTTTTCGCCGCGACCTGCGATGCGGCCTCGTGCGGATACCGCCAGGACAATATGCGGCCGATCGCCTCCGCGGTCGGAGCAGCCGCCGCACGGACCGGATCGCCGTCGACTACGGCGTTCCACAGCCGATTGTCGTCGGGAGCGGCTTCCTGCGCCTCGGAGACGCGGTTCGTATAAGCCGCGAACGGCTCGAAGCGGATAAGCCACCTGCTCGCCGGATCGGCCGACTCGGCGGCCAGCGCCGCCGCGGGACCGAGCCAGTCCAAATATTTCCGCGCGGCCGCCGCCGCATGCGGAGGCAGGCCGTTCTCGGCCATCGCGGCCGTCTCCGCCCATTGCTCCCGCAGCTTGGCCGCGTCCTTGCTCGCCCCGATCAGGAACAGCTTCTCCTTGGGCCGGGTCAGCGCCACGTACAGCACGCGCATCTCCTCGGCCAGCATCTCCGCGGCAAGCTTCCTGCGAATCGCAAGCTGCGGCAGCGTCGGATACGTGACGCGGGTATCCCGCTCGTACACGCGCGGTCCGAAGCCCAGCTTCTTATGCTTCAGGAACGCGCCGTTCAAATCCCTGCGATTGAAATTGCGGCCGAGACCCGCGGCGAAGACGACGGGAAACTCCAGCCCCTTGCTGCGGTGAATCGAGACGATCCGCACGACGTTCTCGCTCTCTCCGAGCGCCCGGGCCGCCCCCAGGTCCGCGCCGGTGTCGCGCATCCGGCCCAGAAACCGCAGGAAGCGGAACAGCCCGCGGAAACGGGAGGAGCGCTCATACTGGATCGCCCGGTCGACCAGCGCGCGCAAATTCGCCTGGCGCTGCCCGCCTCCGGGCAAGCCCCCGACGAAGTCATAGTAGCCCGTCTCCCGGTAGAGCATCCACAGCAGCTCCCCGAGCGGCTCTCTGCGGGCGAAATCGCGCCATATCTCCAGCCTGCCGAGAAATTCGCCGAGGGATCGGCGAACGCCCGGGTCCGGCAAAGCAGCCTCTGCGGCTTCTCCGCCGCCCGCGGCCGCCGCGAACGCCTCCCAGAACGAGCCTCTGCGGCGAACGAGGCGAATCCGCGCCAGGTCCTCGGCCGAGAGGCCGCCGATCGGCGAGCGAAGCACGCCCGCGAGCGGAATGTCCTGGCGCGGATTGTCGATAACCGACAGCAGCGACAGCACGGTGTCCACCTCCGTCGCCGCGAAATAGCCGGTCGCCAGATCCGCGTAGGCGGGAATGCCCGCCGCCTTCAGCTCCTCGATCATCGTCGGAGCCAGCGCGGACACCGCCCGCAGCAAAATGACGATGTCCCGGTACTGCACCGGCCGATGCAGCTTCGCCTTGGCGTCGTACACCGCGAACGGCGGAACCTGGTCTTCTCCCCCGCCGGTTCCCATCAGCTTGCGAATCTCGTCCGCGATGCAGCGGGCCTCGATCTGCGCCGCTTCCAGGTCCTCCGTCTCCTCGGAGCTTTCGTCGGCGGCGCCCGGCTCGTCGTCCCGAGCGCTGCGGTCGTCCGCTCCGGCCTGCGGGTTTTCGGCCCCTTCTTCGTCCTCCGAAGCCGCCGAGGCCGCCCCGTCCAGCACGATCAGCTCGACGGCGTACGGATTGCTTCCCCCGGCTTCTGTCTGCGCCTCGGGGTAGCCGTCGCTATACTTCAGTTCCGCCTGCTCGTCGTAGTCAATCTCTCCGACCGGCTCGCGCATAATGAGCCGGAAGACGTGGTTGGCGGCGTTCAGAATTTCCCGTCTGCTGCGGAAATTCCGCGCCAGGTCGATGCGCAGGCCCGGCTCGCCCTCCAGCCTGCCGGCGTCGGCGATATCCGCCTCGTACGGCAAATAGGTTTTGTATTTTTCCAGAAACAAGCCCGGCTCGGCCAGCCGAAACCGGTAGATGCTCTGCTTGACGTCGCCGACCATAAACACGTTGCCGGGATCGCTTCTGGCGATCAGCGAGACGATCGCCTCCTGCACTTCGTTCGTATCCTGGTATTCGTCGAGATAGATTTCCGCGAACCGGTCGCGGAAACCGAGCGCCGCAAGAGAAGGCACGCTGTTGTCCGGAGTCGAGGAAGCGTCGCGCAAAATGCGCAGCGCGTAATGCTCCAGATCCCCGAAATCCAGAAGTCCCTTCGCCCGCTTGGCCTGCTCGTAGCGCTCCCCGAACCCGATCGCCAACTCGGCCAGGCTCATCATCTCCGGAGCCAGCTCGCGCAGCTCCCGCGCGTACTGCTCCGGAGTGCGGACAAGCCATTCCTCGGCCAGCTTGCCGGCCGTCTTCTTCGCCGATTCCCGCAACGCTTTGACCCGCTCGATCAGCGCCGGATCGTATTCGTCGCCTTTGCACGCCTTGAGCCTGCCGAAGCGAATGCCCGACGCGGCGGCCTGCCAGGCCTCCCACGAGTCCGTCGCGAATGCCGCCGCCGCTTGCTCCAGCCCGTCGATGTCGGCGAACAGCGTCTCGATGTACGGCTCGGGACCGCCCGGTTCGTGCGCAATGCGAAGCGCCGCGCGCAGCATTTGCAGCGTTCCCTGCAGCAGCAGTTCGGCGTCGTCGCGCAGGCTCTTGACCCATAGCGATTCCAGCAGCTCGCCGGCCTCAGCTTCGCCGAACCGGGCGGCCGTCTCGCGGAGCCAATGCTCCGGCCATGGGTGACTGCCCGCGAATTCGTGCAGCTCGAGCACGAGCCGGTGAAGCGGCTCGTCGTCCCGCTCCCCGCCGAAGCGATCCGCCAGCAAAGCCAGCTCGCCGCTGCCTCCTTCGGCCGCATAGCGCTCCTCGAACAGCTCGTCGAGCGTATCCATGCGCAGCAGTCCCGCCTCGGTGTCGTTCGCCATCCGGAAGCCTGGATCGAGCTCGATCAGCGGCGCGTAGCGCTCCACGACCTCCAGGCAGAACGAGTGCAGCGTCGTCACCGAAGCCCGCGGCAGCAGCGCGATCTGGCGGCGCAGATGCTTCGATTCCGGAGCGCGCTCCAGCGCCTCCTCTAGCGCATGGCGTATGCGCTCCTTCATCTCGGCCGCGGCCGCCTTCGTGAACGTCGCCACGAGCATCGCGTCCACGTCCAGCGGACGGCTCTCGTCGGCGATCCGCGAAATGATCCTTTCGACGAGCACCGCCGTTTTGCCCGATCCGGCCGCGGCGGCGACGAGCAGATGCGCTCCGTCCGCCGCGATCGCCGCCCACTGCTCGTCCGTCCAGCGGCTGCCCTCCGGCTTCGCCGGCCATCGTTGCCCCTGCTTCACCGCGGTTCATCCCCCTTGGCTTCAAGCGCCAACCTTCTCCACAGCTGCTCGCGGTCGGACGCCTTGCTTAAAGTCTGGTACCCGTTGCCTTCGACCAGCGTGTCGAAATGGCATACGGGCCGATAGTCACAGAACGCGCACGGACTCCGCTTGTCGAGCCGGTAGGGCGCGATCGCCACATCCCCGTCCGCGATCCGCTTGCCGATCCGGCGAATCTGCGAGCGGACCGAGCCGCGAAGCACGTCCCATTCGGACTCGCTGGCCACCTGCGAACGCGCGGAGAACGCGCCGTCCTTCTTGAACTCGACGGGCACGACCGCCGATTTGCTCTCCCTGTTCAGCGACTCGTCCATCAGCTTGACCGATTCCCCGTCGGCCAGCAGCAGGCCCTGCATCCGGTACTGCTTGAACAAGGCGTTCCTGGCCTCCTCGGGGGACAGCCCGTTCGGCGTGTTCAGCAGCGGATTCTGCACGTGAAAATAAAGCACACCGGCCGGCTTCGCCGCGCGGCCCAGCCAATGCGGAGCGTGCGTAACGACGACGTCCAAATAAGTGAGCATCTGCAGCGACAGCCCGTGCGCCACCTCGTCCAGCTTCAGCTTCGTCGCGCTGGACTTGTAGTCCAGAATGCGCAACAGGAGGCCCGCCGACGATTCGGCCGCGTCCACGCGGTCGATCTTCCCGACGATATCCATCCAACGGGAATCGTCCAGCGGGAGCGACAGCGCCGGGAGCAGGCCGTCCGGTCCGAAGCTCAGCTCCAGGCCGACCGGCTTGAACGCCGACAAGGCCGCATGCTCGCCCAGCATCGCGGAAGCCTTCGTCACGATGTCCCGCAGCTTGCGCGCCATCGCCTGATGGCGGTGGGAGGACAGCAGAATTTGCGACTGCACCCGCGGCAGCAGCTTGTCCACCGCGGCGGCGGCCTCGCTCTGCCATCTGAGAGCGTCCAGTGCCGCCGGTCCTTCGGCGAACAGCTTCTCGGTCGTCTGCCGCAGCGCCGCGTGGAACAGCTGCCCGATATCGGGCGACTCGACCCGATAGAGACGCCGCTCCTGCAAGCGCAGCCCGTGCACGGCAAAATGCTGGAACGGGCACGCGATAAACCGCTCCATCCGCGATACGCTCGCCAGCAGTCGGTCTCCGTAGAGCAGCCGGCTCGTCTCCGGCGACAGCGGCTTCTCTTCGTTCGAATAGCTCAGGGAGCCGACGAGCGAACGCAGTCTCGGCCTCCATTCGTCCTGGCCGAGCAGCCAATCGTACACCGCCCACCAGCCCGGCGTCATCGCCTCGCCCTGCCGCCAGCCTCGCAGCCGGTTCAGCAGATGGGTCATCGCTTTCCCCGGGTGGGCGGCGTAGGCGAGCTGCGCCGCCTCCGGCTGCGTCGGCTGCGGCTCGGCCGCCACCGCTTGCACCGGTATGCCCGGGAACCGTCTGCGCAGCTTGCCGATCCATGGCGACGGCAGCAGCGTCTGGCCTTCCTCGTTGGCGATCGGATAGCTGATCCACAGATGACGGGACGGCGTCGTCAACGTCAAATACGCCAGAAACTCCTCGTCGAGCAGCCGACGCCTCGCGCCAGGCGCGAGCCGAAGCCCCGCCGACGCCAGCCGGTCCCGCTCTTCCTCCGCAAGCAGGCCGTTCTCGGGAATCCGCATCGGCAGCACGCCGTCGCTCGCGCCCAGCAAATAGACGATCCGGATAAGGTCCGATCTCGTCCGCTCGGGACTGCCGATCAGCACGCCGTCGAGCGAAGGCGGCACGGCGCCCAGCTTCAGCTCCTCCAGCCCGGAATCGACCATCCCGGCGAACAGCTCCAGATCCGGGAGACGGTCTCCCATCAGCTCCACCAACTGGTCGAGCAAATAGACGACTCCGTCCCAGAGCGGACGATGAAACGCCATCCGGTCCGGACGCCCGGCCAGCTCGTCCTCCTTCGACCAGCTCTCCAGCCGGTCCGCCGCTCCCGTCTCCTCAAGAAACAGATAGACGGCCTCGCACAGCTCCCGGACCGATCCGGCCGCCTTCAGCCGTCCTTCCAGCGCCAGCAGCGGCTTGAGCAGCGCGTCGCGGATTTCCAGCAGCGCTTCCAGCTCCTTAACGGAAGCCGAACCCGGCTCCGACTCGTCCTCGACGTCTCCGCCGTAAAGCGGGAACCACGCCTGGTCCGAATACCAGCGCCAGCCGTCGATTCCCGCGGCCAGCGCGTAATTTTCCAGCCGGTCGACCTCGTCTCTCGCAACTCTCCGCTCCGGCGTGCCGAGCAGATCCGTTTTCGCGCAACGGAACACCGCCTCCGCCCGCCAGCCTCCGGTGACGCATTCGAGCGCCGAGCGGACGAATTCGACGAACGGATGATGCGAGACGCTCGCTTTGCCGTCGAGGAAGTGCGGGATGCCGTACTCGCTTAACGCGGCTTTCAGCAGATCCGCATAGTCGTCGAGCTTGCGCACGAAGACGGCCATCTCCCGCCAGCGCCGGCCTTCCTCGCGAACCCGGCGCAGCATGTCGCGGGCGACGGCCTCCGCCTCCGTTCGGCGGTTCGCCGCCTCGCAAAGCGACAGGCCGCATTCCGGATGCCCCGGCTCCAGCACGGCGGGGTCGCCGTCCCAGCGCTTCCGGTTCTCCCAATTCCGCTCCAGAAACGCCAGCATCCCATTGTCGCGAAAACGCGGCGCGACTTCCGGCTCCAGCACCGTCGGCGGCTCCAGGGCGACGCCCGCCGCCAGCGCCAGCTCGCACAGCTGCGCGGACGTCTCCGCCGTCGGATGAAACAGGTCCAGCTCGTCCGGCCGCTCTCCCGCGCCGTACGGCCGATCGACGCACAACGCCGCGCTTACTCTGTCCGATTTGGCGAGCAGCGCTTCGATGACCGCGTATTCCCCCGGCGTAAAACCGTGAAAGCCGTCCAGCCAGATTTCCGCGCCGGACAGCAGCGAAGAACGCTGCGCCCCCCGGACGAGCCAATCCAGCATATCCTCTCCGTCCAGCCAATGTCCGGACAGCTCCCGCTCCATGTCGGCGTAGATCGTCGCCAAGTCGTGCAGCTTGTCCGCAAGCATCGCGCCGTCCTTGGCTCCGGCCGCCGTCCGCCCCGCCGCTTCGGCGTGCTCGGCCAGCTTTGCGCCGTCGACGCCGTACCGCTTCATCTCCGTCAACAGATCGTTGATGTCGGCGATCAGCCCCGAATCCCCTTTGCCCCCACGGAACAGCCGCAAGCTCTCTTTTCTGGCCTCCAGCACTTTATGTAAAAGCATCGCTTTGCCGTTGTCGTGAATCGATACGACCGCCGAACCGCCGGTCTCCTGCATGACCCGGAACGCGAGCCGGCGAAAGCTGAGCACCTGCGCCCTCATAAAGCCGTTCAGTCCCGGCGTCGTCGCCATCTCGTATTCGGCCTGGAAGGTCGCCTGCTCGGGCACGAGCAAAATCAGGGGCGCTCCGAGCGGGGCTTCCTTCAGCCTGCCCCTGATTTCGTCCAGGCACAGCCGCGTCTTGCCGCTCCCGGAACGCCCCGTTATCAGCCGTAACGTCATGCGCTTCCCTCCGCTTTCTCTTAACCGCTATCCTTTATCTTGTTGAGTATTGTAACATATTTGAGAAATAGAATAGCAACATACGACCTCCCCGTTTTGAAGCCTCCGGCTAAAGAGCAACAGGGAAAACGAGAATATTATAGTTGCATTCTTTTCATTTTCATAAATTCTCCTCTGCAACAATGTTGTTTTGTTTGCAAACACCTTCGGGATTACAAAATGTTATTTTTTTATTTTCATTAAATGTAATTGATATGTAATTGTCTCGACCTGCTTCAAGAACCGTTAATCGTGTATTTTTCAAAGGTAAGTTATGTACTAAATTGATGATTTCTGATTGGCTGATTTTCTCATTTGTTTGTTTTTCCAAAAAAATATAAGTGGTTTCGGAGGAATGTAAATTTGAATATAGATTGCTTTCATCAAAATCCACTTCGTATGGCAGTTCATTCTCGGCAATTAGATTCATCATTTGAATAACATTCTGATTTACTTTCTTCTTCGCCGACTTAATCTGTATCTCTTCTGAAATTGAATGAGAATAATTAATAAGGGTCGGAGTAAAAAATATCAAAAGAATGCCCAGAAAAATACTGCCGGACAGAAGCTTTTCACTAATTTTTAATAATACCCTAAATACAAATACGTAAATACCAAGCAAAATAATAAATAGCAGTCCCGATAATGCCGCTGCAGATACATCTTTCTCAAACACATAAAACCCGCTGCTGCCGCTGTCCGACAAGGCCAGAAGCATGACAATAAAACTACCTGTCAAGCCATAGAAAACAACAAGACCAACAATAAATAACAACCACTTTTTCATATGAAATACTCCTTATAGAGTCATGAACATTATTCTAGGCGCTAATTCTTCCCTAATAATCGACTAAAATAGAGGGAGCAAGAACTACAAAAATCACATAAAAGAAGAGATTAATATAATAGAGCGGATGCCTCATCTTTCGGAAAGCCCATATACAAAAGCCAACAACGGTTACAAATATCAAAAGCAATAAAAACAGCGATAGTGTAAATACGGAGAGGTCTTGGGTCGGCCACCTGGCATTGCTCGCTGTAAAAAGCATCGTGCCAAATAGATAAACCGTAAAAAAGCCCAGAAAAGCGCTGATTGGCCAACATAAAATGGGGATCATATGCTTTAAAAATTTATGCCTTAACCATTTTATTCCCGGCCTGCTGACCGTTGTCCTCATCGCTTTTTGTCTCTCCTCGTTTTTCTCATTCTCTCTACTAACGTTACCACTTTCCCTACTCTTATGGATGTAAATTCTAGTTAAAGTTTAAACCAAAAACGCCAAGGTCGCCCTCAGCGTTTACTTGCTCCAACTTTATAATTCCACTTTCACACGCTATCCCGTTCCTTCGAAACTAGCCGTCAGCCTCGACTGCCCAGCCCCATTGCGCCACGCATCCAAGCTTCCTTATATCCCTTCCATCGATGTCCCTTACGTCCAAGCTTCCCTTACGTCCCCTCCGACCGAGCTTCCTGTTTCTTCGCCCGTTCCAGGTCCTCGGCCAGCTCGTCCTTGACGCTGGAATCCGCCAGCTTGACGCCGAAACGGTAAGCGGAGCGGACGATCAGGTGTCCGGTTACGGGCGCGGTCAGGAAGACGAACACGATGCCGAGCAGCAGCCGCACGCTGAAATAATCGTCGACGAACAGGAAGTGAATGAACGTCCCGAGCAAAATAAACAGGATGCCCAGCGTAATGCTCTTGGTGGCGGCGTGCGAGCGATTGTAGACGTCCGGGAGCCGAATGAAGCCCAGCGAACTCAGCGCGTTCAGCAGCGTTCCGATCAGGATCATCACAAGCACGATCGTTTCAATGATTTCTTTTCCGCTCAACGACGACCCCCCTCTCCAGAAACTTGCACAGCGCGACCGTGCTCAGAAACGCCAAAATGCCGATCAGCAAAATCGTTTCCAAATAAGCGTGAGAATTAAGCAAAATGGACAGGACGGCCACGATCCCGATAACATTGTAGCCGATCGAATCGAGCGCCAGAATGCGATCGGGCAAGGACGGCCCCTTGATCACGCGATACAAGGCGATCACGATGGACACCGTAAGCAGAAACATCGACAACTTGAGCAGCAGATCGAACATCAGCGCATCACCTCGATAATGACATCCTCCAGCTTGTTTTTCGTATTCAAGACGGATTGTTTCGTTTTTAGATCCATCGCATGGACGTACAAAATTCCTTCCTCCTGGGCGATCTCCATCACGACGGAGCCCGGCGTAAGCGTCAGCAGATTCACGAGCATGGCCAGCTCCCAATCCGTCTTCAGCTTCGTCTCCATCTTGAAGATGCCCGGCTGAATGTTCAGCCTCGGCCGGATCACCTGGCCGATCACGACGATGCTCGACAGGATCAGGTCGATGCCGAACAAATAGATCAGCTTAAGGATGGCCCCGAGCTTTCTGCCATAGAAAGGCGTCGGAAAAAACCTTCGAAACGAAAAGATAATAAAAAATCCAAGAATGAAGCCGATCGTGAACGTAAGCGCGCTCCACTTGTCGTGCAGCAGCATCCACACCATGGCGATCAGCAGGTTCAGCAAAATTTGCATCGTCATTGTTCATCACTTCCTTCTTCAGCGATATCTGCTGTCCTCGGAGGTTGCATACACGCCCTAGGACAATACCGCCTCGATGTACAGCGTCGGATTCACGAGCGGCTCGACGGCCTGCCGGACGTAAGACAGAATCTCCTCGGCGCCCAGGCCGAATCCGATGACGAGAGCGGCCAGAATCACGCCCGGAAGCAGCGCGCCCTTGCCCGTCGACTTCTCTTCCCCTTCGCTCAGCAGCGTCTCTCCCCAGAAGCTATGGATGAATACCTTCATTCCCGAATACAGAACGAGCAGACTGGACAGCAGGCCAAGGACGACCAGCACGAAAGATCGCACTTCGACGCCGCCCTGGAGTATCATCACTTTGCCGACAAAGCCGCTAAGCGGCGGAACGCCCGCAAGCGCCAGCGCGGACAGGAAGAACAGCCAGCCGAGAGCCGGGCGGAAGCGGATCAGACCGCTGATCTCGCGAAGCCTGTCGGTGCCGGCGATGCTGACGATCGCTCCCCCGAGAATAAAAATCAAAGCTTTGGCGATCATATCGTGAATCAAATAATAGACGGTCCCGCTCAGGGAGGCTTCGGTCGCGACGCCGACCCCGAACAAAATAAAGCCGACCGACACGATGACGTTGTAGGCAAGAATTTGCCTGATTCGCCAATAAGCGATCGCCCCCATCGCTCCCAAAATCATCGTCAGCGCGGCAAGCCACAAAATGATTTCGTGCGTGATTTGCGGCTGATGGGGGAAAATCAGCGTAAACGTGCGGATAATGCAATAGATGCCCACCTTGGTCAGCAGCGCGGCGAACAAGGCGGCGATCGGGGCCGGCGGCGCGCTGTAGGAGCCCGGAAGCCAGAAGAAAAGGAACAGCCCCGATTTCAGCCCGAATACGGCGAGAAACAGCAAGGAGATCGTCGTCGCCAGCCCGTCCTGTCCGAGTTCCGCGATGCGCTGCGCGATGTGCGCCATGTTAAGCGTCCCCGTAATCGAGTACAGGTAAGCGATGGCGACGACGAACAGGCTGGAGGCGATAATATTGATGACGATATACTTGATCGTCTCCCGCAGCTGCACCCGCCCTCCGCCCAGGCTGAGCAGCACGTAGGAAGCCAGCAGCATCACTTCGAAAAAGACGAACAGGTTAAACATATCGCCGGTCAGGAATGAGCCGTTAACCCCGCACAGCAGGATCATCATCAGCGGGAAGGCGTAATTTCGTTTGCGCTCGTCGTCCAGCGCGTAGAAGGCGTACAGCAGACAAGCCAGCGTTACGACGGAGGAGATGGTCACCAGGATGGCCGCCAGCATGTCTGCGACAAGCGGAATGCCGTAAGGAGCGTCCCAGCCGCCCGCGTGCAGCACCAGAATGCCGTTCCTGGACACGGTCCGCGCGAGGAACGCCGACGCGCCCAGCGTAGCCAGCGTCCCGACGGCCGCCAGCCCCATCTGAAGCCGAAGCCGGTAGCGTACGAAAAACAACAGAATGCCGAACAGCAATGGCGTAACGATCGGCAACACGGCCAGATTATTCATGATCTTGTCCCCTTAACTGCTCCACATCGTCCGTGCCGTGCTCTTTGTAAGTCCGGTACGCCAATACGAGAGAGAATGCGGTAAGCGAAAAGCTGATGACGATGGAAGTCAGAATCAGCGCCTGCGGCACGGGATCGGTATAGCTCTCCGCTTCCTCCCCGAGCAGCGGCGCCGCGCCGCGCTTCAGCCCATTGATCGCCATGAGCATAATATGAACGCCATGCGTAAATAACGACATCCCCATAATGATGCGCAGGAGAGATTTGCTTAAGATCAGATAAGTTCCCGTCGTGAACAGAACGCCGGCGGTAATCGTCATTAAAGTTTCCATATTACGTATCCTCGCTAATGCTTCTTATTATCGTCATTGTCGTTCCGACCACGGCCAGGTAGACGCCGATATCGAACACCATGGCGGTGCCGATGCCCGTTTTGCCCAGAAGCGGCAGGTTAACGTACCGGTACACTTGCGTCAGGAACGGCTCGTTCGCCACGATGGACCCGATCCCCGTCGCGACGGCCAGCAGGACGCCGATCGCTCCGACGATTTTGAAGTCCACGGGAATGATTTCCTGAATCGTTTCCGCGTCGAACGCGATGTAGAGCAGCATCAGCGCCGACGCGGTAATCAAGCCGCCGATAAATCCCCCTCCGGGGTTATGGTGTCCCGCGAACAGAATATAGATCGAGAAGGTCATAATGATAAAGACAAGCACCTTGGCGGCCGTCTGCAAAATCAAATCCGAAAACTTCATCGCTTTTCCCTCCTCGACCTGCGGAGATTAATCAGCGTATAGACGCCTATGCCCGCGATAAACAGGACGACGCTCTCCAGCATCGTATCGAAGGCGCGAAAATCGACGAGAATCGCGTTAACCATATTGCGGGCTCCGGAAAGCTCGTACGAGTTCAGGAAGAAGTACGAGATCGGCTTAAACGGATTCGTGCTCTGGGCCGAAATGCCGATCAAGGTGAACACCGCGCCGACGCCGACCGAAATGACCAGGTTGGACACCTTCACGCGAATTCGCACGATCTCCTTCTTCAGCTTAGGGAGGAAATAGAAGCACAGCAGGAACAAAGCGGTCGTGATCGTCTCGACGACAAGCTGAGTGAGGGCCAGATCGGGCGCCCGGAAAATGACAAACAGCAGCGAGACCAGGTAGCCTACCGCGCCCACCGCGATGATGGACGTTAATCTGGAGTTGACGAACAGGACGAATCCGGCCGAGACCGCAATGGAGACGGCAAGCAAATATTCGTACGGTTCGATGGCCGAATGCGTGCCCTGGTCGATGGCGAACGCCTGTTGAAGCACGAACGAGCCTCCGACGACGACGATGACGAACGTAAAAATGTAGCTGAGATAGCTGTGCAGATTACCGTTCATGTAGAAGTTCGTGATCCGGGCGGACAGACGCTCCGCGCCGGTCAAGCCTTTGTCGTACAGATGGTTGAAATCGAATTTGCGCGGTAAATTGTAATAAATATCGGCCCATTTTTTATAGGTTTTGTACAGCAGCACACCCATGACGATAATTCCGCCGGTCATGAACAGCTCGGCATTGAAGCCGTGCCAGGCTTTGATATGGACCTCGAACACTTCGCCCGGCTGCAGCAGGCTCGGCAATACGGAACGCATCGCGGGCTCCAGCAAGGAATAGGAGATGATATCGGGAAAGAAAAAGATCAGAAGCACGAGCGCCGCCAGCAGGATCGGCGAGACCAGCATGCCGATAGGCGCTTCGTGCGGCTTCTTGTCCAGGCGTTCCGGACGATAGGTGCCCGTAAACGTCTTGAATACGAAAATCAGGCAGTAGACGAACGTGAACACACTGGCGAGCCATGCGACGATCGGCAGCAGGACAACCCATTGGTCGATATGGCGGTAAGCCGTCAGCACCCCGGTGAAAAACATCTCCTTGCTCAGGAAGCCGCTGAACGGCGGCAGACCGGCCATCGACAAGCCGCCGATGATCGTCAGCGAGAACGATACGGGCATTAGGCTGAGCAAGCCGCCCAGCTTGCGGATATCGCGGGTGCCCGTCTCATGGTCCAGGATGCCGACGACCATGAAGAGAGAGCCCTTGAAGATGGAATGGTTGAACAGATGGAAGACGGCCGCCAGGATGGCGCCGGAAAACAGCATTGCCTGCGCCTCGTAAGCCGCGCTTAACGACAGGGAGCCGATGCCAAGCAGAGACATGATCAGTCCGAGCTGGCTGACGGTCGAGTACGCCAGCAGCGCCTTCAAATCGAACTGGCGAACGGCCATGAACGCGCCCCAGAACAAGGTGACGATTCCGACGATCGTAATGATCCAGAACCAGCTCATCTGTCCTCCGAAGATCGGGGTCATGCGGGCGACCAAATAGACGCCGGCTTTTACCATCGTGGCCGAGTGCAAATAAGCGCTGATCGGCGTAGGAGCCTCCATGGCGTCCGGAAGCCAGATGTGGAACGGAAACTGCGCCGACTTCGTAAACGCGCCGAGCAGCACCAGCAGCATCGCCGGAAGGAACAGCGAATCGTTCATGATCGCATCCTTCATGCCGACGATCTCGCGGATGCTGAACGTCCCCGCCGCCGAGCCCAGCATCAGGAAGCCGAGCAGCATCGCGAATCCGCCCGACACGGTGATGAGCATCGCCTTTTGCGCGCCGTAGCGGGATCTTTTTCTCTGGTACCAATACGCGATCAACAGGAAGGACGATACGCTTGTCGCCTCCCAGAACACATACAGCGCCATGAGATTGTCGGACAATACGATTCCGAGCATCGCGCCCATAAATACGAGCAAATAAATATAAAAATGATGTAACGCTTCCCGATCCTTGGACATGTAATGAATAGAATAGAAAATAACCAAGGTGCCGATGCCCGTTATGATGAGAGCGAACAGCATGGACAATCCGTCCAGATGCAAATCGAAGCGAATGCCTAACGAGGGAATCCAGGATAAGGATTGAAACAACGGGGCCGAACCGGCTTGAAGCGGAAATTGGGCGGCAAAATAAACGAACAGCAGCATAGGAACGATAATGACGAACCAGCCCGTATGTATGCGCGGCATTTTTTTAAAGAATAGAGGCACGAAGACGGTGTACAGAAAAGGAAGCAGTACGGCAAAATGCAACAACGACAACTTGGAACCTCCCATTTGTACTATGATTTATGAGACTGTCCGCGGAAACGGCCGGCCGACGGGTCAGCTCGCGGTTTTCCTTGAACATGGGTCTTATTATCCTCCCGAATCCATTATTGATTCATGTAAAAGCGGGCAAATCTATAACAGCAACCGCATTAGTAACAGTATACACTATACGAATTGACAGAACCAAACAAAAAATGTACGCTGGAGTCAATGTCCGGCTGACGCGCTGTTTCTGGACGTCGCCGGCGTTAAAAGTTTATACGAGGTGAATCGTTAAATTGAAGAACGGAAGAATGGATGAGAGCATTCTCGTTTGCGTCTATTACGGCCCAAATGGAGAGAGATTGATCCGCCGAGGCGGCAAGCTCGCCAACATGCTGGACTGTCCTTTCTACGTACTGACCGTAGACCCGCTTCCAGAAGACGAAATGGATATCGAGAAAATTCATTTTATTGAAAAATGGAAAGAGTTGGCGCAGGAGCACGGCGCCGAACAATTTATAATAAAATACAACGAATCCCGCCCCATCGCCAAAGTCATCGGGGAAGTGGCCAGGAAAAACAATATTACGCAGCTCATTATCGGACAAACCGCCCAAAGCCGCTGGAAGGAAATTACGAAGGGCTCCTTTATCAATATCCTGCTGAACGAAATTCCGTTCGTCGATCTTCACATCATCTCCGTCTCCAGGGAGCTCAATCGCGACGGTTTTTTCGAGAAAGGGGTACGAGCCTACCTCAAGGAGGATCACGCAGGGTACAGACTTTGCTTTAACCATACGCAGAGCGACGTCTACGAGGGCATCTTCTACAAGGAAGTCGGCACCGACTTCAACAACGGCGTCTTTAAGTTCATGGTCAACAACTGCATGATGGAAGTGCAGGTCGTGGACGACTACGTCAGGGACTTCGAGAAACAGACCGCCGCCCCTCAAGGGAGCGCCAAGGAATAGACAAAGAATCGCCCCGTCCTCCGCGGAGGAACGAGGCGATTCTTTTTTTTATCGATCTATGCGGCTGATGCGGCTTGCGTCGCCGTCATGAAATCATGAAATATTCATGTACCACTTCGTGCCGTCGTCGTACTTAAAAATGGCGGCATCCGACCATAGCTCGATATAGCTGACGTGCTTCCAGCGGCGGCGGAACTCCAGATCGTCCACCATCGCCCGAATCCGCGTGTTAAAGCGGCTTCGGCTGCTTGACGTCTTCGCTCGGTTTTCGAGCGGAACCGCCCGCTTGCCGAACAGGATTACATCGTGCACCATGTTCAACCCTCCCGTTGCGTTGCCTCTTGTTCAAGCATAAATCGGAGGCGTTAGGAATGTTCCCGAAACGGCATAAGTTCATCCGGCGATTTGCTAACAATTCCTTAACAATTGGCGGGGAAGATCGTCATGCGCGACAAAACGCTCTACAGCCCCTTGCGGCTGCGCACCTCGAAAATGCCGAATTTCAAATAATGGCCTTCCTCCATGCCGGCGAGCTGGGGATGATCCTTGCCGGCTCCTCTCCATTCGACGCGGCGGAGAATTTTGCCCGCGTCCTTGGCCGCCTCCTGGATCGTCTCCAGGAACGAATCCGGCCGGACGTGGTACGAGCAGCTCGCCGTTACCAGATATCCGCCTTCGTTCAGCAGCTTCATCGCATGCAGGTTAATGTCTTTATAGCCGCGCCGGGCGGCTTCGACCGCACGCTTCGTCTTGGCGAAGGCCGGAGGATCGAGAATGATGACGTCCCAGGTCCGCCCTTCCGAGACGAGCGGCTTGGACGTGTCCACCTTGGCGCCGGAGGCCTTGGCGTTGGCTCTCGCCTGACGCTCGTCGCGGCCCGCGACCTGCTGGCGCAAATACTCGAAGGCGTCCGCCGCGACGAACTCCACGCGATCGGAGAAGCCGTTGATTTCGACGTTATGCCGGGCGGTCTGCAGCGCATGCTCGGAAATGTCGAGGCAGGTCGCCTTCTTCGCGCCGTACGCGCACGCGTGAAGCGTAAAGCTGCCCGTATGCGCGAAGCATTCCAGCACCGTGGCGCCGTCCCAGTACGGGAACGTCACGACGTTGCCCTTGTCGTTCACCGGCTGCAGCCGCTTGACGCCTTCCTCCGTTTCCGTCTCCGCCAGCTTGATGCCGCTGCGCGCGCCCCAGCCGAGCATCAGCGGCCGAATGGACGCCCGGTTCTCCCGCTGGTCGAAGAAATAGCCGGTTTTCTGTCCGCCCTCGATATCCACCTGGACGCGAAGCCCGTTCTCCTCGATCTCGACATGTCTCGGACATTCGCCGTACAGAACGCCCGTCCGTTCCTCCAGCCCCTCGAGCGTCCGTACGCCCACGTCGCTGCGCTCGTATACGCCTTGCGGCTCGAACGTCGCGATCAGCGCGGGCAGCCACGCTTCCTTCGCGAGCTCCATGCCAAGCGTCAGCACCTGCACGACCAGCACGCCGCCGAAGCGATCGACGACAAGCCCGGGCAGGAAATCCGCCTCCCCGTACACGAGCCGGCACGAGTCGTCCGCTCCGACAAAACGCCGGCGGTAGGCCAGGGCGCGTTCGAACCGGCTGCGGAAAAATGCCTCGTCCATTCGCTCCAGCGGGCCGTAGGCGACGAGACGAACCGTAATTTGCGATACCGGGTTCCAGTATCCGGTGCCGAGCGGCTGCCCTCGGTGGTCCTTCACTTCAACCAGCTGTCCGGGCGTCGGCTCCCCTTCCATCTTGGCGATCTCGTTGGCGTAAACCCACGGATGACCCTCTTCCAGACGGGGCCTCCTGCTTTTATTTAACCATACTGACGCTTGATTACTCATTGGCCAACCACTCCTTGTCCGATCCTGAACTTGTCCTCATGCCGCATCGGTCGATCATAAACTTGTCCTCATGCCGCATAGGGTTAATGGGGGGTGCATAACATGTTTGCTGAACTGATCGTCCCGTCCTTGCTCGGGTTCGCGCTGCTGCTGTCCGGCATGAAGGTCATGGAAGCCTCGTTGGAGCGTTGGGCGGGGCATCGGCTCGTCTCGTGGGTATCCAAATCCACTTCGACGCCGCTTAGAGGCTTCGCCGTAGGCACGGCCGCGTCCGCGCTCCTGCAGAGCAGCACCGCCGTCACCGTGCTGACGATCGGCTTCGTCAATGCCGGATGGCTGACGTTCTCCCGCAGCTTCGGCATCATTCTCGGCACGAACGTCGGCACCTGCTTTACGACCGAGCTCATGAGCCTGCAGCTGCACAAATACGGCATTTATTTTCTGGCCTTCGGTACCGCCGGGTGGCTCGTCTCCTTCGCCGTCAACGAGATGCGCGACGCCGCGGCCGCCCCCCGGCGCATCGTGAGCCTGCGCTACGTCTCCGTTGCCGCAAGCGGCTTCGGCCTGCTCCTCGTCGGCTTCAAGCTGCTTCAGAGCATCGGGCCGGCCCTACGGGAGAACGGCTACTTCGAAACGATGATGCGCCATACGTACGATAACTTGATGTGGGGCGTCCTGGGCGGCGCCGCCATTACCGCGCTCGTCCATTCCAGCTCGGCGGTGATCGCCATGTGCATGGGACTTGCGGCCGCCGGGGCGATCTCTCCCGAAGCCGGCATTGCCATCGTCCTCGGCGCCAACGTCGGCACCTGCTTCACGGGACTGGTCGCCTCGCTCGGCGGGGGCGCCGGCGGACGATTCGTCGCCCTGGCGCAGCTGGCGCTGAACGTCGGCGGCGCCGCCTTGTTCTATCCGCTGATCGGCGCGCTTCACGGAGCGGCCGCCTGGATCGCGCCCGGCGATCCGTCCGCCCAGATCGCCCACGCTCAGACGATCTTTAACGTACTCTGCTCCATGATCGCTCTGCCGTTCGCCTACATCCCCTTCCGGAGACGCGGCGCTTCCGACCCGACCTCCGCCTGAGCGCGCACCGCATGCATACTCCTTCTCCGCCTCGTGTCCCTTCTCCTATGTACGTCAAAAAGATTTCACCGCAAGGCGGAAGCCAGCGCCTGCCTCACGGTGAAATCTTCGGTTCCGACTGCGATTAAGCTTGCATGGCTACCGGTCTGGAGTCGGCATCCAGCACCTCGAGCAGCTCGCCGCGGCACTCGTTCACGCCGGATTCCGTCACCCGGACGCGGCACAGCTTGCCGATGAGGGACGAATCTCCGCGGAACTCGACCTGCAAGTAGTTGTCCGTATAGCCGGAGATCGTGCCGTTGCTTGCGCTCTTGGCGCCGCGCTCCGGAATGACCTCAAGCGTCTTGCCGACCCATTCGCGGCTGTACTCGGCCTGCATCCGTTCGGACAAGTCGATCAGTTGGTGCACGCGCTCGTGCTTGACGTCCTCGTCGACCTGGCCGTCCATCCGCGCGGCCGGGGTGCCGGTCCGCTTCGAATACGGAAACACGTGCATTTCCGCGAATTTCATCTGCTCCATGAACCGGAAGCCGTTCTCGAACTGCTCCTGGGTTTCTCCCGGGAAACCGACGATGACGTCGGTCGTGATCGCGACGCCCGGCATCGCTTTTTGGATCAGGCGAATTTTTTCCGCGTACTCCGCGGTCGTATATTTGCGGCGCATTCTCTTCAGAATGTCGTCGTGGCCCGCCTGCAGCGGAATGTGCAGATGGCGGCACATTTTGCGCGAGCTGTTCAGAATCGCGATCACCTTCTCGTCGATCTGGCTCGCTTCGATTGAGCTGATGCGAATGCGCTCCAGGCCGTCGATCTGATCGAGATCGGCCAGCAGATTGGCCAGGCGGTAGTTTTCCAGATCGTCGCCGTAGCCGCCGGTATGGATGCCGGTCAGGACAACTTCCTTATAGCCGGCCGCGACAAGCTGGCGCGCCTGCTCCAGCACGCTGTCCGGCTTGCGGCTGCGGGACAAGCCGCGGGACCACGGGATGATGCAGAATGTGCAGAAGTTGTTGCAGCCTTCCTGGATTTTCAGGAACGCGCGCGTCTTCTCCGTGAAGCTCGGCACGTCCAGCTCCTCGAACTCCCGCGTCTTCATAATGTTGCGAACGGCGTTCACCGGCTTGCGATCGCTCTGGATATCCGAGACGAACGTCATCAGCTTCTCGCGGTCCTGCGTGCCGATGACGAGATCGACGCCCGGAATCGCCATAATTTCCGCGGGCGAGGTTTGGGCGTAGCAGCCCGTCACCGCGATGACGGCGTCCGGATTGCGGCGCACGGCGCGGCGAATGATCTGGCGGCTCTTCTTGTCGCCGGTATTCGTCACCGTACACGTATTGATCAAATAGACGTCCGCCGTCTGCTCGAAGTCGACCTGCTCGTACCCTTCGTTCTTGAACAGCTGCCAGATCGCTTCGGTATCGTAAAAATTGACTTTGCATCCCAGGGTATAAAATGCCACGCTAGGCATCGTTGATTCCTCCCAACTCTCCGGACTCGTAAGCGAGACAAGCCAGCGCGTACAGCGCGGCCGTCTCCGTCCGCAATATTCTTCTGCCCAGGCCGATCGCCCGGGCTCCCGCGGCGATCGCCGCCTCCGCTTCCTCGGGAGCGAAGCCTCCCTCGGGGCCGACCACGACGAGCACGCTCGGCGCGCGCTCCTCCGGCTCTCTCTCTCTGCCGAAGGCGGCAAGCGCCTCCCTTAGGCCAACGCCGGAGCGGCCTTCCTCCTCGTAGCAGAGCAGCACCAGGTCGTACTCGGCGAACTTCTGCAGCAGGATCTTCCACGAGCTGACCGCGTCAATCCGCGGCACGACGCTGCGATGGCTCTGCTCCGCCGCCTCCTTGGCGATTTTCCGCCAGCGGTCGATGCGCTTCGCCTCCTTGCGCTCGTCGTATTGCACGACGGTGCGGCGCGACAAGAACGGCAGGAAAGCGGCAGCTCCCGCTTCCGTTCCTTTCTGAATGACCGTCTCCAGCTTGTCTCCCTTCGGCAGACTCTGGGCGACGTCGATCCTCCAGCGCATCTCTGCGGAACCGGCCAGCTCTTCGACGATTTCCGCCTCCACTTTATGCTTCTCCACGGAAACGATCCGCGCGACGACATCCCGGCCGCTGCCGTTGCAGGCTACGAAGCGGTCTCCCGGCTTCGCCCGCATGACGGCCGCCGCGTGACGCGCGTCGTCGCCCTCCAGCGTGACGGACCGCTCGTCCATCTGCGCCTCCGGCACGAAATAACGCTGCATCCCTCTTCTGCCTCCCGCTCGCTGAAAACTCCAACCTTCATCATACCGCTTTCGGGCTATTTTCGCCACCGTCGGTTCCCGGCTCATTCCGATCTCAGCCAGACCTCTGCCAGACCTCTGCTCAGTCCTAGCCCAGCATTATCCCGGCCTCAAAATATAAGCCCCAGCAGCCACTGCATCCCGTCCAATATCGGAGATTTCAGCTGCATCAGCCGTCCGATCGTCGCTTCCCGAAGCGGCGGAATAAAGACAATGATCAGGAAAGCAAAAGTAATCCACTGGCTGTTCTGCTGGATGGCCATCCTCGTTTTCAGGGACAGAAACTCCTCTACGATGCGATAACCGTCGAGCGGAGGCACCGGGAGCAGATTAAACAGAAACAGGGCCAGATTGATGTTCAGCCAATAGTTCAGGAAAGTAAGAATGTTATTGAAAAAATCCGTTGAAACCCGGTCAAACACGTTCATGACTCCGAGCAGGTAAAAGACGAACAACAGGAGGAAGGCCAGCAGCAGATTGCTGATCGGTCCCGCGGCCGTCACCAGGATATTCATCTGACGCGGCTTCTTGAACCGGCTCCGGCGGACCGGGACCGGCTTCGCCCAACCGAATCCGGCGACGACGAGAAACAGCATCCCGATCCAGTCCAGGTGGGATAGCGGATTCAAAGTAACCCGTCCTTCGCGATACGCCGTATCGTCTCCGAATTTCCACGCCGTCCAGGCATGGGCGAATTCATGCACGCTGAACGCGATCAGCATGATCAAGATGATGATCGGCAGGTGCTCGATCGGAAACCAGAAAAAGTTCACTCGACCTCCCCCTTCGGCTTGCCGGCGACGAACGCCACCCAGTCTTCCTGCCTCAGCACGTCGACGATTTCGAAGCCCGCGGCAAGCAGGCCCGCCTCGACGGCCTCTTCTTTATTTTTGAAAATACCGGACGCGATATACAGACCGCCCGGCTTCAGCACGTCCATCACATCGGCGATGAACAGCAAAATAATTTCGGCGAGAATGTTGGCGACGACAAGATCCGCCGGCGGCTTCACTCCGTCAGCCTCCCTAGCCCCCGCCTCGCTCTCGTTGAGCACGCCCAGCAAATCGCTGCGCCTCACCTCGATTACTTTATCGTAGCCGTTTAACTCCACGTTTTCCTGCGCGCATTTGACCGCTACCGGGTCCAGATCAAGTGCCAGCACCTTGGCGGCGCCCAGCTTCATCGCCCCAATCGCGAGCACACCGGAGCCGGTGCCGACGTCGATGATCCGCTCCCCTCCTTCGATTGCGCTTTCCAGCGCCTTCAGGCAGAGCTTCGTCGTCGGGTGCGTCCCCGTGCCGAAAGCCATTCCGGGATCGAGCTCGATGATGAGCTCGCCTTCCTTCTTCGGCTCGTACTCCTCCCACGTCGGCTTGATGACGAGCCGATCGGTAACGGCTACCGGCTTGAAATACTGCTTCCACGCGTTCGCCCAATCGTCCTCATGCACGGAGCCTACGTGGATCGTGAACTCCCCGGCGTCATAGCCGTATTCCGGCAGCCCTTCCAGCAGCGTCCTCAGCTCGGTTGCAATCGGTTCCATCTCGTAATCTTCCGAAAAATAAGCCTTATACAGCGCATAACCCGGACGTATATCATTCAGCGGCGTATCGTATACCTCGCCGTATTTCGTATCCCTCGGCTTATCCGGCGACCACGCTTCCTCGACCGATACGCCCCCTGCCCCCAGCTCCGTCAAATAATGCGTCACCATCTCCTGGGACGATTCCGTCGCCAGGACGGTCAATTCATGCCAGCGCAAATCCGTTCCTCTCCCTTATCGCAGCTCAATGAATCCCATTATACACGCACTGTTTTGCCGGATGCAAAAGAAACTCCTCATCTCGTCCCGCTCCCTCCCCATTCCTTATCCCCATTATCCCCTTCGCTCAGCTGCTCATCATTCCCTTCACCCTCTTCCGGGCTCCTTATCTCCACTATCCCGTTCGCTCAGCTGCTCGTCACTCTCTTAACCCTCTTCGTCGTTCCTTATCTCCACTATCCCGTTCGCTCAGCTGCCCGTTGCTCTCTTAACCCTCTTCGTGTTCCTTATCCCCATTATCCCATTCGCTCAGAAAACTTGGTCATAACACTAGGAACAGCGACTTTTCCTGAATGAAAGGGATATTGGCCAAAGGAGCGAGAATCGGCGTACTATCGCAGCAGTGTTCTGAGTGAGGGGGATAATGGCCAAAGGAGCGGGAAACGGCATACTATCGCAGCAGCATTCTGAGCGAGGGGGATAATGGCCAAAGGAGCGGGAAACGGCATACTATCGCAGCAGCATTCTGAGCGAGGGGGATAATGGCCAAAGGAGCGGGAAACGGCATACTAACGCAGCAGCATTCTGAACGAGGGGGATAGTGGAGGAAAAACGAAGGGCGCACCCTCAAGAGAGGAGCGCGCCCGATTCGATCGGTCAATATAATTCGCCGCCGGCTTGACGGATGACGGTGCGCGCCTGGTCGGCGGCTTCGGTCGGAATGAGGACGGAGAGCGTGAATTCGGAGGACGCGGAGGCACCGAGATCCGATCCGAATTCAGCCTCTTGACGTCCGTTGCCCGCCAAAGCCCCGGAAGCTCCGTCCGCCCGCTCCAGCCGAAAACGGTCGCCGCGAAGGAAGGACAGCTTCCGGATAACCGATTCGGCTTGGTCCTGGCTGGCGAACGCGGCTTGAAGTGACTGCATTTCCATTCGCGTCATTCCCCCTGCTCTTCGGCTGCGCGCCTATTTGCCGCTTCGGATCTCTCAAGCGCTTCTCTGTCTGCCTGATCCGCGAGCTCTTCCGAATATTCGACGTCTTCTTCCCTGGCGACCGGCAGATGTTTGCGTTCGTTCTCCATATACGATCTATCCCTCCTTGTCCGCCGCTTCGCAACAGCATGATTTCGCTTCGCAACAACATGCTTTCGCTTCGCGACAACTTGCTTTTCGCAATCTTTAATAGGTTCTTCCCCCGCCCCTCTGCTTATGCACGCAAAAAAAAGACCGCCAGCGCTAAGCTGTCGGCCGTCATTGCTCTTATTCTCCAAGAATCGCGCGCTTCATGCGCTCGAAAATATTTTTGCTCTGCTCATGCGTCGCTTCGCCGCTCTTGGAGGCAAACTCCCGCAGCAGCTCGCGCTGATCCTCGCTCAGATTGGTCGGGGTGACGATCGTTACCTTCACCTGCTGATCCCCTTGGCCATAGCCTCGCAGCTTCGGCACGCCTTTCCCCTTCAGCCGGAAATACGTACCGGTCTGCGTGCCAGGAGGAACCTTCAGCTTAACCTTCTCCGACAAGGTCGGAATTTCGATCTCGTCGCCCAGCGCCGCTTGCGTGAACGTCAGCGGAATCTCGCAATAAATATCGTCGCCTTCCCGCTCGAAGAAATCGTGAGATTTCACGCGCAGCACGATATAGAGATCGCCGGCAGGACCGCCCCGCTGGCCGGATTCGCCTTCGCCGCTAACCCGAAGCTGCGCTCCGTCGTCAACGCCCGCTGGGATTTTGACATGGATTTTGCGCTGCTTCTTCACTTGACCGCTGCCGCCGCAAGTGCCGCAGCGATCTTTGATGATTTTTCCCCGTCCCGAACACGCGGTGCAGGCGCGGCGGTTCACGATGCGTCCGAACGGCGTATTCTGCGCCACTTCCTGCTGGCCCGTGCCGTGACAGACGGAACAGGTTTCCGGCTTCGTTCCGGGCTTGGCGCCGTTGCCGTGGCAAGTGTCGCAGGTTTCGGTGCGCGGAATCGTGATGTCCATTTCTTTGCCGAATACCGCTTCCTTGAATTCGATCGTCATCGTGTACTGGAGATCGTTCCCCCGCTGGGGCGCGTTCGGATCTCTCCGCCCGCCGCCTCCGAAAAACATATCGAATATATCTCCAAAGCCGCCGCCGAAATCCGCTCCGCCAGCTCCGCCGCCGAAGCCGCCAAACCCGGCATTCGGGTCCTGGTGGCCGAACTGGTCGTAACGCGCGCGCGCCTGGTCGTCGCTCAGCACGTCATAAGCTTCCTTCACTTCTTTGAACTTCGCTTCGGCGTCAGGCGATTTGTTGACGTCGGGATGGTACTGCCGGGCCAGCTTGCGATAAGCTTTCTTCACGTCGTCTGCGGAGGCGTTCTTGGGAAGCTCCAGAATATCGTAATAATCTCTTTTGTCTGCCACTTCTCTCCACCTCCTCATGAAGGAAAGTCAAAGCGATTCCGCATCGCTGTGGAATCGGCTTTGACTTTCCGAATATGCGGCAATCCGAATTATTTCTTGTCTTCGTCTACGACCTCGTAGTCCGCGTCGACTACGTTGTCCTTGGCCGGTCCGGAACCGGAGCCTGCGTCCGTGTCCGCGCCTTGATCCGGCTGTGCTTGCTGAGCGGCTTGCTCGTAAAGCTTCACGGACAGCTGCTGAACGATCTCCGTCAGCTCTTCCGTCGCCTGCTTGATCTGTTCAAGGTTATCGGATGCGATCGCGCTTGTCAACTTCTCTTTCGCCGCGTTCGCTTTCTCGACTTCGCCCGCGTCGGCCTTGTCGCCGAGGTCCTTGATCGTTTTGTCGACGCTGTAGATCAACTGATCCGCGCTGTTCTTCGCTTCGACCAGCTCGCGGCGAGCTTTGTCCTCTTCCGCGTGCAATTCCGCTTCCTTCTGCATGCGTTCGATATCTTCCTTGCTCAAACCGCCGGAGGAAGTGATCGTGATCTTCTGGGTTTTGCCCGTGCCTTTGTCGAGCGCGGACACGTTAACAATACCGTTCGCGTCGATGTCGAACGTAACCTCGATCTGCGGCACGCCGCGAGGCGCCGGCGGAATTTCGCTCAGAACAAAACGTCCGAGCGTCTTGTTGTCCTTGGCCATCGCGCGTTCGCCTTGAAGCACGTGGATTTCGACCTGCGTCTGCATGTCGGCATAGGTCGAGAACACCTGCGACTTGCTCGTCGGGATCGTCGTGTTGCGGTCGATCATTTTCGTCAAGACGCCGCCTGCGGTTTCGATACCGAGCGACAGCGGAGTCACGTCGAGCAGAACGACGTCTTTAACTTCGCCCGTCAATACGCCGGCTTGAACCGCCGCGCCGAGCGCGACTACTTCATCCGGGTTAACGCCTTTGTGCGGCTCTTTGCCCGTCAATTTCTTGATCGCTTCCTGAACGGCAGGGATACGCGTGGAACCGCCGACCAGGACGACCTTGTCGATATCCGAAGCCGTCATGCCGGCATCGGACAACGCTTGGCGGGTAGGAGCCATCGTGCGCTCGACCAGGCTGGCCGTCAGCTCGTCGAACTTCGAGCGGCTCAGATTCAGCTCCAAGTGCTGCGGAACTCCGTCCACAACCGTGATGAACGGCAGGGAGATCGTCGTGGATACGACGCCGGACAGCTCCTTCTTCGCTTTCTCGGCCGCATCCTTCAGACGTTGGACGGCGGCTTTGTCCTTCAGCAGGTCGATGCCGTGCTCCTTATTGAATTCGCCGGACAGCCATTCCATAATGACTTGGTCGAAGTCGTCGCCGCCGAGGTGGTTGTCGCCGCTTGTCGCTTTAACTTCGAAGAAGCCGTCGCCCAGCTCCAAAATACTAACGTCGAACGTACCGCCGCCAAGGTCGAATACGAGAATCGTTTGATCCTCTTGTTTCTCGAAGCCGTACGCAAGCGCGGCTGCGGTCGGCTCGTTGACGATCCGCAGCACTTCAAGGCCTGCGATGTTGCCGGCATCCTTCGTCGCTTGACGCTGGCTGTCGTTAAAGTATGCGGGAACGGTAATAACCGCTTGCGTTACCGTTTGACCTAAGTATGCCTCTGCGTCTGCTTTCAGCTTCTGCAAAATGATCGCGGAAATTTCCGGAGCGGAATACGCTTTGTCGTCGATCGTTTCCTTGTGAGTGGAGCCCATATGCCGCTTGATCGAACTAACGGTGCGGTCCGGGTTCGTGATCGCTTGTCGCTTCGCCGTCTCGCCTACGACCCGTTCCCCGTCTTTCTTGAAGCCAACGACGGACGGGGTTGTGCGATTGCCTTCCGCGTTGGGGATGACGACGGCTTCCCCGCCCTCCATGACCGCGACGCACGAGTTTGTCGTACCGAGGTCGATTCCGATTACTTTGCTCATATCTGTATGTTCCTCCTTTGTTATAAGTGCACGATCGACTTCCTTCTCGATCGAAGGAAGTCTCGCTAGCCGCTGACTTTGACCATCGCGTGACGTATGACTTTATCTTTAAGCATATACCCGGTTTGAACGACTTCGACGACGGTTCCTTCCTCGTACTCGTCGCTCTCTACCCGCATAATCGCCTGGTGCAGTTCCGGATCGAACGGCTGTCCTACGGCTTCCATTTGTTTAAGGCCTTCCGCTTCCATCACTTGGGACAGCTGGCGGAAAATCATGTCCACGCCTTTGACGAAAGAATCCGTCCCGCCCGACTGATCGCCCGCTTGAAGCGCCCGATCGAAGTTATCGAGAACGGGCAGCAATTGCGTGATCAGCTTCATCGACGCATACTGGGCCAATTCTTCCTTTTCCTTCTGCGTACGTCTGCGGAAGTTGTCGAAATCGGCCTGAGCGCGCAAATAACGAGTTTGGTGCTCGTCCGCCAATCGCTCCAGCTCGGCGATGCGATCGCTCTCGCCGTCCGTCGTTTCCCCGGCTTGCGGCTCATCGCCGGAAACGTTCGAATCGTTCGTTTCTTCGGTGATGTTTTCCTGTTCCAAAACCTCTTCCTGACGCTCATCCATGTTAGCAGACTCCTTCGTATCCTTCGTACTCATGTACGATTCACCTCCTTACCGTGCCTCCCGGTTTCGGGGGCTATGCAACCTTTTATTTATGCCAGCGGGACATCAACTGGGCGATATCCTTGGATAAATAATCAAGCAAGCCGATCACTTTCGCGTACTCCATCCGGGTCGGTCCCAGAATGCCGATCGTGCCGAGCGACTGTCCGTCGAACGAATACGTCGCGGTAATCAAGCTGCAATGATTGATGGCTTCATGGGCATTCTCCGTCCCGATCTTCACCTGGATCCCTCCGGGATTGGCTTGGAACAGCTGGACGATCAGCGGCGTTTCCTCGAGCATTCCCAGGATCGACTTCACCTTGTCGACATCCTTGAACTCCGGCTGCATCAGCATGTTGGCAGCGCCGCTCAGATACACCTTCGGCTCCTGCTTGTCGTCGATCGTCTGCTCCAGCAGCGCGAGGATCTCCTCGAACCGCTCGACGTAGCGGCTAAGCTCCTTGGCCACCTCGTTGTGCAGGGCGGACTTGACCTTGAAGAACGGCACTCCGGCCAGCTTGTCGTTGAGCAAATTGACGGTTCTCGTCATATCGTCCATCGAGATGCCTTCCGGAATGGAAATCGTCCGATGCTCGACATGCCCCGTGTTCGTCACGATAATCGCGACGGCGGAATTATCCGAGAGAGGAACGAACTGAAAATGCTTCAGCGTCGTGTTGAACGTCTCCGGCCCCAGCACGATCGAAGTGTAATTCGTCATCTGGGACAGAATCGTTGCCGCATGCTCGATAATGCCTTCCCAATGCAACATTTTCTCCGCGAAAAAAGAACGAATCATCCGTGCGTCCCGGTCCCCGATTGCGCCCAGGGTGACGAGATGATCCACATAGTAACGGTAGCCTTTAATGGAAGGAATTCGGCCTGCCGAAGTATGCGGCTGCTCAAGCAGCCCCATCTCCTCCAGATCCGCCATCTCGTTGCGGATGGTCGCGGGACTGAAAGTGACATCCCCGCGCTTGGAGATACTGCGAGAGCCGATCGGCTCCGCGGAACGAATATAATCGTCGACAATCGCGTTCAGGATCATGCGTTGGCGTTCGCTCAGCATCCGAATCTCCTCCTTAAAATGGCTTCCCGTCATCGTTAGCACTCAATTACGACGAGTGCTAAAGGCTATTACAAAAATACCAAACCGAAGGCGGTCGTGTCAAGGACGTTCCCGCTCGATTTGGCATCGTCGCTTACATTTGGGCGAAACTGATCTCCTCGTTCTTCTCGGCCGGCTCGATGATCCGTACGACGGCGATTTCGTCGCAGCATTCCTGCTTCGGGCAGTTGACGCAATCCGTCCATACTTTCTCGGGAAAAATCTCCTTGTCGACGATCCGGAATCCGTTCTTCTGAAAAAACGCCGCCTCGTACGTGAGCGCCATTACTTTCGGAATGCCCTGCAGCTTGGCTTCCGCGATCAGCGCGTCGACGAGCTTGCTGCCGACCCCCTGGCCTTTATACCCGTCGGCAATGCCCAGCGAACGAATCTCGACGAGGTCGCTGCCAAGACGGCACAGCGAGCCGCACCCGATCAGCCGTTCTCCGTCCAGGGCAACGATAAACGTATCGATGTTCCGGGTCAACGCCTCGCGCGACCTGGGCAGCATAATTCCTTGGGCGGCATAACCCTGTATAAGTTCGTAAAGCGCCTCTACGTCTTCCTTTAGCGCCGGGCGGCAGACGACCGACATAACCATTCCTTCTCTCATCCAATGAATAATGTATGTATAAATATACAACATCTCATCGGATCCCTCAAGAGACATTTAGAAGATCAGACGAACGCTCCGAATACCTCGTTGCCGAGCAGCACGCCGCGCGGAGTGAGCCGATAGCCCCGCTCTCGCTCCGTGCGCTCCAGCAAGCCCTGATCGACGAGCCTGGCCAGCTCCCGGCCGTATATCCGTTCCAGGTCGGCCCCGTCGAACTGCTTGGCGAAAGCGGCCTGAGTCACGCCCTCCCGCAGCCGCAGGCCGACCATCATGAAGTCGCCCATCGCTTCCTCCGCGCTGACGCCGCTGCGCTCAAGCCGCGGAAGCTGGCGGTTGGCCGCGTCGATGTACGGCTGCACGCCTTTAATGTTGACATGGCGCTGCCCCAAAGCGTAACCGTGGGCTCCGGCGCCCAGCCCGTAATACGGCTCGTTGTGCCAGTAGACCGTATTGTGCCGGCTCTCGGAGCCCGGCCGCGCGAAATTGCTGATCTCGTAATGCCGGTACCCCGCTCCGCTCAGCCTTTCGATCAGGTACTCGTACATCGCCACTTCTTCCTCTTCCTCGGGCAAGGGCAGCTCGTCCCGCTGGTACAGACGGTAGAACAGCGTATTTTCCTCCACCTTCAGCCCGTACAGGGAATAGTGTGGCAAGTCGAGCTCCAGCGCCTTGTTGACGCTGTCCTGAAGCTGGGCGAGCGTCTGGTTCGGCAGACCGAACATCAGATCGATCGACAGATTCGCAAATCCGGCCGCCTTGGCGTTGGCGATGCTCTGCACGACGTCCTGCGCGGCATGAATTCTCCCGATTCTCTCCAGCAAGCCGTTGTCGAACGTCTGCGCGCCGAAGCTGATCCGGTTCACGCCGCCGTCGCGCATCGCGGCAAGCTTCTCCATGTCCGTCGTGCCCGGATTGGCTTCCATCGTAAATTCGGCATCGGCCGCAAGCGGAAAATGCCTTCTTACCGCCTCCAGAAACCGACTCATCTGCGAAGGCGTCAGCACGGTCGGCGTCCCCCCGCCTACGAATACGGTATCGATCGCGGTCGGGGACAGCTCGGCAACGGTCAGCCTCATCTCGTTTTCAAGCGCGTCCAAATACGCGTCGATCGGCTGGCCTGCGGCGACGTAGGAGTTAAAATCGCAATAAAAGCATTTGTTCGTGCAAAAAGGAATATGGATGTACAGCGCACTCGGCGTCCACCGGTGCAGCGGCGGCACGCCATTCGCCGGTTCGGCGGATTCCGCGCAATTGCTGCTCATAGATTTCACCCCGCTTATCGTTCTTGTTGCCCTTCACGTTAACTTCAATAGAGAAAAGCGGGCCGCAGCCCGCTTCCCCGTATTTTTAATCCTCGTCCAGCTTCAGCACCGCCATGAACGCTTCCTGCGGAACCTCGACGTTGCCGACCTGCTTCATCCGCTTCTTGCCTTCCTTCTGCTTGTCGAGCAGCTTCCGCTTACGCGAGATGTCGCCGCCGTAACATTTGGCCAGCACGTTTTTGCGCATCGCCTTGATCGTCTCGCGGGAGACGATCTTCTGGCCGACCGCCGCCTGAATCGGCACCTCGAACATCTGGCGCGGAATGAGCTCCTTCAGCTTCTCGCAGATGACTCGCCCGCGGTTGTAGGCGCGGTCCCTGTGCACGATAAACGAAAGCGCGTCCACCTTCTCGGCGTTGAGCAAAATATCCATTTTGACCAGGGACGATTGCCGGTAGCCGATCAGTTCGTAGTCGAACGAGGCGTAGCCCTTCGTGCTCGACTTGAGCTGGTCAAAGAAATCGTAGACGATCTCCGCCAGCGGCACATTGTACTGAATCGTAACGCGGTTCGTGTCCAAATACTGCATATCGATGAATTCACCGCGCTTGCCCTGGCACAACTCCATAATTGCGCCGACGAAATCGTTCGGAACGATAATCGACGCCTTGACGAAGGGTTCCTCGACGAAGTCGATTTTGGCGGAATCGGGGTAATCGGCCGGATTGGAAATCTCCTGCACTTCGCCGCTTGTCAGCGTCACCCGATAAATAACGCTCGGCGCGGTCGTAATGAGCGGAATGTTGAACTCCCGCTCGATTCTCTCTTGAATGATCTCCATGTGCAGCATGCCCAGAAAGCCGCAGCGAAAGCCGAAGCCAAGCGCCTGGGACGATTCGGGCTCATAGCGCAGCGAAGCGTCGTTCAGCTCCAGCTTCTCCAGCGCGTCCCGCAGGTCGTTGTAATCCGTCGAATCGATCGGATACATCCCGCAGAACACCATCGGGTTAATGCTTCGATAGCCCGCGAGCGGCTCGGGGGTCGGATTCTTCGCATCGGTAATCGTATCCCCGACCCGCGTATCCTTCACGTTCTTGATCGAAGCGCTGACGAAGCCAACGTCTCCCGGTCCCAGCTCGGTTACCGCCGTCGGACGGGGCATAAACGTGCCGACCTCGACGACTTCGAACTGCGCGCCCGTCGCCATGAACTTCATGCGCGTGCCGGCCTTGATCGTGCCGTCAATGACGCGAATGGAGCAGACGACGCCTTTATATGCATCGTAATGGGAATCGAAAATGAGCGCCTTCAGCGGCTTGTCGCGATCTCCTTGCGGAGGCGGAACCTGCTTGACGACCTGCTCCAGAATTTCGCGAATGCCGATCCCGTTCTTCGCGGACGCCAGCACCGCGTCGCTCGCATCGAGACCGATCACGTCCTCGATCTCTTGCTTGACGCGATCGGGCTCCGCACTGGGCAAGTCGATCTTGTTGATGACCGGAACGATCTCCAGATTGTTGTCCAGTGCCAGATACACGTTGGCCAGCGTCTGCGCCTCGATGCCCTGCGCCGCGTCGACGACGAGAATCGCGCCTTCGCATGCGGCCAAACTGCGCGATACCTCGTACGTAAAGTCGACATGGCCCGGCGTATCGATCAGGTGCAGCAAATACGTCTCTCCGTCGTCGGCCTTATACAGCAGCCGCACCGCCGTCATCTTGATCGTAATGCCGCGCTCGCGCTCCAGGTCCATCGAGTCCAGCACTTGCTCCTGCATTTCCCGCGAGGTCAGAGCCCCGGTATATTCCAAAATGCGGTCGGCCAACGTCGATTTGCCGTGGTCGATGTGCGCGATAATGCAAAAATTGCGGATGTTGCTTTGTTTGATGGACAGTTCTGCCATTCCAATGAGTACCTCCAGCCGGTTCCATAACGTCGAATGACGATCAATTCATTATAACAGCGTACGCCGCTCTCATCAATGAGCGCGGCGGCAGCTTGACGGGAGTGCCGGAATCGCGCCGGCCATTTCCTCTCGCGGCTACTCCTCCGGCGGATGCTCGATCGTTATCCCCTCCACGTGCCGCTTGCCCATCAGATGGCGTTTTTTGCGATTGTCCACCGAGTCGAACACGATATCCAGATCGTAATTTTCGTCCGGGTAGAGGTGTTTTTTGTCGATATACTTGCGAATCCGCTTATGGTTGAGCTTGATTTTCTCCCGCTGCACCTGCACGATCAGGTTGCCTCGCTCGTCGGGCAGCCGATATACGACGCCGGCCTTGCGCAGATGAGGGATATAAACGAGATCCCCTACCGACCACTTGCCGGCCATCTCCTCGTTCGTCCGCTCCTTCTTCGTCTGCCGTTTCGACTGCCGCGAAGCGGGGCGAGCGTCCGCGCGCGCATCGGCTTGCAGCCGTCCTGCCTCCGCGTCGGGAACGGCCGTGTATTCGCGCCCATCCTTCAGCCGGTCGGCAATCGTGCGTGCCCGCTCGACGATGTTCGGCGCGATCCCCAGCTTGGCGGCAATGACGAAAGCGTAGCTGTTGCCCGCTTCTCCCATGTCCAAACGGTACAGCGGACTAAGCGTTTCTTCGTCGAACGCCATCCGGGCGTTCCGAAAGCCTTCCGCGTTCCGGGCATACTCCTTGATCTCGTTAAAATGCGTCGTCGCCATAATCACGCAGCCCCGCCGGTACAGCTCCTCCAGCACCGCAATCGACAGGCCGACCCCTTCTCCGGGATCGGTACCGGTCGCCAGTTCGTCCAGCAGCACCAGCGTCGCGGGTCCCGCGTGGGCGAGAATATCGATGACGTTGCGCAGGTGGGAGGAAAACGTGCTCAGCGACGATTCAAGACTCTGATCGTCCCCGATATCGACTTCGACGGACTGGAACACGGCCACGGAGCTTCCCTCCGCGGCGGGAATAAGCAGCCCCGATTGGGCCAGCAGCGTGAGCAGCCCGGCCGTCTTAAGCGCAACGGTCTTGCCGCCCGTGTTCGGTCCCGTAATCAGCAGCGCCCGATAGCCGTCGCCGGCGCGGATGTTGAGCGGAACCGGCTGTGCCGCCAAAAACGGGTGACGCGCTTCCTTCAGATCGAGCGCGCGATTTTCGTTCAGCTCCGGAGCGACGCCGCCGATCGCCAGCCCCCACTTGGCCTTCGCGAACAGAAAATCGCAGTATCCGACCGCATCGAGATTGACCGACAGTTCCTGCGCGTACGATTCCGCCTCTCCGGTCAAGCGCGCGAGAATAAGCGTCTCCTCGCGGCTTTCCTGGAACCGCAGCTCGCTCAGCTCCATCTGCGGTCCGGCCAGCTCCGCCGGCTCCACGAATACGGTCTGGCCGCTCGCGGATTCGTCCAGCACCGCTCCGGGCACGCGTCTGCGGTATTCCCGTTTCACGGGCAGCACGAACCGGTTGTCTCTGCGGCTGACGATTCTCTCCTGCAGGCAATCCGCCAGCCGGGACATGAGGCCTTCGAGTCTCTTCTGCAGCTTCTCCTCCGCCGCGCGGATTTTCTTCCTGAGCTTGTGAAGCTCCGGGCTCGCCGTATCCACGATGCGTCCCCGGTCGACGCAAGCCTCGATCGCCTCTCGCAGCGGCTTCAGGTCGTGCATCGACAGGCCGTAGCCGGCCACGGACGGAAAGTCCGCTCTCTTGGCGGCCATATACTGCCGCAGCTGCTCGCAGCTTCGCGCGAATTGGGCCAGATGTCCGAAATCCTGCTCGGTCAGCACGTACCCCGTTCCGAGCAGAGCCGTCAGCGTCTCCATGCCCTCCAGCGAAGGGAGCGGCGGATGCGCGCCCCGAGCAAGCAGCCGGGCAGCCTCCTCCGTCTCCGCGAGCTTGCGCCGAATGATCGCGATGTCCGCGATCGGCCGGAGCCGCTCGATTCTTTGTTTGCCCAAATACGTCACGGCGCAGTTCAGGAGCGCGGATATCGCGCGGGGATATTCCAGTTTGTCGAGTGAATGCTGTCTCATCGTTTATGCCTCCTAAGTGGAAAATAAAAAATAGGCCGCGAGGACATGCGCCATCGGCGCAAGCTCGCAGCCTGCCAGAAATCAGCCTCGAAGAGACGCGCGGCTCCCGGGCGCAAACCCGAAAAATCGCGCAAAAAAACCGTACCCTGACGAGCACGGCAGATCTCCCCGAACGCTTCGTTTCGGAAGGGGCGGTCTTGTCCGGTTCCTCACTGGTTATTCCAGCCGCGACGGCCCCATCGGCAAACAAACCTGCTTATTTCCAGGCTCGCTGCTCCATGCATGGGTCGTTAGCGACTTATTGAATAATTCAGTTCAGAACCATGACCAACATTTAAATTTCCCCTTAGAAACGGAATTACCTCCATCATAGTCGACCGCTTCGCGCGCGTCAAGCCGCATCCCCGCCCTACTCCGCGCCAGCCCCCTCCGTTCGCCGCTAGCCAAGCACCTTGTCGAACAAGGAGACGACCATGCGAATGCCGTCCCGCGACAGGTTGTTCAGCACCTCGGCCGTCTTGCCGGACAATCTGTCGACGATCGGCTCGCGATCCGCTCTCGGTATCCCGAATTCCTCGCCGTTCTCGCCGGCCTCCAGCCCCTCTCCGGCGGCGGAGGATCGGCTGTCCTCCCGAGACTTCGTTCCCTGCCGCGGCTCCTTGACCGGCAGCGTCCAGTCTCCGTCTTCGGCGGGCTGCTCGACCGCCGTTCCCTCCGTCTCCCACGGGCCTTTGACGCTTTCGATCCCCTTGGACGACAGCTCCATCCCGTACAGCACGGCAAAGCCGAGCAGACCCGCCATAATCAGCAGCTTAAACGTATCCCTGCGCATCGGCGCACCTCCTTTCTATTTTTGCGGAGCATCCGCTTTGACCGCTTTTTCGTCGTCCCAATAGATTTCCGAGATGACCTTCGCCAGCGCGTCCGCCGTCCGGTAACATTCCTCAAGCGTATTGTCGACGCCGCCGATCTCGATCAGCACGCTGTCCGGAGCGACGGACTGGTTGTACTCCCCGTTGCCGTTGGCCGCCGACTTGCCCCACACGCCCCGGGACAGACCGGGATACTGCTTCTCCAGCCGCTCGTGGAGGCGATTGGCGAAATCCTCGTTCTCGCGCCAGTTCGGGTTGCGATGCCCGATAATAAAATACACCTGCGCATAATCCTTGCCCTTGATCGTCGCCGTCGTCTTCGAGCGTCGCTGGGAATCCCGGTGGATATCGAAGAAAAATTTCAAATCTTCGTTATCGGCCATCGCCTGGCGTACGGTCTGCAAAGAATATTTATACGAATAATTCCAATTATAGCCCTGAACCGACGTCGAATAATCCTTGGGCGAATGAACGGCCCCGATTCCGCGCTTTTCGAGTTGGCCGACGAGCCGTTTGCCGACCAAGGTGACGTTGATTTTGCCCGAGTTCGGGTCCTTCGTCCCTTCCTTGAGCTCCGGATAATACGATTCGCGATTGTGCGAATGATAGACGAAGACGACTTTGCGTCCTTCCGTAGACGGCTCGCTGGCCGGAGAAGGCTTGTCCTCTCCGCCCGAAGGCGCGGGAGACGCCGGAGCCGACGGCTCGGGATCGGTCTCCGTCTCGGGAAAATGGTCGGGATCCTGCGGCTCGCCGGGCTCCCCATAATCGGAAGGCTGCTCTCCATCGGTGAGCGGACCGTGGTCTTCGGGCGCCTCCGGCGAACCCGAACCCGGCCTGAGCAGCACGGAACGATCGCGATCCATGCCCGGAAGCTCCAGCGTGAGCAGGCTTTTCGGATTGTCGGGATTCATGTCGGTCATGAACCGCAGCAGGAACGACGCCATCCGGCCCGTCTCGAACGGCGAATCCGCCGAGGCTTCCATCTCCGGAATTTCCATTGCCAGCAGCGATTCGAAAAATCGGCCCGACAGCGAGGCGGCCATCCCTTTCATCGATTGCGCGGGCGACACGGCCAGCTTGTCCTGCAGCAAGCCGCCCAGTCCCAGCAGAATGAACAGCATCATAGAACCGGCGCTCAGCAGGAAAAAAGCGCGTCCGGTAACGAGAATTTTACGCCATTTGGCACGCAGCAAGGGCCACTCCGTCGATCCGATCCTTCGTTTCATGTTGCTCTACCTCCCGGTGCCTCCGTCCTGCGAAGGCGCCTTCTCTTTTTTCCCAGGTATCTCATCCTATGAGACAAACGGGAATGATAGAACCGGAAGGTTGATAGAATGAGAGAGGAGCCGCTTCGGCTGGCGAAGCGGCTCCTGCGGGAGCGCGGCGTTCCGGGGCGTGCAGGCAAACCCGCCCTAGTGCGTATAGGCGGCCACGTTGTCGGTGTCGACCGCTTCGTGGAGCGCGGCGTTCAGGCCGCTGGCGATGACGTTGGCGATATCCTCGATAAACTTGTCGATCTCCTTGGGCGTGACGAGCAAATCGTGTCCGAGCGGGTGAAGCACCTCGCGCACCAGCTGCAGCCGTTCGTTGTCGGCCATTTTGCCGAAAACGCCGAACATCGGGTCCATGTTGTCGGTATGCTGCTTCATATGCTCGAACATCATATCCATCGTATTGTTGACGATTGTCGACGCGTATACGACGGTCGGCACGCCGATGCCGATGCACGGGACGCCGAGAATGTCCTTGGTCAGCCCTTTGCGCTTGTTGCCTATGCCCGAGCCGGGGTGAATGCCCGTATCGGCAATCTGGATCGTCGTGTTGACCCGTTCAAGCGATTTGGAGGCCAGGGCGTCGATGGCGATGACCAGGTCCGGCTTCGCCTTCTCCACAATGCCCTGCACGATGTCGCTCGACTCGATGCCTGTCGTGCCCAGCACGCCCGGCGCCACGGCGCTGACGGGCCGGTATCCCGGACTTACCTGATCCGGCATCAATTCGAAAAACTGCCGCGTCACCATCATATTCTCCACGACGATCGGCCCCAACGCGTCCGGCGTCACGTTCCAGTTGCCCAGCCCGACGACAAGCACGCTGTGCTTGGGAGTAATGCCGATCCGCTGCAGGAACGCCTCGAATTCCTTGGCCATCGCGGTCGCCACTTTATCCTGCAGCTCGGTATCGCCCTGGCGCATGCCCGGCACCTCGAGCGTGACATAGTGTCCGACCATTTTGCCGATCCGCTGCGCGGCTTCTTCGTTCTGAATTTCCATCCGGGTTACGGTAACGCCGTCGCTGCTGTCCGTCTCCGACCACAGCCCCGGAATTTCGGACGCTCCATGATCTTCCGAGGCGAGCTCCTTCGCTTCCAGAGCCAGGTCCGTGCGGATGTTATACATCGACAAGTCTTTGTCCATCGGGTGAAATAAAGCCCCTTTCGCTTGCGGATTGAGGTGGGAAATCAGCTTGCTTTTTGCCCCCTTGCATGATAGAATGTTACAAGTTGTGTGGAGAAATACTTTCTGTTTGATCTGGAGGTGAAAAGAATGCCAAACATCAAATCCGCCATCAAACGTACCAAAACGAACGAAGCTCGCCGCCTGCGCAACGCTTCGGCTAAATCCGCTCTTCGTACGGCTGTTAAACAAGCCGACGCTGCGGTCGTAGGAACGGATGTGAACGCTGCTAAAGCAGCATACGGTGCGGCACAGAAGAAGCTGGACAAAGCGGCAACCAAAGGCCTTATTCACAAAAATGCAGCCGCTCGCAAAAAGTCCCGCCTGGCCAAGAAACTCAACGCATTGTCCGCGCAAGCTTAAGGCTGCGCCTGACGCATATGCGGCGAGCCGCTCACCGGCGGCAGCCATCGAAGAGCCATCCCCTGCAGGATCGTCCTGCTTGTAGGATGGCTCTTTTGGTTTGTTTTCATGTTTTCGCGTCATGATTTCACGGCTGCGAGCACCGATCGTTCCGCCTTCCCCGCGCTCCTCCGCAGTTTCAGCTTGCCCCTTGGGAGCCGGTTCGCAGCAAGAACAGCTCGAGGCCGAGCGCCTTGTCGACCTTCCCCGTCTTCATCGCGTAATCCAGCTCCGCCAGCTCGCCAAGCAGCGCGGCCAGCCGCTCGAGGCTGAACTTGCGCGCCTGCTCGGCCGTTAATTTCGCCGCATAAGGATGAAGCCCGATCTGGGACGCCATCTGCTGCGGGGAATACCCTTGGCCTCCCAGCTCCTTCACGTAGAGCATGTTGCGAAATTGGCGGACAAGCAGCGCCATCAGCTTGATCGGCTCCTCCCGCTGCTTCAGCAGGTCGTGATACAGCGAGATCGCTTCCGTCGTACGGAGCGCGGCCAGTTCCTCGGTCAGCTTGAACACGTTCTGCTCCGTCGCCATCGGCACGAGCGTTCGGATCGCTTCGAGCGATACCGCGCCTCCTTGTCCCGCGTGCAGGCACAGCTTGTCGGTCTCCGCGGCCAGCGCGTGCATGTCGGTGCCTACGCGGCGCAGCAGCTCCTCCGCGGCCGGGGCGTCCATCGAGCGTCCCTGCCCCCCGGCGCGCTTGATCAGCCAGCGCAGCAGCTCCTCGGGCTGCAACGAGGCGAACGAGACGATGTACTCTTTGGCTTTGGCCGTTTTCACCGTTTTCTTGCGTTCGTCCAGCTTCTCCTGCGGCACGACAAAGACGAGCACCGTCGACTCCAGCGGCTGCTCCATATACGCGAGGAGACGTTCGGGTCGGTGCTCGGTTTTGGCCGATTCCTTGCCCGCGGCGAACAGCGTCTGATCCCGGACGATCACGATTTTGCTTGGCACGAGAAACGGCAGCGTCTCGGCCTCGTCGACGACCGTATCGATCGGCGTCTCCCCGGTATCGAAGCGGACGATGGCCATTTCCCTGTGCTCGGGTTCCACAAGCCGCTCCTGCAGCCGTTCGATAAATTCGTTCCTGATATAGGACTCGGTCCCGTAACAGACGTACACGGGCGAGATTTGACCTTGATTAACCGCTCGAAAAGCTTGCTTCGCGTCCATCCTGCCGCTCCTTGCTTGTTCGTTTCCTCTCATTGTACTACAAAGGCACGGGAATGCGCACCCAAGCAAAAACGCCTTCGGCGTCCTATGGACGCAGAATCGGGTTATGTCGGAGGCAGAACCGGAGGCTTCCCCGCCGCGAACCGAGCCGACAAAGACAAGGGGATCGCGCCTGCTGCGGCGCGATCCCCTTGTTCTCGGACATCTATATCAACGTCCGCCGGCCGGCCCATGGTACCGGCGCGAACGAGCGCGACAACGGTCCGGAGACGCTCGTCGGCTTATACCGTACACTATACGCGGCCTCCCCCGGGAAGGTGACTGCCGTCAAAAAGTTCGTTCATCTTTCGGATTCCGTAAACGTCGCCATGTCGAGCTGCCATTCCGTCGAGCTGCCGTCGGCAGCGGTGACCGTAAAGTTCAGCGCGGTGCTGTCATCGTTCCAAGTCAGCAGGCCGATGCTCCCATCCTTCGGCTCCGAGCTGTACAGCAGCTCGTTGTCCTCGGCGCGGTAGACCCTCAGCGTTCCCGCCTCCTCCTCGGCAGCCGCTCTCCACTTGCCGTCCGGGGATTCCGCCGTTTCCGCCGGAGCCGACAGACCCGTGATGAGAGGCCCGTCGCCTTCAAGCGCGGGAGTCATCGTATCTCCGGTTTCTCCGGATGAGGCGTCTCCCTCGTTATGACGCAGTTCCGCTTCTCCGTCCCCGCCGCCCGCCGCAAACGACTTTTCCCGTGCCTCCGGAGCGGATTGATCCTGAACGCCCTCAGGGGTCTCTTCTTGAATGGAGAACAGCGTGGCTCCCGACGCCGCCGACCCTTTCTCGCCGGCGGGCGCGGACACCGGATTCGGCATCGCCGCATCGTTATGGCTTCCGCCGCCCATTCTCAGCCACTCCCCGGGATTGCTGAACAGCAGCAGCCCGACGACGATACCCGCGGCTACGACGCCGGAAATTTTGCGAAAGAGCCGCCGGGAAGGCCGCTGCGAACGAACCGGTGCCGGCGATGAAGCGATCGAATCGCTCGCGGCTTTGTCCGCCCCGTCGGTCGCGCCGGCGGCATGCAGGCGCTCCAGCTCGGGAAGAATCGAATCCACGATACTGAATTTCGGTACGACTCGCGGAAGCTGCTCCAATTCGCTCGACAGCTTCTGCAATCTGACCAGCATGGCGGCACAATCCGAGCATTGATCGGCATGATCCATCATGAGCGATGTTTCTTGTTGATCTAGATCACCGTCAATGTAACGCTGCATGAGTTCCATCACCTCTTGGCACTTCATCCCCGGACACCACCTTTCTGATAATCGTGAAGTAAAACTTGCAATTGTTGCCGGGCTCTAAATAAGTAGGATTTGACAGTATTAAGCGGCAAATTCAAGGAATCGGCAATTTCGTTATAAGAGAAATCCTGGAGATACCTGAGAACGACCACGGTACGATGATGCTCGGGAAGCTTACCGATGGCTTCTCGAATTTCCTCCGCGGCGTACGCGGACAAAACTTCGGTCTCCACGTTATCCCCCGCCTGAAAGACCATCTCGTGCTCCTCGATGGAGACGGAAGGTTTCTTGCGCCGGAATTTGTCGATGCAGATGTTCGTGACAATTCGCTGCACCCAGGTGCGAAACTGCGCTTTTTCCTCGTAGGATCCGATTTTCGTATATATCCGAATGAGCGCATCCTGCGATGCGTCGAGCGCATCCTGCTCGTTGTTCAGCAAATAGTACGCGGTACGATACACTTGGTGCTCGATTTCGCGGAGTAGCGCGACGAGAGCTTCCCGGTCGCCCGCTTGTGCGGCTTTGATCAGAGCCGGCTCCACCACAGAAGATCCTCCTCCCCTGCACCTTCACAGACGCTAGCGTCCAAATAAAGGTTGCAGTTCCCCAACGGGAATTTTCGGTAACCCTTCATTCATACTCTATAAGTCTAGCAAAAATACGTAAAAAGTCACCATGTTTTATGCTGGATAAACGCGCGCCGCGGCAATCCCGCCCGCAGAGAACCATCCTCCCCTTGAAACCCGGCAGCAGGCCGTCGTCCCGAATATTCGTTATCTTCCTTCTGAAAGTTTTAAGAATGAGGCTCGGACGTCAAGGTCATCATCGTCCTTCTCCGCATCGTCCCGCCCGGAGAAATGCGATACTGCACCTCTCCGTTGAGGTCCGTCCTCCAGATCTCGCTTCCCGCGCTCTCAAGCCGATACAGCACCTCCGGACTCGGATGCCCGTAGAAATTGTTGCGTCCGACCGATATCACCGTCTCTCTCGGCTGCCAGAAATCGACCCACAAGCCGGTCGTCGACGTCTTGCTGCCGTGATGGCCGGCTTTGAGCACGTCGATGGCAGGGCGTTGGCCATCCAAGAAACCGGCGCCATTCCTTCCGCTCGCATACTCTTCGTCCACGATGGCGATTTCCCCTCCGGCCTCCAGATCGCCGGGCAGCAGAAAACGGCGTCCGTAAATCTCCGCCAACAGAACGACGCTTCGCTCATTTTGCTTGTCGCTGGCTTCAACGGGGCTATCCTGCTGCGAATCGTCCGCCGACGGGTACAGAACGCGGAGGTTTACCGAAGGATCGGGCTGCCATTCCAGCGATTCGTGCGCCGCGTATACGGGAATCCCCCTGTTGGCAACCGCCCGCATCAGCGCCAGCGCGCCGGACGAATCCTTGATCGTGCCGTTGAACAGCACTGCCCGTACGGGAATATTGTCGAGCACAGCGCGAGCGCCTCCGATATGATCGGTATCCATATGGGTCAGCACGAGCGCGTCCAGCTGCCGGATTCCCCTTTGCAGCAGCAGCGGCACAAGCAGCTTCCTGCCGACCTCGTAAGGATCGTTGCGTTCCCTCCACTCGTCTCCCGGCTTGCGGAAGCTGACCGTCCCTCCGGCGTCGATCAGAATTCGCTTGCCGTAGCCGGTTCGGATCAAAATGCTGTCTCCCTGCCCCACATCGAGGAAGGAAACCGCCGCTTCGCGATCCGTCCACGCCGGCTGCGCTCCCCATACGAGCCATGCGGTCAAGGCGATGCCGAATCCGCATCGCTTGGCCAACGATCGCGCTCTCTCGGAGCGCGCTGCGCCGGGAACAACGGAATCGAGCGGCGACGTAACGGATGCGCCTGCGAATTGCGCCTCGTATTGAGCCGCTTGCGCCGTCCACCATTCCCTCTCCTTGAGCCGTCGGGAGCGCCGCCTTAATCCGGCAAGCCCGACTCCCATCAGCGCATAGGCGCTTGCGACCCAGAGCAGGGACGGCTGCGGCCAGATCGTCCTCCATTGAATAAAGCCGTTCAGCCAATCGACGATGCCGAACGTCAGGTCGTTCCCCAGCGTCGCCAGCTTGGCCGGAATGACGCCCAGCGGGAGCCAAATCCCGCCCAAAGTCAAGGAAGCCATGCCAAGCGGCATCACGATCGCGCTAATAAAAGGAACGAGCAGGAAATTGGCCGGCAGGGACAGCAGGTGCATCGAATGAAAATAATAGACCGAAACCGGAAACGATACGAGCTGAGCGGTCACGGTGACGGCAACGGCTCCCTTCAACCCTTTCCATCTTATCGGCAGCAGATCCGAGACGGCCGGCACGACCAGGATCAACCCCGCCGTAACGAGAAAAGAAAGCTGAAAGCTGACATCCTCGATCAGCGAAGGATTCCAGATGAGCATAACCATCGCTGCGGCGAACAGTAAATGCAGACCGTCCTTGAGGGCGTGTCGGCGCGCCAGGCCAAGCGCGATCATCGCCATCAGACAAGCGCGCACGGCGGAGGGCGACGCTCCCGTGACCAGCATATAGACCGGCATCATCGCAAGGGTCAGCTCCAGCGATCGTTCGCGCGTCAGTCTGAGCCAACCGCAAATTTGCAGCAGCAAGTAGACGATCACGCCTACATGAAGACCCGAAATCGCGAGAATATGCGTTAATCCCAATCTGGCGAAATTATCGAACTGCACCGGATCGAGGTCGGAACGAATGCCGACGACCAATCCTTTCATATATCCTGAATCCCCGCCCGGATACAGCCGATCGGCCAGCCTGCCGATCGTATCCCGCAGCTCGTCGAGCGCCCGCAGCGGCTTCATCGGCCACGGGGCCGCCACTCTCGTATACTCGACCTGCTCCAGCCCTTGCACCGACACTTGCCAGAAGACGCCTTGCTTCATTAGATAACGGCGGTAATCGAACGCTCCGAAATTGGAAGCTTGCCCGGGAAGCTCCAAGACCCCGGTCAGAAGAACGCGGTCCCCCCTTCTCCACTCGCCGGCCGTCTGCTGTTCGCTTGGCTTGGCCAGCTTTACCCTAACGACGACGACCTCTTTCGTGCGCCTCTCTTCGGAATCGCCCAACCGGATCGTCTCGGCCCTCAGCCTGAACGCGACCAAATCTCCGTCCACTTCCGCGACAGAGTCGAGCCTGCCCGCAAGCTCGGCCGCGCCGCCGCACGCCTCGACTTCGGCCGCCGGAATATCGGACGATAAGCGCTGCTCGGTCCACGTCCTTTCCGCATGCGCCAACACCAACGCGGCCGCGCATACGCACGCCAGCCTCGGGGACGCCAGACCCGTCATCGCTGCCGCCAGCAGCATCAGAAGCAGCGCGCCCGCTGCCAATAAGGCCCCTCTCCCCGAACATAAAGACAGCAGCGCAGTCCCTGCAATCCAGCAGCAGCTCACGGCCACCAACGGCCTTCGATCCATTTCCAATGCCTCCCCTTCCACGCAAAAAAGCACCCCTCCGCCAAGCGCAACGCTTGACGAAGAGGTGCTTCCTCATAATTAGGTATTTTTAGTTGTTCGATGAAGACCAAGAGTGTCGGTATAACAAGTAGTTTTACCGCCCCCCTATTCTGATCTGATCTTTATTGACCCAATTCTGAGACCTAGTAGACTATCCCTATAGATTCTCTTTATGTTACCTGAAGATAGATAATTTAGCAATCAGATTCATTCAGTTTATTTTGTCCGTCATGAGCAATATCGACATATTCTTCTTGCTGAACGGCCTGAGTTGTTTTTGACCGTAATCTCATGCCCGCTCCTGCATCTCGCACCCACTATGGAACTTGATTGTATGTATCCTGAGTTACACTTACGCTATCTGCATCTCCAAGTTTAACAGCTGAGAAGTAGTTGTCAGGTAGAAACAAACCAGTCAAAATTAAAACTAACATAAAAGTAACTAACCATATCGTTATATTTCGATATCTCCGCAAATAGTGCTCAATGCCTTCCATTGAAGGTTCTATGTACGTCTTCTTAATATCCGCAACGTCGTTATCATCCAAAACCACAAATTCTGCAGTGTAATCATCATACAGTTTTATAATATCATCTGATTTTTTCCGAACATAGTTGCCGTTTATGAAATATGAAATCGCAAAATAGATACAATGAAACGCAAAGGCAACCAATAAGAACCATCTCTCGCCTCTTGATAAGCCCAGTGCTCCAGAAAATACAGCTGTAATAATGCCAATTAAAGACGTATTAATATAAGTTTGAAGCTTATCGGCTTCTCCCCTTAAGTCAGAAGCAAACTTATGAGCTTCTTTGATTACGTCTTTACGCTCACTGAAGAACTTTTTGATGCTGTCCTTAATATAGGCAGAGAAGTGGCTTGTTATAGTTTTATATATCTTTGGTAACAATTCATCTATTTTCTTAACGGTTTCATTACTATTCAGATATAACGTTAGGATGTTTCTTGATATTTCAATTTTGTCAGAGTAATGTTTTTCTTCGTAAGAAAATTTAAAAATACTATATAAAATAGAAGCATTTACGGGAAAAAAGTTGTTCTCGAGTTCAATCTCTGTATTCTTATGACCTCTGATTGTAATTTTACGATCAACGATTTTATTTGATAAATGAAGAAACGATGAGTAAAACAAATTTGACTCGTGCCACATTTTCAACTCTTCATCAATGTTTTGAAAATAAAAAAAGTGCGGAATTGGTACCGCCGTGAGCAACCGTGACGTTTCCTCTCTAATTTTAATAAGTCGAGCGCCCTCTTCTTTGATTGGATCAGACAAATCACTAGCGTTATGAATTGTAAAACTTTCTAGCGGTTTCAGTAAAAGATACTCATTGTTCGATTCGGTATCAATCGGAATATGTACAACAACGGTTTTCTGCTCATTTATTCTTTTAAAGAAATTAAAGTTAACAGTGTCGAATGATTTTATAAAAGAATCTAAAGTGAAAAAAATAAACACATTTTCATCCAGATTGAATCTCAGTCGTTTATTTATGCTAATTTTAAATTTAATTTCTTTGGTTAAATTCAATATGTGCTTTTCCTGAAAATCGTAAACCTGTTCATATTCAAAGAGATCTTCTTCATAATTTACTTCTAGGCTTACAAATAAGTTTTCAAAGAGGTTCTTACTGGGGGCAGATAATTCAAAAAACTTCTCTAAAGTGGAGGAAAACGTAAAGACGGCTATATCAACATCTTCTATGCTGCTTACTTTAACAGCATTATTCGAATATTGTTTTGTCATTGCTAAAATATCCTTTAGCAACTGGTTCATAGCCGTCGCTCTCCTTATTTAAATTTTTGTTTCAGTTCCACACCCTTAATTCTAATTACTGTAGTCTTGCTTCCGTCTTCTTCATCTTCATAATCCACAAATACACTGTGATCTTGATAGCTTACCGGGAACTGGATTTTGATTTTATTATTGCTATCAGCAAAAAACGCAACAGTTTGTTTTTTGTTTGCTGTAAACTGATAGTACGCATTTTCTTTTTCGCTTAACAACTTTTGCTTGAACGATTCAATCTTATGCAATCGATCCGCGTCACCAGGAATATAAGTCTTAAAAAGACTTTCTAGATCGGCTTCCAAGTCAACTTCCCGTCCGTCTGAGAGAATGTTATCGATTTTGTAGTTAAAATCCAGGATTTGTTTAGGATCTATAACAATGTTTTCAGCCACTCCAAATTCGCTCAATTTCTTCCCAACGAGCTCAGTCATTGCTTTATCATTAATAACAATTTCAGCACCAAGAAAGGTTTTCAAGAAAAACTTTGATACTTCCCCGGTAAGCTGCTGCTTGTCCAACACGCGAAGATGCATCTCTTCATCATAGAGATTTTCGTCTAATTTTATAAAAGCACATTTATGCAGCTTTTCATTAACGCTGGGCAGCATATCCTTTTGAACTTTAAACTGATAATTGATTAAATCAAGCTGTATACCTTTATTAGGATCCATTTTAAGAATCGCCAAGTAGTCCGAATTCGTTCTGGCATCAAAATACTGTAAGAACATTAACGTACCTGAACTTGTTGTTGACGCCGCATACATTGCATTAAACAATAATTGTGTCATGTTTTTACTGTTGTCGATGAAAACTTGGTCATCAGTTAAGTCAGCAGCAATCTCAACGCAGTCAATTAACACAGATGCATGTTCTTCACTGAAGATACACGCTTGAACTTGTTTGGCAACTAAAGCACTTTCAATATGCGAAATGAAAAAATCTCTTACTTCCTGTGGGACCGTGTGAAGAGGCATTAATCTATCAAAAGTCGTCGGTCCTGCCTGAGTTAAATCGATGCCATGTGTAATGAGGCGTTTCAATGTAAGGTTCGACAAATGAAAATCCCCTTTTAGTCAAAAAGTCGGATAAATATACTTCCAATTTATCACATGGAAAAAAAATAAGAAACAAAAAAATAAACGGAGCTTTGCTCCGCATATGCTCAAATTATTTCATCGCTGATTTTAATATTAGATAATCGACCTTTGAACTCGCAAATAGCATCCCAAGAGCCTTCGGCTTCCACTAATTCTTTATTGTACGGTATCTTTGGATTCAAATATGCGTAAAGGAGTTGCTTGGCAAGGGATTCATCATCTTTAACTGAAGCATACTGCTTGACTGCTTTCCTTTTTAAATCATCATCAATAACTACGTCACAAGTAATTATCAACTGAGCTTGTACTTTTCGTTTCTCCATAAAAACACCTCTTTTGTTTGCTGTTACTGATTACTATTCTGGTGGATGTCTTTTTAGCCTATCACTGTATTATTAGTTAGTATCTAAAATCCCTTCACTTCTGGTTTTATATACCACCGATCAGATTTCTTATTTATGCAGCTTGTCATTACTACTACTTGTCGAAATTTTTATTTATTATCATTTTAGACAAGATTTATTACCCCAAAACCGAAATAAAAAGTTAATTTCCGACTTTTGTTGTACTACAACGTGACCACCGTCCATTTATGATCGAGTACAGTTAGGAAACAATCACTCAATGTCATCGGGCTAGAATACAGTAGCATTTTTCCTGCATATAACAGGATACATTCCTCGTTTTGTTATCCACAAATATCTAACCATTGATCTGTGGACTCAATCGTCATTTGGTGATACCCCCAGCATTTTTTCTCATTCACCACAAACTCTCCGGTACGTTTTTTTCTGATCGCTTTTCTTGTCATCCTTTCAAACGCAAAGAGAAGCATCCCCCCCGCAGAGCAATTATGCTCAGCAAAGAGGTGCTTCCTCTTCTTATTTCCAAACAGATTTATTTGTGAAAAAACCGGGGAAACCCGGCTCCGTATGTTGCTGCCGAGAAGAAGAGCCGGGTGACAATCCGGATCTCCTAACTGCGATTAATCGCAGGGTATGGGCTGCCTGTTCCCACCTCTGCTCCTTCTCGACTCCGCATTTACGAACCGTCCTGGACCTCGGTGTCCGCGGGCGGGACGTAGTTGTCCAGCTTGCGGAAAATGAGTCCCCGCTGCTCCATCAGCGCGGCGACTTTGCCGTAATCCTTCGGATAAGGTCTGAAGTAGACGATCTCCGCGATGCCGCTGTTGGCGAGCATGTTCGCGCAAGTCCAGCAAGGCTGGTCCGTCACGTAAACGACGGAGCCCTCGCGGTCCACCCGGTCGGTGAACAGCAACAGGTTCTGCTCCGCGTGAATCGTCCGGATGCAGCGCTGCTTCTTGATCATTTCCGAGGAGCCCGCCGAGGCCGGCTCGTACTCTTCCACGATCATGCAGCCGGCCTCGGAGCAATCCTGCACGCCCATCGGAGCGCCGTTGTACGCCGTGCCGAGCAGCTTTTTGCCCTGCACGAGCACCGTCCCGACATGGCGTCTCGGACAGCGCGAACGGGTAGAAACCATAAAAGCGATGTCCATGAAATACGTATCCCAGTCTTTGCGCAAGGCTGTCATCTTACTCCCTCCGCCCCGGGGCCTGCCTCGTTACCGTTGACTTGCCGCCAGCGCTTGTTCCAAATCGTTGATAATGTCTTTGATGCCTTCCGTGCCGACCGACAAGCGGATCATGCCCGGCTGCACGCCGGCCCCGATCTGCTCTTCCTCGCTCAATTGCTGGTGGGTCGTGCTCGCCGGATGGATGATCAGCGACTTGGAATCGCCGACGTTCGCCAGATGCGAGAACAGCTTCGCGGCGTTGATCACTTTTTTGCCCGCTTCGATGCCGCCCTTGATTCCGAAGGTCAAAATCGCGCCCTGGCCGTTAGGCAAGTAGCGCTGGGCCAATTCGTAGGAAGGATGGCTTTCCAGACCCGGATAGTTTACCCATTCCACCGCGGAATGAGACTCGAGGAACTTCGCGACGGCAAGCGCGTTGCTGCTGTGGCGCTCCATGCGCAAATGCAGCGTCTCCAGGCCCTGCAGGAACATGAAGGAGTTAAACGGAGACAGCGCCGCCCCCATGTCGCGAAGCAATTGCACGCGCATTTTAATAATGTACGCGATCGGACCGACAGCATCGGTGTACACGACGCCGTGGTAGCTCGGGTCCGGCTCGGTCAGGCCGGGGAATTTCCCGCTGGCTTTCCAGTCGAACTTGCCTCCGTCGACGACGATGCCGCCGATCGAAGTCCCGTGGCCGCCGATAAACTTCGTGGCCGAGTGAAGGATGATATCCGCGCCGTGATCGAGCGGACGAAGCAGGAACGGCGTCGTGAACGTGCTGTCGATAATGAGCGGGATGCCGTTATCGTGCGCAATCGCAGCGACAGCGGCAACGTCCAGAACGTCTCCCCGCGGGTTGCCGATCGTCTCGGCGAATACCGCCTTCGTCTTCGGCGTAATCGCCGCGCGGAAATTTTCCGGGTTGGACGGATCCACGAATTTGACCGTAATGCCCAGCTTCGGCAGCGTGATCGCGAACAGATTGTATGTACCTCCGTACAGGCTGGACGAAGAGACGATCTCGTCTCCCGCTCCCGCGATGTTCAGAATGGAATACGTAATCGCCGCCTGCCCGGAGCTGACCGCCAAAGCCGCCGCGCCGCCTTCAAGCGCGGCTACCCGCTGCTCGAACACGTCCGACGTCGGGTTCATGATCCGAGTATAGATGTTGCCAAACTCTTTTAACGCGAACAAGTTCGCCGCATGATCCGTATCGCGAAAGCCATAGGATGACGTTTGGTAAATCGGAACCGCCCGGGACATCGTCGTCGGGTCGACCTGCTGCCCTGCATGCACCGCAAGCGTTTCCAGGGAATAGGATTCATTGCTCATTCGGATTTGAACCTCCCAAAAGTGGATAATGGATTTAGATCGTTTTCCCTCCCATTCTCTCATAAAATTTGGCTAAAGTAAAAGTCAATCTCGGGCGTTTCTTTATTTCCTCGCCGCGACGTATACGAGAGCGGACAAACGCTCGAAAACCTTGGGTCCGATCCCCTTAACGTCCAGTAGCTGCTCCACTCTTCGGAAGCCGCCGATCTTGTCGCGATGGGCGATAATGGCCTTCGCTTTGGACGGGCCGATGCCGGGCAGCGCATCCAGATCGGCTTCGGTCGCCCTGTTCAGATCGAGGGCTCCCGAAGGTTGGTCCACAGGCTCGCCGCTCTCTCCGGAAGGCATCGGCGAGGGAGACGCTGCTTCTGCGTAAACATCCGACTGAGGATCGGAGGCGACGTTGGAAGGCGAAGCCCCGGCAGCGGCTGAAGAAGACGGAGGTTGCCTCTCAGCCTCCTGCCCCTTGTCTGCCGGGGGCTGTGCCTGTGCGCCAGATTCCTGCTCGGATGGCGCCGCCTGTCCGCCAGATTCCTTGTCTGCGGAAGACGTCGCTTGCCCGCCAGCTTCCCGCTCCTTCTCTGCCGGAGGTGGAGCCAACAGACCGAGCGTTTCCTCCAGAGATTCGTTTACGGGCGTCCATCCTGCGATCGTCGCCGGGCGGGAACCGAGGAATAAAGCGATGCAGAGCGCGCAAGCTCCGATCGCGAATAAAGCGGCGGCAGCCGGTTTGCGCATGCGAAATGGTTTATTTTTATTCATTTTGTTGTATCCTCCGTTTCTTATCTCGCATAAATATAGGAAAAATCGTTCATGACGTCCAAGCACGTATTCATATAATGGAATGCAAGGTAAACGTACGTCCTCGTCCCAAGCGATCGGGACGGATAAACGGCGGAACGTTTGAACGACTCTGTAGGAGGGACCAGGATGAAGATCGGCTTCATCGGTGCGGGGAGTATGGGAAGCTTACTGGTGGGTGCCTTCGTACGCGCCGGCGCGATGCAGCCGGACGACGTCGTAGTCAGCTCCCGGACGCATGGCAAGCTGTCCGCACTGGCCGAGCAATATCCCGGCCTGCATATCGCCGCTTCGAACAGGGAAGCCGCGATCGGGGCCGATTATTTGTTTTTGTGCGTAAAACCGTTGGATTTCCGAAGAGTGCTGGATGAAATCTCGCCTGTATTAACCGCGGAGCAGATCGTTGTCTCGATTACGAGCCCCGTCAAAATCTCCTCCCTGGAGGAGCTTACGCCGAGCAAAGTCGCTAAAATTATTCCCAGCGTCGTCAACGCCGTCGGCAGCGGCGCCTCGCTCGTCATGTGGGGGACCCGATTGACGGAGGAGGATAAGCGGGCGCTGTGGGAGCTGTTTGCCTCGATCAGCCGGCCGATCTGCGTTCCCGAGGAGGAGGTGCGGGTCGCATCGGACTTGTCCAGCGTCGGTCCGGCGTTTATGGCGTTCCTGCTCGAACAGTTCATCGACGCCGCGGTTCTAACCGCGGGGATGGAACGGGAAACCGCCACCGCCCTGGCCTGCGAAATGATGCTGGGCACGGCGCGGCTTATGCTGGAGCTCCCCTGCTCGCCGGCCGAGCTTCAGGCGCGGGTATCGGTGCCGGGCGGCATTACGGCCGCCGCTCTGGAGTCGCTGCGCAAGACGACCCGCGGCGCGTTCATGCAGGTGCTGTTCACGACGCACGAGAAGTTCGCCGAAGATCTCGATCGCGTCGATTCCTCACTCTTCCCCCGCGAGCGCACCTAGCGCCCGGCCCGAGGGCCGTGGAGCAAGGCAAACAAAAACGCCGCCCGGCCCCGTCCTCAAGGACGGGGTCAAGCGGCGTGTGCTTCACGCTGCGATCGTTCTATCGCTTCCTTATTTCTTGCAGCTTCATTCCTTGCGGCTTTGCCGTTCCGTCAGGCAGACGCTCCCGTTTCCAGACGGCCACGGCCCGAATCAGTTGGCAACGATGTTGACGAGCTTGCCTTTGACCGCGATCACCTTGCGAATCGTCTTGCCGGAGATCAGCTCCTGCACCTTCGCGGATTCAAGCGCCTGCGCCTGCATGCCCGCTTCGTCCAGATCGGCGGCGATCTTCAGACGTTCGGCGATCTTGCCGTTCACCTGCACGACGATTTCGACCTCGGCATCCACCGTAAACGCCGCGTCGTACTGCGGCCACGAAGCGTAAGTGACGGATTCGGAACGGCCAAGCTTCTCCCACAGCTCTTCCGTGATGTGCGGCGCGATCGGGGACAGCATCTGCACGAAGTCCTCCATCGCTTTTTTCGGCAGCACTTCCGTCTTGTACGCTTCGTTGACGAAAATCATCATCTGGCTGATCGCCGTGTTGAAGCGCAAGCCCTCGTAATCCTCGCCGACCTTCTTGAGGCTCTTGTGCCAAACCCGGCGGAACGCCTCGTCTCCCGGAACGTCCCGGATTTTTGCGTTCAGCTTGCCGCTGTCGTCGACGAACAAGCGCCACACGCGAGCGAGGAAGCGGAAGACGCCTTCCACGCCATTGGTGTTCCACGGCTTGGTCGCTTCCAGCGGGCCCATGAACATCTCGTACATCCGCAGCGTATCGGCGCCGAATTCGCCGACGATGTCGTCCGGATTGATGACGTTGCCGCGGGATTTGGACATTTTCTCGTTGTTCGTGCCGAGAATCATCCCTTGGTTGACCAGCTTGTGGAACGGCTCCTTCGTGCTTACGACGCCGAGATCGTACAGCACCTTATGCCAGAAGCGCGCATAGAGCAAGTGAAGAACCGCATGCTCCGCGCCGCCGATATACAAATCGACCGGCAGCCATTCGCGCTGCTTCTCCGGAGAGCAGATCTCCTTGTCGTTCTTCGGATCGATGAAGCGCAGGTAGTACCAGCAGCTTCCCGCCCATTGCGGCATCGTATTCGTCTCGCGCCGGGCTTTGCGGCCGTTGCGCGGATCGACGACGTTGACCCATTCGGTCACATTGGCCAGCGGAGACTCGCCCGTCCCGGAAGGCTGGATCGCATCCACGTCCGGCAGCAGCAGCGGCAGCTCCTCCTCGGGAACGGTGTCCATCGTGCCGTCCTCGTAGTGCAGCACCGGAATCGGCTCGCCCCAGTAACGCTGACGGCTGAACAGCCAGTCGCGCAGACGGTACGTCACCTTGCCTTTGCCCTTGCCTTCCTTCTCCAGCCGCGCGATCATCGCCTTGATCGCGTCCGCCGTTCCCAATCCGTTCAGAAACTCCGAATTGACCAGCTTGCCGTCGCCCGAATACGCCGCTTCCTCGACGTTGCCCCCGGCGACGACTTCCACGATCGGCAGGCCGAACTTCTTCGCGAATTCCCAGTCCCGCTCGTCGTGCCCCGGAACGGCCATGATCGCGCCCGTGCCGTAGCCGCCGAGCACGTAATCGGCGATCCAGATCGGCACCTTGGCGCCGTTCACCGGGTTGACCGCGTATGCGCCCGTAAATACGCCGCTCTTGTCCTTGGCCAGGTCGGTGCGCTCGAGATCGCTCTTGTGCGCCGCCTGCTCGACGTAAGCGTCGACGGCCGCTTTCTGCCCGGCGGTCGTGATCGTACCGACCAGCTCATGCTCCGGAGCCAGCACACAATACGTCGCCCCGAACAGCGTGTCCGGACGCGTCGTGAATACGGTCAACGCAGCGTCGTGGCCGTCGATGGCGAACGTCACTTCCGCGCCCGTCGACTTGCCGATCCAGTTGCGCTGCATGTCCTTGATGCTCTCCGACCAGTCCAGCTCCTCCAGGTCCTCCAGCAATCTCTCGGCGTACTCGGTAATCTTCAGCATCCACTGGCGCATCGGCTTGCGGATAACCGGATGGCCGCCGCGCTCGCTCAGCCCGTCGATGACCTCTTCGTTCGCCAGCACCGTGCCCAGCGCCGGACACCAGTTGACCGGCACTTCCGCGACGTAGGCGAGTCCTTTTTTGTACAGCTGGATAAAAATCCACTGCGTCCATTTGTAATAATCCGGGTCCGTCGTGCTGAACTCCCGGTCCCAGTCGTAGGAGAAGCCGAGCGACTTGATCTGGCGGCGGAAGTTGTCGATGTTCTCGAACGTGATTTCGCGCGGATGGCGGCCCGTCTGCAGCGCGTACTGCTCGGCCGGCAGGCCGAACGCGTCCCAGCCCATCGGGTGCAGCACGTTAAAGCCTTTCATCCTCTTATAACGGCTGACGATATCGGTCGCCGTATAGCCTTCGGGGTGGCCGACGTGGAGCCCGGCTCCCGACGGATACGGGAACATGTCAAGCGCGTAAAACTTCGGCTTGCCCGCTTCCTCCGTCGTCTTGAACGTCTTGTTCTCGTCCCAATATTTCTGCCACTTCGGTTCGATTTTCTGCGGCTGATAGCCCTGACCTTGCTCCTGTGCCATGTCGATTAACTCCCTTATCCGTCAAAATAAAAAAGCTCCCGCCCCCAGCGTTATCGCTAGGGACGAGAGCGTCATCTCCCGTGGTACCACCCTAGTTGACGGCAATCCTGCTTGGATGTCCGCCCACTCCGCCTCGTAACGAGAGGTAACGCCTTGCCTAGCGCCCGGCATCCGCATAGCGAATTTGCAAGAGCGTTCGGCTCGGAGGCTCCAAGGCGAGTTCTTCGCAGTCGTTAACCGGCTCGCACCTTCCGCCGGCTCTCTGAAATAACGTCATGCGAGTACTGATCCTTTTCACAGCCAAAGTATGCCATGATTATAGCCATTCGCGCGATTCGTGTCAAGCGGAGGAAGACGCCTCTGTCGAGCGGAGGCGCCTCGCGCCGAACGTACAGCCGCCGAGCGTGCCGCGGTCCGCCGGTTCGGCAAAGCGGCCGTTACCGGTCCGCCGCTCCGTGCAGGAACAAATCCGCGACGGCCGTCGCCAGCCGCTCCGGGGCGAACGCTTCGTCCCCGATCCGCTCCCGGCTTCCGACCATCAGAAGCGCGGAGAAGGCATGGGACAGCAGCATCGGATGCCCCTTCGCAAGCTCCCCGTCCGCCATCGCCCTGGCGAACTCCGCCGCAAGCGCCTCGTGAATCCCGTGCTCCGCCTCGCGGATCTCGGCCTTCTGCTCTTCGCTCAGCGAAGCCAGCGCTTCTCTCATCAGGCTTTCGAATTCGATATGCGCCTGCAGCTTCGTCATTTTAGCTAACGCGATCTGCACGAGACGCTCCCGCAAAGTTCCGTTCGCCTCGATGATCCGTTCGGTGACCGAGCGGATTCGCCGCATCATTTGCGTTACGGCCGCGGTAAACAGCACCGCTTTGTTATCGAAGTAATAGTAGACGGACGCCTTCGTCACTCCCGCTCGCGCGGCGATCATATTGACCGAAACCGGCTCATACCCTAATTCCATAAACAGAACGGAAGCGGTCTGCAGCACCTTGTCTCTCATCGACGGCTGGTCCGCCCCGCTCTTCGGTCTTCCGGGCGCTCGTCCGGAACGGGAACCGCTCATCGCTGTCCCTCCTTATGCGAAAAAACTCGTCGTTGCATAATTAACCTTCCGGTATATATAATTAATTCGAAATTATATTCCATTATATCCGAAAATCGAAATTCCGAAAGCTCTCATTTATAGCGTTCTTCAAAAAAAGAAGGAGGACCGCCCGTCATGAGCGATAAAGAACATCGTTACGGAGGCTGGGTTTCCGGCAAGCGAAGCAAATGGATCACGCTGCTCGTCTGGATTGCCGCGGCCGGCCTGCTGAGCGCGCTGCTCCCGTCCGTGAACAGTCAGGAAATCAACAACTCCCCCAATCTGAAATTCGGAAAGCCTTCCGTACAGGCGGACGCCGTCGCCGCGCGCGAATTCCCGAGCGGATCGGACATTCCGGCGCTTGTCGTGCTGCGCAAGGGCGACGGACTCGGCGAGGCCGAGCTCGGCTTCGTCCGCAAGCTGACGGAGAAGCTGACCGCCTCGCCCGTGCCGCATCAGACGGCTGTCCCGCCGCTGCACGCAATGCCGTCGCAAGCGCTGCTGGGCCAGCTCTCCGCGGACGGGAGCACGCTGGTGCTGCCCGTTCTGTTCGCCAAAGACGCGGGAGCGGAAAATTTAAAGGAAGGCGTGACCGAGCTCAAGCGAGAGCTTGCCGCCATCGCCGGAGCCGACCCGTTCGCCGAGCCCGGCGATTCCGCGGACAGATTGAGCGCGCGCGTCACCGGCCCCGTCGGCATTCAGATCGATGCGACGGGCTTGTTCCGGAACGCCGACGTCAGCTTGCTGATCGGAACCGTGCTGCTCGTCCTGCTCCTGCTCTTGCTCATTTACCGTTCGCCGATTTTGGCGCTTCTGCCCCTCGTCGCGGTAGGCTTCGCCTACGGGGTCATCAGCCCGCTGCTCGGCTGGATGGCAAGCAAGGGCTGGATCGTCGTGGACGGCCAGGCGATCTCGATCATGACCGTTCTGCTGTTCGGCGCCGGCACGGATTACTGCCTGTTCCTGATCTCGCGCTTCCGTCACCTGCTCAAAACCGAGACCGGCAAAACCAAAGCGCTGCTCGCCGCCGTTACCGGCTCGTCGGGCGCGATCGCGATGAGCGGCTTAACCGTCGTCATAGCGCTCCTGACGCTGCTCGCGGCGGAATACGGAGCATACGAGCGCTTCGCCGTGCCGTTCAGCTTGGCGATTCTGATCATGGGCATCGCGAGTCTGACGCTTGTTCCCGCGATGCTCGCCATTCTCGGCCGGGCCTCCTTCTATCCGTTCGTGCCCAGAACGCCGGAGATGCAGCGGGAACGCGCCGCCCGCAAGGGCAAGCCGGCCCCCGCCGCTCCCAAGGAGCCGCGCAATTGGGCCGGACGCATCGTCACGGGCAAGCCTTGGGCGGTGCTGGTCGTCTGTCTGCTGCTGCTCGGAGGTTTGGCGGCCGTTACGCCGCAAATCAAGTTCACCTACGATTTGCTGTCGTCTTTTCCGAAGGATATGGAGTCCAGGGAAGGGTTTGCGGTGATCGGCGAGCAATTCTCCCCGGGAGATCTGGCGCCGGCGAAGATCATCGTCGATACGCAGGGTCATGCCGTTAATTTGAGAGAAAAGCTGGCCGCCCTGCCTTACGTCGATATCGTGTCCGAGCCGCAGACGGGCCAATCCAATCCGAACATCGTCGCGTATGAGCTCCAATTCGATCTGAATCCGTATTCAATTGAGGCCATGGGTCATATTCCAGAGCTGCGGAAGGTTGCGGAGCAGGCGTTGGCCGATTCCGGCGTCGCGAGCCCGCAGGACGGCGTCTGGATCGGCGGTCAAACGGCGGAGCAGTACGACAACAAAACGACGGGAGAACGGGACACGAGGCTTGTCATTCCGATGGTCATCGGGCTGATCTCTCTGCTCCTGCTGCTGTATTTGCGCTCGGTCATCGCGACCGTCTATCTCGTGCTCACCGTCATCGTTTCCTTTTTCTCCGCGCTGGGGCTCGGCTGGCTGGTCGTTCATTACGGGATGGGGGCTGATGCGATCCAAGGCGCGATTCCGCTGTACTCGTTCGTTTTTCTGGTCGCGCTGGGCGAGGATTACAACATCTTCATGATCTCGAGCATCTGGCAAAAAAGAAAACGAATGCCGCTTAAGCGGGCGATCAGGGAAGGCGTCGGCGAGACGGGCGCCGTCATCACGTCCGCGGGACTCATTCTGGCCGGAACGTTCGCCGTGCTGGCGACGCTGCCGATTCAGGTGCTCGTGCAATTCGGGACGATTACCGCGATCGGCGTGCTGCTCGATACGTTCGTCGTGCGCCCGTTCCTCGTTCCGGCGATTACGCTGCTGCTGGGACGCCGGGCCTTCTGGCCGGGCAAGCTCGAGCCGGTCGGGGAGAAGCCGGCGTCCTCCGACTAACGCGCTCCGACAGGACCGCCTTCAAATCCGCCGTATCGTCTGGTCGCGATGAGGACCGACCGATACGGCGGTTATTTTTACGCCGACGGCCGCCTCGATGTAACCCACGTAGCTCCTGGCCTCCTCGGGAAGCTCGTCGAACGAACGGCATGCGGAAATATCGCTTTTCCATCCCGGAAGTCTCCAGAGAACCGGTTTCGCTCGCTGCAGCATAGGCAACGTTGGGAAATCCTCGACAACCGTTCCGTTCATCTCGTAGCCGACGCATACCGGAATTTCCGCCAAATAGCCCAGCACGTCCAGGTTCGTCAGCGCGACCTCCGTCGCGCCTTGAACGCCGCAGCCGTAACGAGTCGCCACGACGTCGAACCAGCCTACCCTTCTTGGGCGACCGGTGACGACCCCGTATTCTCCGGCGTCTCCTCCTCTGCGCCGAAGCTCCTCGGCTTCTTCGCCGGCCAGCTCGGAGACAAACGGTCCCGCTCCGACGCAGGAGGAATACGCCTTGACGACGGCCAGCACGCGGGAGATGGCGTACGGGGGCAGACCCGCCCCAACCGCGCCGTGACCGGCAAGCGTCGACGAAGACGTCGAATACGGATAGATGCCGTGGTCCGGGTCCCGCAGCGCGCCAAGCTGGCCTTCGAGCAGAATCGTCTCCCCGTTCGCATGCGCTTGCCGGAGAAGCTTGGTCGTATCGCATACGAAAGGTTCAAGCCTTCCGCCGAGCTCGGTCAATTGCTCGACCAGCTCGCCCGGCTCCAAAGCCGGTTTGTCGTACAGATGCTCGAGCAGTACGTTTTTGGCCGCAAAAGTCCGCTCCAGCTTGCTCCTCAGCAGGTCCTCGTGAAGCAGGTCGGCCACCTGGACGCCCAGCTTGGCGTATTTGTCGGCGTAAAACGGCGCGATGCCGTTTCTCGTCGAGCCGAAGCTCTGCGCGCCGAGTCTCGTCTCCTCCAGCTCATCGAGCAGCCGATGCACGGGGAGCACGACCTGGGCGCGATCCGACAAGCGGACGTTCGGCTTCGCGACGCCGCGCTCCTCCAGAAGCGCCAGCTCGGCCAGCATTCGCTCCGCGTCCAACGCGGCCCCGGGCCCGACGACGTTCACCGTCTCCGGATGAAACACGCCGGAAGGCAGCATGCGCAGGGCAAACTTCCCGTAATCGTTAATGATCGTATGCCCGGCGTTGCTTCCTCCCTGATACCTGACGACGTATGAAGCCTCCCCGGCGTACAGATCGGTCATTTTCCCCTTGCCCTCGTCTCCCCAATTCGCTCCCACGATCGCTGTAACCGTCATATTTTCCGGCCTCCCCTTTCGTATTGTCCGTGCAAGGCTTATTATAGAGGCAGCGAAGTTATAAAAATAATTGATATTCCTAATACCGGATATAAGAAGGAGTTATGCCTATGGAGATGAATACGGAATGGTACCGCGTCTTCTACCGGACGGCGCTGTGCGGCAGCTTGTCCAAAGCGGCGGAAGCGCTGCATATTACGCAGCCGGCGGTCAGCCACACGATTAAGCAGCTTGAGCGTCAGCTTGGAACGCCCTTGTTCTTTCGCACGCCGAAAGGCGTCGTGCCGACGCACGAAGGGAAAGCGCTGTTCGTCTATCTCGATCAAGAGTTTCGGATGATGGAAGCGGGAGAGAAGAAGCTGGCGGAAATGCGCGATCTCGAAAGCGGGGAAATCCATATCGGGGCCAGCGATACGCTGTGCAAGCACTACCTGCTGCCCTATTTAAGAGAATATCGCAAGGCTTATCCTAAAGTGCGGATCCACGTCACCAACCGGACAACCGACGAAACGCTGGCCTTGCTGAGAAACGGTCATATCGACTTCGGCATCGTGAATCTTCCGGTCGACGACGACAAGGTCGACGTCCGGGAAAGCTTGACGCTGCACGAATGTCTGATCGCGGACGCCGCCTTCTCCCCGGATGGCGGGAAATCGCTGACGCTTGCGGAGCTGCGGCGCTATCCGCTTATTCTGCTGGAGTCCGGCGGCAGCATTCGGCGGTTCCTCGACCGCTATGCTTCGTCCCACGGCGCCGCGCTGAATCCCGAGCTCGAGCTGGGCAGCATCGATCTGATCGTGCAATTCGTCCGCAGCGGGTTCGGACTCGCCTTCGCGGCGCGGGAATTCGTCCGGGAGGAGCTGGCGTCCGGACAGATCGTCGAAGTTCCGCTCCTTCCGTCTCCTCCGCCGCGGCGAATCGGCATCGTCACGCTGAAGGGCACTCCGCTGTCCGCCGCTTCGCAGCGCTTCATCTCGCTGCTGCCGGCCGGCATCGGGTAAACCGGCGAGCGGAGAAGTCCGCTGCGTTCGAGCCGGCTTAATGCGAAAAGGCTGCTTCCCAGTCCGGCGGAGACGGCAATGCCGCCGTCCGTTCGACCAAGAAACAGCCCCTGATTCATTCCGGCTTGCGAGCCGCGTAAAACAGTCTTTCCGATTCCGCGTTCGGCTTGTCCCACTTGAAATCGGCTGTGCGATGCAGCAGCTCGAAGCCGGCTTGCTCCAGCTCTCCGGCGATCCAGTCGGGGTCGTACGCCCTCTGCACGTGGGACTCCTCGAAACGGCTGTACAGCGCGCCCGCTCCCGGAGCCGCCGCGTCCTCCCGGATGAAAAACGTCAGCGAATGCTCGATCTCCATCCGCTCCTCGTCGTAGTCGCTCGTCCACAAGTACGCCACGTCCGGCTCGTCGTAGACGAACGGCTGCTCCTCCGCATAGCGCTCCAGCTGCCGCGGGGCATGGACGTCGAACAGGAACAGTCCGCCGGGCGCCAGCCCCCGGTACGTCTGGCGGATCGCCGCCGAGACGTCCTCCGGCTCCGTCAAATAGTTCAGACAGTCGCAGAAGCTGATTACCGCGTCCGCCGGATGGGGAAGCTCCCAATCCCGCATATCCTGCTGCAGCCAGCGGATCGTTCCCGGCTCGTCCCGATCGCCGCGGCGTCCCTGCGGCTCCTCCCACTTGCTGCGGGCAACCGAGAGCATTTCCGCGGAGATGTCAATGCCGAACACGCGAAAGCCCGAGCGGGCGAGCGGGATCGACAGGTTGCCCGTGCCGCAGCCCAGGTCGACGACCGTCCGCGGAATGCCGTAGCGGTTCCAGCATTGGCGGGCGAAGCTCAGCCAATCGGAGTACGGCATGTCCTCCATCAGACGATCGTAGACGGCCGCGAATTGACGATATGTACGCATTGCCGCAGCTCCAGTCGTAAGTTAAAATCTCGCTCCTCCGAGGCGACTTGCGACGCCCCGTTCGCTCATCCTCAGTCTTCGTTCTCGTCGCCGGTCGAATCCTCTCCGGCCGAATCGTCCAAGGACTTCAAATGCGTCCAGTTGCCCTTCTGCTCGATCAGCCCGTCCTTCATCAGCTTGCCGAGCGCCCGCTTAAACGCGGATTTGCTGAGCTGGAACCGCCGCTGAATGTCCTCCGCGCCCGTCTGGTCGGAATAGGGCATCGCTCCGCCCGGTCGGGCTTTCAGAAACGCCAAAATCCGGTCGGCGTCCTCCAGACGGCCGACCTCCTTCGTCGCCTTGACGCTGAGCGACACCCGCCCGTCCTCGCGCACCTGCGTAACTCTGGCGCGGAATTTCTGACCGATGCGCAGCGGGTGCACCATCGCGCCGTCATTGATGTAGCCGAGCGCGCCGAGGCCGAGCACGCCACCGTCGACAAGCGCGAATACGCCGTCGCGGAACACGTCCGTTACCCAGCCTTCCTGCCACTGGTTTTTCCAGGACGAAGGGGCGCGGAAGACGTGCGGCGCGAAATCCTCGATTTTGGCCAGACGGGCCAGCATGCGCCCTTCCTTGTCGTGCTTCATGACGACGAACAGCTCGTCGCCCGTCTGCGGCCACGCGTTTCTGCGCTCCGCGGGGAACGACTTGACCGGCAGCAGAAGCTGGCGTCCGATCCCCATCTCCAGAAAGAAGCCGAAGCTGGGATGGAAATCCGCCACCTTGAGGCGAGCAAGCTCGCCCAGCCGGATAAGCGGCTCGCGCAAAGTCGCGGTGATCCGCTCTTTGTCGTCGTGAAACAGGAACGCTTCGATGTCCGTCCCGACCTCGGGACGGCTCTGGGCCGCCTCCCCGTAGGGAAGCAGCACCTCCGGTCCGTCTTCGGGCCCAAAGCCGAGAAACCAGCCGTAAGGAGACACCTCTCTGCGAACGCGCAGGCTCTGCACCGTTCCGGCGGTCAGATTCATACGATCTCCACTGCCTTCGCGTCGGACCACAGACGCTCCAGATGATAATACTCCCGTTCGTCGCGATGGAACACGTGGGCGACGACGTCGCCCATGTCCACGAGCACCCAACGGGCCGTGTCCAAGCCTTCGACACGCACGCGGTATCCGGCCATCTCGGCGCTTTTGCGAATTTCCGTCGCGATCGACAGCACCTGCGTGTCCGAATTGCCGTGGCAGATGACGAAATAGTCCGCCACCAGGGAAATGCCCTGCAGATTCAAGGCGACGAGATCGTGCGCCTTCTTCTCTTCCGCGGCATGAAAAACTTTCTTGAGCAATTGTTCCGAGCTTCCTGCCATGTCTCAGCCTCCGTTATTGTTTTGCTTCATTTGCGTAATCAGATCGTTGCGCGCGAGAACGGTGAGCGGGAATATGCGCTTGCCCCGTTCGATCAGCACGCCGATCGTGGAACCGAAAGCCGCCACAAGGGCATCCTCCAGGCTATGTCGAGCCCGTTCGCGAATCAGGTCGACGCCGGGATACGCTCTTCCGGGCTCGATATAATCCGCCAAACAGACGATTTTGTCCAGCTTCGTCATGCCTTCGCGTCCCGACGTATGGTAGCGGATCGCATCCAGCACTTCTTCGTCGTCGATGCCGTGCTCGGCGCGGACCGCCCAGGCGCCGACGTGCGAATGCCACAGCTCCTTGTCGTGGTCCAGCAGCTCGGCGGGCAAGCCCTGCTCGCGAATGACGGCTTCCATGCGATCGACGGCCCATGCCTTGGCATAGTCGTGAAGCAGGGCCGCCAGCTCCGCCCGGTCCGGGTCGCCCCCGTACCGCTTCGCCAGCTCGACGGCCGAGTCCACGACGCCCAGCGTATGCTTCCACCTTTTGTCCGGCATCTGCGCGCGGGTCGCTTCCCGCAGTTTGTCAAGATTCATATAGGCCATTCCTTTGAATGTATTCGATGACCGCATCGGGCAGCAGGTAGCGGACGGAACGCCCTTCCCCGATTCTGCGCCGGATGTCGGTAGAGGAGATGCCCAGCGGCGGCATCTCCGCCCGGGCAAGCTTGCTTCGGACGTACTCCGGCAGCGAAGCGTCGTCGCTCGGCTGATCGGGCCTTTCCAGTCCGATGAAGCCGACCGACGCAGCCAGCTCCTCCGCCCTGCGCCAATTCGGCAGGTCGCGGATCATGTCGGAGCCGACGATCCAATGAAACTCCGCGTCCGGGTACCGCTGCCGCAGCGCGGCGACGGTCTCGACCGTATATGAGGTCCCTTGCTTGCGCAGCTCGATATCTTCGACGCGGAACGCCGGATTGCCGGAGACGGCCGCTTCCAGCATCTCGCGTCTGCGCGCTCCGTCCGCGCCCGGTTGGGGCTTGTGCGGCGGCAGGAAAGTCGGGATGAACCAGACCTCGTCCAGCCGCCGCGCGTCCCGAGCGGCCTCGGCCGCAACCAGATGGCCGTAGTGGACCGGGTCGAACGTCCCGCCGAGCAAACCGATTTTACGCATGTGTCGCATCCGCCCTCCTGCCGTTACTTAGGAAGCTCGATCTCCTTGTGATCGACGGATTCCTTGTACAGAACGATCGTTTTGCCGATAACCTGCACCAGCTCGCACCCGGACTTCTCCGCCAATTCGGCGCCGATCTCCCTCGGGTCCTCGTCGTTGTTGTTCAGTACGGACACTTTGATCAGCTCGCGCGTCTCGATCGCCTCCTGGATGTGCCGAACGAGATGGTCGTTCGTGCCGCCCTTGCCGACCTGGAAGATCGGGGTAAGATGATGGGCGAGCGAGCGGAGATAACGTTTCTGTTTGCCTGTCAGCATGTAAGTTCCTGCTTTCCTTAAGTTTGCTTGAACGAAGCCAGCACGACTTCGCGCATAGCCGCGACCGGCGCCGGCCGGCCGGTCCAATATTCGAAGGCGTAAGCGCCTTGGTAAATAAACATGCCGAGTCCGCCGTGCGCGCGGCACCCCCGCTCCTCGGCCCGGGCGAGGAAGGCGGTCTTGAGCGGGTTATAGATCAAGTCGCTGGCGACGGCTCCCGGCTTCAGCCATGCCGGGTCCAGCGGCAGGTCGTCCACGTTCGGGGACATGCCGACGGAGGTCGTGTTGATGACGACGTCCGCTTCGGCGACGGCGCCCCGCAGCTCGCTCCACGGGAGCGCGGAGATGCGCAGCCCGGCCGGGAACGACGCAGCCAGTTCGGCCGCTCTCGCTTCCGTGCGGTTCGCGATGATAATGGCCGCCGGACGCTCCTGCGCCAGCGCCCACAAAATCCCTCTCGCCGCGCCTCCCGCTCCGAGCACCACGATCGTTTTGCCGGCCAAATCCGGTTCGACCTCTTCCTTCAGCGACCGGACGTAGCCGATTCCGTCGGTATTGTAGCCGATCAGCCGGCCGTCCTCGTTCACGATCGTGTTGACCGCGCCGGCCGCCTTCGCGCCTTCGCTGATCTCGTCGAGATACTTCATCACTTCGACCTTGTGCGGAATCGTCACGTTTAAGCCCCGGTACCCGAGTCCCCGTACGCCGGCGATCGCCTGCTCCAGACGGCCGGGCTCGACGTGGAAAGCGGCGTAAACGCCGTTGACGCCGCTTTCCCGGAACGCGCGATTCAGCATGATCGGCGACTTCGAATGGCGGATCGGGTCGCCGATGACCCCGAACAGCTTTGTATGACTATCTATCAATCCGAATATCCTCCTCTCCCTGAGGCGGCAGTCGGCCGTCCTCGGGAACGAAACGCTACAACAGGCTGTCGCGCAGCATCACTTTAATGCCCTTGGGGGCGTGAATATCGAGCAGAGCCCCGGTCTTGCCGTTAACCTGTATCCAGCCCAATCCCGACACGAAGACGTCCTGATCCGCATTCGCCGGCACGCGCAGCCGGTGCCTCGTCCAGGCCGGGAACGCATCGAGATCCTCCCGTCCGGGCGGGCTCAGCATGTCGCCCCGATGCTGCGCGTACAGCTCGTCGGCTCGCTCCAGCTTCGTGCGGTGAATCGTCAGGCCGCCGGACACCTGCGCCGTGAACGACTGGCGCTCCCCTTCGATAAAATCGAAGCGGGCCAGCGCGCCGAAAAACAGCGTCTGTCCGGGATTCAGCTGATAGGTCATCGGCTTGAGCGGCTTGTCCGGGAGCAGCGCCGCCAAGTCCTTGCGCGGCACGATCTCCGACATTCTCCAATCGTAGACGATCCCGGGCGTATCGATGATGCTCTTGCCGTCGTCCAGCGGAATATGCACGGCGTCGAGCGTTGTTCCGGGATACCGGGATACGGTCAACTCCCGCTTCAGGTCGCTGTAGTCGGAGATCAGCCGGTTGATCAGCGTGCTCTTGCCGACATTGGTCGCCCCGACGACATAGACGTCGCGCCCTTGGCGGCAGGCGTTCACCGCTTCGACGACGCGGTCGAATCCGATGTTGCGGCGCGCGCTGCACAGCACGACGTCCGCCGTCTTCAGCCCCTCTTCGCGGGCCGCCTTCTGCACCCAGTTGCGCAGCCGGTTCCAGTTCGTGACCGGGGGCAGCAGATCGATCTTGTTTACGACGAGCAGCACCGGATTGTTCCCGACGAAGCGCTGCAGGCCGGAAATGAGACTGCCTTGAAAATCGAACAGGTCGACGATATGAACGACCAGGCTGTCGGTCGAAGCGATGCCGCCGAGCAGCTTCAGAAATTCGTCCTGGTCGACGGCGACGGACGAAGCTTCATTATAATTTTTAATGCGGAAGCAGCGCTGGCATACGGCCCCTTCCTTGTCTATGGAAGAAGCGGGAACGTAGCCCGGCTTCCCCTGGTCTTCGCTTTGCAGCGCGATCCCGCAGCCTGCGCAGCGAGGAGCTTTAATGGGTTCACTTGCCATGCTGTCGTCCTCCCTGTTCCGGCCATAGCCCTTTCTTGCGCAAGCGGGCCAGCGCGACCTTCTCGATGCGGCGGTTGATCTGCGTCGCCCAGCCTTCCTCGGCGGGAGCGATCGGCGTCACCAGAATCGTATGCAGCCCCGCCCGCCTTCCGCCCAGAACGTCGGTCAGCATCTGGTCGCCGACGACGACCGCCTGCTCCGCCGGCAATTCCATCCGCTGCAGAGCGCGCCTGAACGCCGCCCCGCCGGGCTTGCGGGCCGCCGGAATGTAAGGAATGCCGAGCGGGGAAGCAAACTTGCCGACCCGCGAGTCGTTATTGTTGGACAAAATGACAACTTGAAATCCCCGCTCCCGGACCAGATCCAGCCAGCCGATCAGCTGCGGGGTCGCCAGCGGGGTTTTGGCGCTGACCAGCGTATTGTCAAGATCCGTAATAATCCCCCGGACTCCTTGAGCGTGCAATTCATTCAGATCGATATCGTAAACGGTGTTCACGATCTGATCGGGAAGCAAACGCTTGAACATCTTAAATAATAGCTCCTGTCTGCTAGGGCGTGTATGCAGATACGTCCTAACGGCTAATCTTCCTCAAAATATACCATACCCCATGCGGCCTTGCAAAAAAAAGAACCTGCCTCGCCAGTCGCGGCCGGGAGGGCCGAGATGACCGAGACAGGCTCTTCAATCCGTCGATGCTCCGTCTACAGCGCCTTGCGAATTTTTTCGGATACTTCGTTAAAAGCGGTCAGCAGCCGGCCGTCGCCTTGCCCGCCTCCGTATCTGGCCTGCTCGAACAGCTTCACCGCGCCTTCGAACTCTCCGCTTAAGGACGAGAACTTGCGGCTCCAGCGGTCGAACGTTTCGCGAATCGTCTCGTGAGACTCCCTGCGCAGGCCTTGGCGATGGAGGAAGGAGAGCAGTCTCTCCATCTCGCGTACGACCCGTTGGTTCGGCGTCGTTCCGCGATGGCGCAGCCGGCTCCACACGTTCCTTGCCCTCCGGCTCTTGACGAAGAACGCGACGGCGGCGGCAAGCAGCAGCGCGCCGACGACCGAAGTGGTAATCGCCAGCCAGTTGCTTTTGGCGGGGACGGCTTCGGGTTCGACCGGAGTCGCGTCCACCGGAGCGGCCGGCTCCACCGGCTCGGGCGCGTTCGCGGGACGAGGCTGCGGCACCGAGAAGCCGGACGTCGGCTCGAACGGAATCCAGCCGTAGCCTTCAAAGTAGACTTCGGCCCAGGAATGGGCGTCCGCGTTCCGGACCGTATACGTTCCGGCCCCGAGCGGATCCGGCTCCACGTCGGGCCCGCCGTAACGGGCCCGCTCCAACGCCGCCTGATCGTAACCGGTCGCATAGCCTTTCACCCAGCGCGCCGGCAATCCGATCGAACGGGCCAGAACAACGAACGATGTGGAAAAGTAATCGCAGTACCCTTCCTGGATTTCGAACAGAAACTCGTCCACGAAGTCCCCGTTGGCCCGGTCGGATTGACGGGACAGATCCGGCGTGTTCGTGTACGGATACGTCGTCTTCAAATACTGCTCCAGCGCCTTGGCGCGATCGTAGTCGCTGGCGAATTCGCCCGTCTGCTCCGCGGCCAGATCGCGGACCCGCTGCGGCAAATTGTCCGGCAATTGCAAATACGGCGTCACGTCGATGCTGCTCGGCGCGGAGGGGTCGAGGCCGCGCAGCGCTTCCTCGTCCAGCACCGTCACCTCGGACACGACCGAATACGTCTGCACGCGCGCCGACTTGCCCCAGCGCAGCTCCCACTCCTCCGGATTCCAGCGGAGCCCGGCGTTGTTGTCGCTCTTGAGCTCGGTAACCGCGGACGCGGGACCGGCCGCGAACAGAACCGGCAGCTTGTCCCGGCGCTCGACCTGGACGGTCTGAACGACCTCGATCGTCTCCACGCCCTCGGCGCGGGGCGGATCCAGCTCGTAGCTCGCGGCTTCCTGCCCGATCGGAGCGGCGACGAGGGCGGGATTTTTAAGATCCTCCCAGCCTTTGCCCGTGTAGACGGCTTTGCTCTCCCCCCGCCAATAGCTGCGCTGGGAGGTCGTCACGGTCATGACCGGCGAATAGTCGAATTGGAAACCTCCGCCGATCTTGCGGTCGTCCCGGCTGTATCCGGACAGCGAGGAGCCGCTGCCGCCCGACGCGCTCGTTCTCTGCACGCCCCCTTCGCCGGAGAACACCGGAACCTCGCGTCCCTGGGCCTCCGTCCAGATCGTATAGGGATCCTCGAGAATGATCGGTGCCCGAGGCATAATAATTCCGCTTACGAGCACGATCGTAATGATGATGACGGCGGGAAACGCGATGTCCAGCGGCCGTTCGGCGATCGCCTCCCAGCTGTCGGGATGGCGGACTTGAAGCTGCCTGAGATGCAGCACGACAAGCCAGGCCAGTCCCGCGGTTACGATCCACGCGATGTTGCGCCACAGCTCCAGCGGGAAGAACGAGTCGACGACCGTCATGATCATGATCGAGCACACGATAATCGCGATCGCCCCGAATCTTCTGGAGCCGAGCCACGCAAGAGCGTGAACGGTCAATATCGCGCCCGCGGCCAGCTCGAAGAAGGGATGGAACTGGGTCAAATGGAACGCCATAAAATCGTTGACCTGATCCCATGCCCGCCAGCTCTCCGGCCAGCCGCCCCACTCGATCGGGATTTTCCGCAAAATCATGGCCGCGGCCGCCGCGAACTGCAGGATCAATCTGACCCAGAGCAGCCGGGTGAACAGCAATTCCGTAACGGCCGTAACGGCCAGCACCCCGTAGACGATCGAATAGGTTTCTTCCCACCAATAGTCGGCGAAGCATTGAATCAGCTCGAATACGACGACAACGGCCAGCAGGCGATGAAGGCGCTCGAGCACGAGCCGCCTCCAGAATCTCCCCGACGGCAGAAACTTCGTCAAGCGGACGCACCCCCTAAAGCCAACGGAAGTCTGTCCAGCTCGTTCACCGAAATGAAATCCCACTGCTTGGACTGGCACAATCGCTCCCAGTTCCGGACGGCGGCGACCGCTTCCGCGGACAGATGCTTATGACCGATATGAATCATGCTCGGGACCATTCGCTTGCTCTCGAGAGCTTTCATGGCCACCGACAGCTGCTCGTCCGCGGCGGAACCGATCATGACGATGTGAACGCCCGGCTCGTACCGCTCCGCCACCTGGCACAGCAGCTGTCCGACCGGCATGGCGCCGTCCGCCTCCACGTCGACCAGATGCTGAAACACCTCGTCCTTGGACACGGGCGTGCGCCCTTCCCCGAACCAGCTCTCGGATTGGCCGGCCGATACGAAGCCGATCGGCATGCCCCGGGCAATCGTCAGCTCCAGCAGCGACGCCGCCACCGACACGGCCAGCTCGAACTGATCCGCATGCGGGTAAGCTTGCGCGTTCCGGTCCAGCACGAACACGACCCGCGGCAGAGCTTCCCGCTCGAACTCCTTCGACTTCCACTGTCCCGTCTTCGCCGTCGCGTTCCAGTGAATGCGCGACAGCCGGTCGCCGTGAATGTATTCCCGCACCCCGTCGATCTGGGTCGTCTCCCTGGCCCACAGCGAAGTGAACGTATGGTGAAACACGCCCCGCTGCGAACGGCGGAACATCCGCCAATCCTTCAAGGGAACGGTGCGGGGCAGCACCTGCACGTACAGCGGTTGACGGAACGATCCGCGGTGCTCGAACAAGCCGAAAATATCCCGCGTCGAGCAGTCCGTCTGCTGAAATTGATACCGGCCCCTCCGCAGCGGGGCGGTCTCGAACTGCACCTCGCCCCGGCGCTTGTAATCCGGGACGAACGACATTTCGTACAGCTGCGCGTCGCCGCCGGTCGTGCGAACCAGCTTCTCCCGGACGATGACGTAAGGCAGCGGCCAGAATCCCGGAATCTGCATGCGCAGCTTGACCTGCAGACGGGCACCCGCGGTCAGAATCGCCGATTGCCCGTCTCCGGTTTCCGTCAGCCGGACGCCCTGCACGCCGCCGATGCCGCTCCATCTTCCGAGCATCAAGTAGACGGCGAGCGCGTTCAAGATCGTAAACAGCATAAGCGACGTTTTGCCGCCCTGGAAGAGCAGATAACAAAGAGCGATGACGTATAAAACCGCGCTCAACCACCATGCGCGGGGAACCTGCAGGCGCGCCATGATCAGCGCTCCATCCCTACGGGCACGGGCAGCAGACGCATGACTTCCTCCAGCACCTGCACGTTCGTGACGCCTTGCATCCGCGCTTCCGAGCGCAAATGCAGCCGATGGCCGAGCACGAGCGGCGCCATCGCCTTCACATCGTCCGGCAGGACAAACGAGCGGTGGTTAAGGAAGGCGTAAGCCTTCGCCGCGGACGTCAGCGCGACGGCCGCGCGCGGGCTCGCGCCGAGCAGGACGGCCGAATGCTGGCGCGTGCCGCGAACGAGAGCGATCAAGTAATCGGCGACCGCGGACTCCAGATGGATCTCCTCCGCCAGCTTCTGCATGCGGGCGACGTCCTCGACGGTCGCCACAGCCGGAAGAGCCTCCGCCGACCGGCTCGCTCCCGGCTCCATCACCAGCCGCTTCTCCGAGGCTTCGTCGGGATAGCCCAGCTTGATTTTCATCAGAAAACGGTCCAGCTGCGCTTCGGGCAGGCTGTAGGTGCCCTCGAACTCGATCGGGTTTTGCGTGGCGAACAGCATAAAAGGATGGGGAAGGTTGTGCGTCTCCCCGTCGACGGATACCCGCTTCTCCTCCATCGCCTCCAGCAAGGCGGATTGCGTCTTCGTCGTGGCGCGGTTGATCTCGTCGGCCAGCAGCAGATTCGCCATGACGGGACCGGGCCTGAACACGAACTGCTCCAGCTTCGGGTGATAAATGGAAACCCCGGTAATATCGGTCGGCAATAAGTCCGGATTGCATTGAATGCGATGAAAAATACCGCCGATCGACAAGGCCAGCGCCTTGACCATCTGCGTCTTGCCGGTTCCCGGAACGTCTTCGATCAAGACATGCCCTCCCGCGAGCAGCGCAGTCAGCATGGAAGCGATCTCCTCTTTTTTGCCATAAATACAAGATTCCATGTTATGTCTGATCTTATCTAGTAGTAGCATCGCGGCATGTTGATCCATTTCTCGTTCCTCCTATGGATTCTACTTCGATGTCTTTATTTTCGTATCTATTTCATTATACCGGAATTTGGATAGCATCGTAAATTTTAGTTTCTTCCAAAAAAGCATATAAAAACAGCCAAACCCGAAATCCGGATCTGGCTGTTGACAGGCAGCTGAGTTCCAGCCGAACGAACGGTTCGATTCAGCCCTTCGGCTTGACGACCAGCGCGGCGAGAAAGGAAAACACGATGGCGGCCGATATGCCCGCGCTCGTGACGGTGAAAATTCCCGTGATGACGCCGATCCAGCCGACCTCCTGCAGCTCGGTCAGCGCCCCATGAACGAGCGCGTTGCCGAAGCTCGTAATCGGCACCGTCGCCCCCGCGCCGGCGAAGTCGACCAGCGGGTCGTACCAGCCGAAGGCGTCCAGCACGGCTCCGGCCACCACCAGGAGCGACATCGTATGCGCCGGAGTCAGCTTGGCGACGTCGAACAGCAGCTGACCGACGACGCAGATGGCTCCTCCGACCACGAACGCCCATACGTAAGTCATCATCCGTTAGCACCTCCTTGCCCCGAATTGCCCGCTTCGATCGCGACGGCATGAGCCACGCAGGGAATGCTCTCCCCTTGCTGGTAAGACAGCGGGCTGAGCAACGCGCCCGTGGCGACGACGAGAATCCGCTTCAGATCCCCGCGGCGGATTCGCTTGAGCAGATGTCCGTAAGTGACGACGGCCGAGCAGGCGCAGCCGCTGCCCCCCGCCTGCACCTTCTGCTTCTCCACGTCGTAGATCATCAGCCCGCAGTCGTTAAACGTCGTCCGCTCCATCGGCACCCCGTTGCGCTGCAGCATTTCGCTGGCAAGCGGGTGTCCGACTCCGGCCAGGTCGCCGGTTACGATCAGATCGTAATAGCCGGGATCTCTGCCCGTCTCCTGAAAATGGCCCTGAATCGTATCGACCGCCGCCGGAGCCATCGCCGCTCCCATGTTAAACGGATCTTTAATGCCGAGGTCCATAATTTTGCCGATCGTGACGGCCGTTACGACGGGACCGTCGCCGCTTCCCGCGAGGACGGACGCTCCGGCTCCGGTTACGGTATACTGCGCGGTAGGCGGCTTCTGCGAGCCGTATTCGGTCGGATACCGGAACTGCTTCTCGACGGTGCAGTTATGGCTGCACGTGCCCGCCATAACGTATTCGGCGGCCCCCGTGCCGACGATCAGCGACGCGACGGCCAGCGATTCCATCGAGGTGGAGCAGGCGCCGAACACGCCGATGTAAGGCGCCTCCAGCTGCCGGATCGCGAAGGTCGTGCTAATGATCTGGTTCATCAGATCCCCGCCGACAAAAAAGTTCAGCTTGTCCTTGGACAGCTTCGCATGCTGCAGGGCGATGTCCGTCGCCTGCTCCATAAGCGCTTTCTCGGATTTCTCCCAAGTCGGCTGGCCGATCTCCAGATCGGGATGAACGAGGTCGAAATCGGCGGCCAGCGGTCCCTGGCCTTCATCCGGCCCCACGACCGTTCCGGCGGCGATAATGACGGGAGGACGGTCGAATACCCAAGATCGTTTACCCTGCAGTATCATGCCACGCCCCGATTCCGAACACCCAATAGACGATGCCCACGACGAATGCGGCCACGACGCCGAACACGATAACCGAGCCGGCCAGCTTGAACATATTGGCGCCTACGCCAAGCACGAGTCCTTCCGCCCGATGCTCGATGGCGGCCGAGCACATCGAGTTGGCGAAGCCCGTCACGGGAACGGCGCTGCCTGCGCCCGCCCACTGGGCGATTTTATCGTAGATGCCGAGACTCGTCAGAATGACGGCCAGCAAAATCATCACCGCCACGGTCGGATTGCTCGCATCCCGGGAGGACATATGGAACGCGGCAATGAAAAATTGAGTGACCCCCTGACCGATCGTGCAGATGATTCCGCCGACCAAAAATGCCTTCAAGCAGTTGGTCCATATGGACCGGGACGGCTCCCGCGCCTTCGCGAACGCTTGGTACTCCTTGGACGACATCGACACGGGCTTGTACGCCCCGGAGCCGCCCCCGGCGTTCTTGACTGCCATTGCTAACACCTCCATGAGAAAATCGCGAATCTGCTCGTCGCGTTCATTATTTCCCACTACAGGGCATTGTCATTCGACAAACGACTTTAATCCGGTGAAACAGGCACGGTTGGGCGGCCACCCACATACAATGATAATGCTTCTTTTTTCGCGAGCGATCCTACTTCCGGAGGTGGCCGTCCCGTGCCTGGTTTTATCGCATCGATTGCGCTGTTTCTGAAACAGCTCTCCCTGCTCGTCTCGTATGTTAAAAACAACGCGTTCCCCCAGCCTCTGACCGACGACGAAGAAGCTCTTCATTTGAAGCGTCTGGCGGAGGGCGATCCCGTATCCCGCAACCTGCTGATCGAACACAACCTTCGGCTCGTCGCGCATATCGTCAAAAAATTCGACAATACCGGGGAAGATTTGGAGGACCTGATCTCCATCGGCACGATCGGCCTGATCAAAGCCATCGAGAGCTTCCAGCCGAACAAGGGCACGAAGCTCGCCACCTTCGCGGCCCGCTGCATCGAGAACGAGATTCTGATGCATTTGCGTTCGTTGAAAAAAACGAGGAAGGACGTATCCCTGCACGATCCGATCGGAACGGACAAAGAGGGCAACGAAATTACGCTGCAGGATATTCTCGGAACGGAGCCCGACGAGGTCGTCGACAAGGTCGAATTGAAAATCGAAAAAAGCAAAATTTACCGCAATCTCGACATTCTCGACGAGCGGGAGCAAGAGGTTATCCGCGGCCGGTTCGGGCTCGACGGAGGCGGAGACGAGCGCACGCAGCGGGAGATCGCCCGGGAGCTGGGCATCAGCCGAAGCTACGTTTCGAGGATTGAAAAGCGCGCGCTCATGAAGCTGTATCACGAGTTCTATAAAGCGAAAAGGTAAATGATAAAGAGTCCTCGCTTACCGGGGACTCTTCCTTTGATTTTTCTGATTGACGCCAATGATTTCTTGATCAACAAAAAAAGACGCCAAATCCAACTGGTTCGGCGCCGCAATCTCTTTTGCTGTCTATTGAATTCTCTTGTCACCGGTCGAGATCTGCTCCCGTCTCGCGGCTTTCTTCCCCCACTTGCTCCTCCTCAAGCTGCTTTAAAATCTCGTTCACTTCGTCTGGCGTAAGGATTTCCTCGTACTCGTCCTCGTACTCGTTTACCGGCACGACTCGGAAATGATCAGCTGGCAACATTGAAACACCACTCCCCGACTGGTTCTTAAGGCCCTATATCGCCTTGATATCTGAAACTATTTTACCAGTCGGGTCTCAACAAATTCTGAACATCAGCGCAAACGGGCGGGCAGCGCATGCCATTGCGGCTCCGATTCGCCGCCGCCCGCGGGAATGCCGGACAGGATCAGCCCGCCGTCCATTCGCGTCACCGTTCCGGTCATATAAGCGGCCTCGTCCGATACCAGGTAAGCGACCAATCCGGCCACCTCCGCGGGTGTCCCCAGGCGGCCGAGCGGAATTTGCCGGGCAAACGCGGACGCGCGCAGCTCTTCCGGCGTGTAGCCGCCGCGAATGGCCGTCGCTCCCGGAGCGACCGCATTGACTCTGATGCCGTAAGGCGCCAGTTCCAGCGCCAGCGATTCGCAGGCCCGGTTCAGCGCGCTTTTCATGCCGCCGTACAGCGGGTCTTCGGGGTAGGCGCGGGTTCCGCGCGTCGAGGTAATCATGACGATGCTGCCGGCAAGCTGCCGCTCGATCATGTGCCGGGCCGCGCTCCTCGCGCACAGCATATAGCTTCTGTAATCCAGTCGGTAGGCGAAGTCGATGTCCTCCGCCGACAGCTTGCGCACATTGCTGTGAACCGTCAGCCCCGCGCAGCAAACCATAACCTCCAGCCGGCCCAGATCGGCTATCGCCTGTGCGGTCACCCGCTCGGCCGTGTCCGGCTGTTCCATCGACGCCTGATAATAGAAGCAGCGCCGGCCCATAGCCGTAATCGCCTGGTGGAGCGAGACCGCTTCGTCCAGCTTGGTATTATACGTGAACGCGACATCGTAGCCCGTCCGCGCCAGCCGTTCGGCAATGCCGCGGCCGATGCCGCGGCTGCCCCCGGTAACGAACGCCGTCTTCCCCGCTTGCTCCATAACGCACCCCCTGTCTTTGTCCTTGCTCCGGGAATCCACTACCCTTTGATCGCGCCGGAAGTCAGACCGCGAATATACGATTTTTGCAGCAGAACAAACACCACAATAACGGGAACAACCGAATAGAGAGAGCCGGCCATCAGCACATTCCACTGCTTGAATGCCGATTGATCCAGGTACATGACCGCCATCGGCAAGGTGAACAGCTCGCGATCGCGCAAAATAATCATCGGCCACTGAATCCCGTTCCAGGTGCCGATAAAGTTCATAACGGCGATCGTGCCGACCACCGGAAGGGACAGCGGCAGGAAGATACGCGCGTAAATGCCGAACAGGCTGCTGCCGTCCAGCTTGGCCGCTTCGAACAATTCCTTGGATAAGGAAAGGAAATAGTTGCGGAACAGAAATACGGCAAACGGACCCGCGCCGTTAATCATCGGGAGCACCAGGCCCGCGAACGTGTTGCCGAGTCCCAGCGACACCATGTTGATGTACAGCGGAATTTGCACCGTCAGGCCAGGCACGAGAATAAGCGCGATGTAGCCGGCGAAAATCAGGTTCTTTCCTTTAAAGTCGATGCGAGCCAGCGCAAAGCCCATCAACGAGTAGATCAGCACGGCGAAAATGACGGCGGTCGTACTGACCAGCATGCTGTTCGTAAAGTATTTGGCGAAGTTTAATTTGTTCCAAACCTCGATATAGGTCTCGAAATGCCAGCTCTCCTTCGGAAACGTCACCGACGGATAGCGCAGTGACTCCATTTGCGACTTGAGCGACGTTCCGATCATCCACACGAACGGGTACAAGCACGCCGCCGCGTACAATGTCAAAATCGCGTATTTGATCAACGAGGCCGCAGCTCCGCTGCTTTTTTTTCCGGACATGACCTCCCCTCCTATTCCGTATCGGATCGAAATCCTTTAATGCTGATAATCGAGAGAATAAGCGTGACGACGAACACCGACCAGCCCATCGCACTCGCCAGCCCGTATCTGCCGTCCTTAAACGCCGTATTATAGATCAGCGTGCCGACGACGTCCGTTGCGCCGCCCGGTCCGCCCCCCGTCAGCACCCAGATATTTTCGAACATTTGGAAAGCGCCGTTTAATTGCTGAATGAGGACGATGATCGTCATCGGCTTCAGCAGCGGCCACGTAATCTTCATCAGCATCTGAAATTTATTGGCTCCGTCAATCTCGGCGGATTCGTAATAGACATTGTCGATGTTGGCGAGTCCCGCATAGTACAAAATCAGCGTACCCGGAATGCCTCCCCAGATGACGGTGATGATCACGCCCAAAATGGCGGTTCGGGGATCGCCCAGCATGCCGTTTTTGACCATCAGCATATCCAGCCCGAGCGAGGACAGCACCGTATTGATCGTGCCGTTGGCGCCGAACAGACCCTGCCACACATAGAAAACGCCGACCCCGGAAGCGACCATCGGGATAAAATAAATCGTTCGGAACAGGCCGGCCCGCTTGATGTTGCTCACGACAAAGGCCAGAATCATGGAAATCGGGATAATGAATACGATGGACAAAATGCCGATCTTAAAGTTATTCAGCAAACCGTCGTAAAAGATTTTCGTCTTGATCGGACTGCCGCCGAACAGGAAGTATTCGAAGTTTTCAAACCCGACGAACCGGGCCGTACCGGCAAAATCGACGCCCGACCAGTTGTAGAAGCTCATAAAGATGGAGAAACCGACGCTGTACAATCCGACTGTCAAAAATAGCAAAAGCGCCGGAGCGCAGAACAGGTAGCCTGCCAGCGTTTCCTTCCACTTGCGCATTGTGGAGCACCTCGCAGCTCATGTATTATCCGATCCTTCGCATCCTCGCAGAAAGCAGGAAGGGCGTACTGCGTCTGCCAGCCAGTACGCCCGACCTTCGCCTGTCCGTGTCGGCGATCAGCTGCCCTTGGCCGCTTCGTTCGCCGCGTTCTTGTCGAAGTTGCTCGCGACCTGTTCCGCGGTCAGCTCTCCGGTCATGATCTTCTGCATATCCTTGTACAGCTCTTCCCATTCCAGCTTGCGGCCGATGCTGTCGGGCCAGTTGTCGACCTGCGTGACGACGGAAGGCTCGTCGCTGAGCGAGGAATACATGCTTTGCAGCGTCGGCGACAGATCGCTTACTTGCGCGCCCAGGTTGGCGGCCGGCAAAATGTAAGCCCCGTTAGCCAGAAGCGTAGCGCCCTCGGGATCGGCCGTCAGGAATTGCACCAGCTCCCAGGCCGCATCCTGATTCGGAGAATCCTTGGAGATGGCCAGCGCGGTCAGCGTGAACGGATTCAGCTCGAACGGCTTCGTCACCTTCGAACCGGTCATCGCCGGAATCGTGAACGAGCTGACCTGCTCCAGATCCATGCCCATTGCGCCAAGGTTGCCGTACGTGAACGTTCCGCCGAGCAAGTAGGCGGCTTCGCCCGCCGCGAAGGACAGATCCGCGTCGTCGATCGTTTTCGTGATCGCGCCGTCGAGAATCGAGTTCGATTTAACCAGGCTTTCGAACGCCTTGAGCGGTTTGATGTTCTCGGGATCGCTCATTTTTTCCGTACGGTTGATCAGACCGACGGATTTGTCCACGCCGAGGAACGTCGCCTCGATGCCGCGTCCCATCCAGTTGTAATAGACGTCCGGCAGGCCGGCGGCGAATACGAAGCCGGCTTTGTCCGTACCTTCGCTCACCTTTTGGGAGAACTCGACGAACTGCTCGAAGTTTTGCGGCACCTGGTTTTCCAGACCGACCTCCTTCAAAATTTCATTGTTGGCATAGATCGTGAAGAAGCCGCCCACGTCGAGCGGGATCTGATGCAGATCGCCTACCTTCAGCGATTTGACCACGTCGCTCTGCTGGGCGTCGTTTGCCCAGTTTCTCACGTCGGACTCGCGGACGAGAGATTCGTTGAAAGCGGTTCCAATGAACTTGCTCTTAAAATCGTCCGTTACTTTGTCGTTCATGTTGACCAGCGCGTTTTCGAAGCCGAGGCCGCGCGTGGCCCACCAGTGAATGACGTCGGGAAGATCGCCCGAGTTGGCGGCCCCGATGACCTTCTGGCGATAGGTATCGTCGGGAGAGAACGCTTCGACTTTTACGGTAATGCCCGTTTTTTCCTTGAATTTCTCGGCAGCGGCTTCAAATCCGGGCGCCATGGCTATCTTCCATGTCCACAGGGTCAATTCCTTCGTTCCTCCGGAAGATTGGCTTGCGGAAGACGTTTCCTTGGAACCGGATGCGGGCGTCGAAGACGCTCCTTCATTCCCTTTGCCCGAACAGCCGGCAAGGATCGACACGACTACGAGGCCAGCCAACAGAACCGATAACGCTCTCTGTCTCATCGTAAACCTCCCAATAATTTGTTAAACCTGAATTTCAAACATGTAAACGCGATCATTATAGTTTGTCATATCATGTTTGCCCTTTTCGTTTCATGTTTGATGTGTCATATTATCCCACCTCCAATTTTGATATGTCAATAACTTTGAGAATATTTTTATAAAGCGTTTTTTCCGCCCCCGGCCTGTCATCTCAATTGACTTCGGCCCCCCATTTGATATACTATAGACTGCAAACAGAATGAAATAAGCGATCGAGGAGCTAAACATGCGACGCAGCTCAACCAAATTGTTATATCAAGTGATCATCGATGACATTCTATCCAACATCGAAAAAAAGCAGTTCAGCTACGACAAGCCGATCTGCACGGAAAAAAGCCTTTCGGAGCAATACGGCGTCAGCCGCATCACCTCGAAGCGCGCGATCGACGAGCTCGAGAACGCGGGCGTCCTGTACCGAAAGCGCGGCGTGGGCAGCTTCGTGCGCCGGAGAAGCTCCGCCGAGACGGCCGCTGCAAGCGCGCCTTCCGTCGGCGCGCTGCCCGGCAAGCTCATCCCGTTCGTCCTCCCTTTCGCGATTACGCAAGGAGGAATCCTGCGGGCAATCGAGGTGGCGACCCGCCAACTGTCCGAGCACGGCTGGCATCTCTCGATCCACGTGTGCGAGCCCAGCGAGGAGGAAGAACGCAAATTGCTGCTGCGGCTGCTCGGCCAGAACGTGGACGGCCTTATTTTCTACCCGTCCGCCAAAGAGCTGCACCGGGACATTCTGCAAAAGTTCACGGAGAGCGGAAAACGCGTCATCATTCTGGATAAGCCTCACGATATCGACTATTTAAGCAGCATTGTGTGCGACAATTTCAACGGCGCCTATATGCTGACGCAGCATCTGATCGATTACGGCCACCGGAATATCGCCTATCTGTCGCGTTTCTCCTCCGGGGACTTGACCAGTATTCGCGATCGGTACGAGGGGTTCGACCGCTGCATGGCCGATAACGGCCTGACTCCGAATCCCGAATTCGTGCGCATGAACCTCAGCTCCGACTATCACATGCTGAAGCACGTCATCAACACGCTTTTCAAGGCCGGCGTCACCGCCATTGAATGCGAGAACGACGAGGTCGCTTTTAATGTGTATATGTGCTGCCGGAGTCTGTCCATTCAAGTGCCCGCGCAAATGAACATCGCCGGCTTCGACAATATCGAGTGGGCGGTGACGGGCAGTGCCCAAATTACGACCGTCGACCAGAACTTTGCCAGAATCGGCGAGACGATGGCGGATATGCTGCTGTCCGAGGACAACGATCCGTCGGCCAAAGTCATTCCCGTCCATCTGATCCCGCGCACCTCGACCAGTCCGATCGCCAACTAAAAAATCATTTAAGGGGCTGATTGCCATTCATCCAATCGTTATTCGGGACATTCGGGTAATCAATACGAAACCGAGCGGAGCCAATTTGACCGTAGTCAAGGTGGAGACGAGCGAGCCCGGCCTGTACGGCCTGGGCTGCGCCACCTTCACCTATCGCTACAAGGCCGTTACGCTTGTGGTCGAGGAATATTTGAAGCCGCTGCTTGTCGGCAGATCCGTATCCGACATCGAGGATCTGTGGCATCTGATGAATGGCAACGCTTACTGGCGCAACGGCCCGATCAGCAACAACGCCATATCCGGAGTGGACATGGCGCTGTGGGATATTAAAGGCAAGCTGGCCGGCATGCCGGTGTACGATCTGCTCGGCGGCAAATCGAGGCAGGCCGTGGCGGTATACCGCCACGCGGACGGAGCGACGCTCGACGAGGTGGTCGAGAACGTCCATCGTTTTCAGGAGCAGGGCGTCCGGCATATTCGCATTCAATTCGGGGGCTACGGCGGGAAAGCGAGCGCGCTGAATACGCCGCCCGATTCGCCGGACGGCGTCTACTATTGTCCCGATCAGTACATCAACAATACGCTGAAGCTGTTCGAGCACGTTCGTTCCAAGGTCGGCTACGGCCTTGAGCTGCTCCACGATTCGCACGAACGCATCGCTCCGATCGAGGCCGTGCGCCTGGCGAAAGCGCTGGAGCCTTACCGGCCTTATTTTCTGGAGGACCTGCTCTCTCCCGAGCAGGATTACTGGTACGAGACGCTTCGCCAGCAGAGCGCGACGCCGATCGCCATCGGCGAGCTGTTCAACAATCCGCAGGAATGGACGCACCTGATCGCCAAGCGATTGATCGACTTCGTTCGCGTGCATATTAGCCAGATCGGCGGCTTGACCCCGTCGCGCAAGCTGGCCATCTTCTGCGAGCAGTTCGGCGTGAAGACGGCCTGGCACGGTCCGGGCGACGTGTCTCCGGTCGGTCATGCCGGCAACATCCATCTGGATTTGAACGCGCACAACTTCGGCATTCAGGAATGGTCCGGACTCGACGAACGGCTGCAGGAGGTGTTTCCGGGCTGCCCGCAATTAAAGCACGGCTACGTGTACGCCAACGACAAGCCCGGCTTCGGCATCGATATCGACGAGAAGCTGGCCGCCCGCTATCCTTGCGACGATTCGGTAACGCGCTGGACGCAAACCCGTCTGCCCGACGGGACCTACAACTACGCCTGACAAGGGGATACGCCATGAGCCGTACAACTGCATTGATCGTCGGCGACGCTTCGACGCTGAATCGGGCGATCGCGCTCGCCCTGGCCAGCGACGGCCGCGACATCGTCCTGGCCTGCCACGCGCCTCCGAACGGCGCCGCGGAGCTGCGCGCGGAAATCGAGCGGACGGGCGCGTCCGTCCGCCTCGTTCAGGCGCCGCTTGACGCGCCCGAGACGCCGGAGCGCATTGTCGGCGAAATAGCGGATTTGGCGCTGACGGTATGGAGCACCGGCCGCCCTCCGGCCGGGCGGCTTATCGATACCGACGCGGAGGAGCTGGATCGTCAATACGCGCTGCATTACCGCAGCGCGATTCTGTTTACGAAGGCGTCGGCCAACGCCATGATCGAGACGGGCACCGCGGGCAGCATTCTGTTCGTCACTTCCCATCACGCCCATCGCGCCTACGCCGACAACGTGCTGATCGGCTCCTATTCGGCCGCCCTGCACCGCAGCGCAGAATCGCTGGCGATGCAGCTCGCTCCCGACCGCATTCGCCTCAACTGCATCGCCGCGGGAGAGACGCTTCCCGCCTCGCCGGCAGGAACGGAATTCGGCGATCAGATTCCGCTCGGCTACGGCAGAGACGAAGACGTGGCCGACGCCGCGGCCTTCCTTTGCTCCGAGCGGGCGCGCTATATGACCGGAACCGTGCTGAAGGTCGACGGCGGATTGACGCTGCCCGGCATGCCGGAGCACGGCAGAGGCTCGGGCTGGAACCGCCCGCTCGCGGCCCCGGGTCTTAGCACAGCCGCGCAAAAATAACGCCTTAAAAAATTAGGGGCTTCCCTGCGGATCATCTCGGATGACCCGCGGGAAAGCCCCGTTTCGCTCGTCGAGCGGTTTACAGTCCGAAATCCGCAGGGTTCAGATTCACCGCGCGGCAAATTTCGCGCACGACGTTCTTCTCCTGCTCGTCGAAATCTCCGTCGGCGGCGCCGATAGCGCAGCAGACGCTGATGACAATGCGGGCGATGTCCGGCTTGTCCTTGAACTTGATGATCGGCTTCATCGCCTCCGCTTTGCCGATCATGGCGTCGAAATCGAAGTTGCCCGTATAGAAATTGAATCTTTCGATCACTTTGGAGGTTTCGAACACCTTAAGCTCTTCGTTATGCTGGATGTAGCCGATCATCTTCTGCTTCTCCGGGCCGCTGATCTCGCCGTCCGCCGCGGCGACGATGGCGCATCCGGCAACGACCGCGTCCATGAAATCCTTGTTTTTGAACTTGGTGACTTGGTCCTTCAAGCCCTGCTTCATAGAAGCCAATCGCTGTGAAAAAGTGCTCATTGCAAAGCTCCTTCCGGTTCCTACCCTTAATATAAATGAATAGCTATATTGTAACTGATCGCCACCGTTCGATCAAATTCGACTCCGCCGCCCGCTTTCCGGACATTCGGACAATTATTTTCCACACTGACAAATGAACGGAGGAGGTCTATAATAACAAGGGTACGAATCATTATCGGAACATCTTGAGGTGCATGCAGTGATTATTATCGTCTATGACCTGGAAATGACCGTCCGGCGCAAGAAGGGCCAGATCGCCGAAATCATAGAGATCGGAGCGGCGAAAGTCGGAGACGCCGACGGACAGCCGCAAATCGTCGACACGTTCCAGTCGTTCGTCAAGCCGACCGTCGTGCCCCAGCTGTCCGCGGATACGACCGAATTCACGGGCATTTCGCAGGAGGACGTCGACGCCGCGGCGCCGCTGTCGCAAGTCGTCCGCGGGTTTATCGAATGGATGGGACAGGAGGAATACTTCCTGTGCGCATGGGGACCCGACGATCAGCGGCAATTGGCGCACGAATGCCGGCAGCACAATATTTCGACGGATTGGATCGTCAACCACAACAATCTGCAGAAGATGCTTTCCAAGGTCTACAAGCTGGAGAAGCATCAGCAGATGGGGTTAAAGCCCGCATTGGAAATGCTCGAAATTCCGTTCAGCGGCTCCCACCACCGCGCGATGGACGATGCGATCAATACGGCGCGCATTCTCGTCAAGCTGTACGACCGTTTCCAGTTCCGGCGCAACAAGCCCGGCGACGAGACGAAGGTCGAGAGCGAAGTCGTGTATAAAACCGAGCATTACGAAAATTTGCCGTTCGCCGGACTCGCCAATCTGTTCACCGATTCCGCCCAATAACGAACGGTTTCCGCAGCCGGTTTTTCCGTAACGGCGGGGGGCCGTTCTTGATTTTCCCGCCCGTCGCGGACGGCGGAGCGGCGCAAGCCGTTCTGGTCAAGCCGTCCGAAGATGTGATAGAATCAAGGATATGACATTCCGGTTTATCCGAAGAGGGGGACTACAGTTGGCCAACAAAAGAATGCGCTCAGACATGATCACCAAAGGCTTCGACCGCGCTCCGCACCGCAGTTTGCTTCGGGCGGCCGGCGTTAAGGAAGAGGATTTCGGCAAACCTTTCATTGCCGTCTGCAATTCTTACATCGATATCGTACCCGGTCACGTTCACTTGCAGGAATTCGGCAAAATCGTCAAGGAAGCGATTCGCGAAGCGGGCGGCGTTCCGTTCGAATTCAATACGATCGGCGTCGACGACGGCATCGCCATGGGCCACATCGGCATGCGCTATTCCCTGGCCAGCCGCGAGATTATCGCCGACTCCGTCGAGACGGTCGTTAACGCGCACTGGTTCGACGGCATGGTCTGCATCCCGAACTGCGACAAAATTACGCCGGGGATGATGATGGCCGCGCTGCGCGTCAACATTCCGACGATCTTCGTCAGCGGCGGACCGATGAAGGCCGGCCGTACGAGCGACGGACGCGCCATCTCGCTGACCTCGGTATTCGAGGGCGTCGGCGCCTATATGACCGGCAAGATCGACGAACAAAGCCTGACCGAGCTCGAGCAGTACGGCTGCCCGACCTGCGGCTCTTGCTCCGGCATGTTCACGGCGAACTCCATGAACTGCCTGGCGGAAGTGCTCGGCCTCGCCCTTCCGGGCAACGGCACCATTCTCGCGGTCGCCCCCGAACGTCGGGATTTCGTGAAAAAATCGGCGAAGCAGCTGATGGAGCTGATCGAGAAGGACATCAAGCCGCGCGACATCGTTACGCTCGATTCGATCGACAACGCGTTTGCGCTGGACATGGCGATGGGCGGCTCCACGAACACCGTGCTGCACACGCTGGCCCTCGCTCACGAAGCCGGCATCGAATATCCGATCGAACGGATCAACGAAGTGGCAAAGCGCGTCCCTTACTTGTCCAAGCTCGCTCCCGCTTCCGATCATCATATCGAAGATCTGCATAACGCAGGCGGCGTAAGCGCGATTATCAACGAGCTGTTCAAGAAGGACGGCGCGTTGAAGGGCGAAGTGATGACCGTCTCCGCCAAGACGCTGCGCGAGAATGTCGAAGGCGCGGAAATTACCGATCATTCGGTTATTCGTCCGATCGACGATCCGCACAGCAAGGAAGGCGGCTTGTCGGTGCTGTTCGGCAACCTCGCCCCGGGCGGCTCGATCATCAAGGTCGGCGCGGTCGACAAATCGGTCGGCGGCTACCACCGCGGACCGGCGATCTGCTTCGACTCCCAGGACGAAGTGCTGAAAGGTCTTGCCGAAGGCAAGGTTAAGGAAGGTCACGTCGTCGTTATCCGCTACGAGGGTCCCAAAGGCGGCCCGGGCATGCCGGAAATGCTTGCCCCGACCTCCCAGATCGTCGGCATGGGCCTCGGAACGAAGGTCGGCCTGATTACCGACGGCCGGTTCTCCGGCGCGTCCCGCGGCATCGCGATCGGCCACATCTCTCCGGAAGCCGCGGAAGGCGGTCCGATTGCGTTCGTGCAGGACGGCGACATCATCGAGCTGGACATGAACAACCGCACGATCACGCTGGAAGTCAGCGACGAAGAGCTGGAACGCCGCCGTTCCGAATGGAAAGGCTTCGAGCCGAAGATCAAGCGCGGTTATCTCGCCCGCTACTCGGCCATGGTTACCAATGCCAGCCAGGGCGGCGTCATGAAAATGTAAACGGGACGGCCGGGCGGGAACGACTTTCCCGTCCCCCCTCTCCCGCAATTGCATCCTGTCAAGAAGCAAAAAGCCTCCGGCGTCCTGATGACGTCGCAGGCTTTTTTGCTGGCGTTCAAAAAGGTTGTCCGCTACAGAGTTGCTTAATGATCGATAGACAAAGAAGGGGTGTGTACCTCCTGGAGATGCCTCCTACGCTCCTGAAATCACCTTATCACCGGTTTATCATTCCCATTTCAGGGGCGTATAGCATCGGAAGGAGGTACATCCCCCTTTCACCTTGCTCATCGATTATCTTTCAAAGCAGCTTGATTATCTTAGGGGGCAGCCTTCTTACGAAAGAACCATAAAATAAAAATTAGACCAGCTTGCCGAGGGTTGCGTCGTCGAACTCTCCTTCGGAGGAGCTGTCGGACGAGGCGGAAGCGGAGGCGGCTTCCGCCTTCCGCGTCGATCTGCCGCCCGTCTCGTCCGCCTTGACGGCGGCGGCCCGCTCCCGCCCGACGCGGCGAACCGCGCGGGAATCGTCGGCCCACTTCAGCAGCGTTTCCCGTTCCATAATCAGCATGCGGGGATTCAACGATTCCCCGTGTTCGCGTACCCGCCGGTTGCCGGAAGGGTGAACGACGCGAATCATAAACCGCAAGTAAAGGTTCGTCGACCACGCGAACAATCCTTTGGGCAAGTCGAACATTTCGAACCCGAGGCTTTCGCCTCCCCGATGAATCATCGATACCCCGTAGAGCGCTCTGATGTCGCCGCCCTTCGAAATCGCCGCCAGCTCGCGCGCCATGTCCGGCAGCACCTTCTCCATCTCGCGGATGATTCGGATGGCGAGCTGCAGCGACGTCTTGGACTTCATCCCCATCTCGACGAGCATCCGGTTTTCGAAGTGAATTTCCATAATCTGCTCTCCGGATTTAAGCTCCCGTCCGCTCTGAAGCCGAAGCGCGGGCCCCGAATACTTGCGAATCCGATAATTGAAAAATCCGGTGTCGCCGACGGGACGAAGCCGGAACACGACGTGAAACAGCTTCTCCCAGAGCATCCACAGAGCGATAACCAGCTTCTTGACGGGACCGACGGAACGCTCCGCGCTCGCGCCGGCAGCCTTGCCCGCTCCGCCTTTTTTCTTGGTGCGCTCCGTCTCTTCGATCATTTTGTCGATGCCGATAAAGCGATAGCCTTTCTTGCTCCCGTCGTTCAGAATTCTCTCCACCGCGGCGATCGTGTTTTCGGGCGCGTCGCGATCCGCCCCGAAGGTGCTGCCGCAGTCGTGCAGCAGGAACACCTGCCCCGGCTTCAGCTTCCGCTTCATCCGGCGATACAGCTTGTCCGCCCCGATCCGCTTTTTCCAATCTCCGAACAGCGACGTCCAGAGGACGATCTGCAGATGTCCGAGCTTGGCGTAATCGAACATGTTCACGATTCCCCAGGGAGGACGATAATACATCGGCTTCGTCCCCGTAATCCGCTCGATAACGTCGGAGGTTTGGCGGATTTGCCGCTTGACGGTGCTCGGACGCATAAACCAGTTCATATGATGGACGTAGTTATGTATGCCGAGAATATGTCCTTCCTGATGAATTCTCGCCACAATCTCCGGGTACTTCTCCGCGTTCTCCCCCACGACGAAAAACGTTCCCTTCGCGCCGTGGCGCTTAAGCAGGTCGAGCAGCTTGGGCGTATACTCCGGGTCGGGCCCGTCGTCGAAGGTCAAGGAAATCCCGTCCGCCGACTTTCCGTTCATGAAGACGCGGTAGCCGAAAATCCGGCTGATCAAAGCCGGCAAAAAAGCGTAAAAAGTCAAAAAATAAAAACCTATCCATAGGATGATTTCCATGCTTTCCCCACCATCTTGATTGCCATATTAGTTGTGCGCGCGGTTATTAGCCTGCCTTATATTTTAACATATGCTCCGCCAAAATAGGCATTCCAGTATGCATCTTTTTTGTTATCATGTACAATAGAAATTATTGGAACGGACAAGCTGCCTATTACGAATCGGAAAAGGAAGGCTGACAGATGCTCTCATTGTACCAAAAATACTGGAGAACCGTTTTTGATATTGGCGTGGTCGTGCTCACCGTATGGCTGACGATGTACGTATTCAGCTACTTGTACAATTTGGCGACGCCCGTATTTCTCTCCTTTCTGATTTTCTGGATTATCGAACCGCTGGCCAAGCGCCTTAACCGCATCGGACTGCCCAAATCGATCGCCACGGGCATCAGCATTCTGTTATTCACGCTGATCGTTCTGGCCGCCTTTTTCGGACTCGGCTATATATTCACGATTCAGATTTCGCAGCTTGCGGACGATCTGCCGAAGTATCAGAAATTGCTCGAAGGCCAGGTTCATACGATCGCCGAACGGCTGCAAACCCAGGCGGACGCGCTGCCTCCGGACGTCGCCGAGAAGCTGAGCCAGGCTACCGCCTACGTGACCGATCTGGGGGCGAGCTGGGCCGGCAAATTTCTGAAATGGCTCGTCGGCTTCCTGAGCTCCTTCTCCTCCTTTATTTTGAACATTTCGATCGCCGTCATTCTCGCTTATTTCCTGAGTCTGGAGATCGAGAGCTGGAAGAAGGTGTCCTCGGACAGAGCGCCCAAAACGCTCAAAATCGCCTTCGAGTTTCTGCGCAACAACGTATTCAAAGGAATCGGCGCTTATCTGAAAGCGCAGGGCAAGCTGATCAGCATTACGTTTCTCGTGATCTTCGTCGCTTTGCTGGCGCTTGGCGTGAACAACGCGTTCTCCATCGCACTGCTCGCGGGCATCTTCGACGTGCTCCCGCTGCTCGGCGTCAACACGCTGTTCATTCCGTGGATCGTCTACCTGTTCGTCGTCGGGGACACCACGCTGGCCATCTGGCTTACCGCGCTGCTGCTCGTCGTGACGCTCACCCGGCAATTTCTGGAGCCGAGAATTACCGGGCAGACCGTCGGCGTATCCGCCTTCACGATGCTGGCTTTTATGATGATCTCCTTATCGCTGTTCGGCGTCGCGGGATTGATTCTGGCCCCGATCCTGATGATTCTGCTGAAAGCTCTGTACGACCAGGGCTACTTCCATCGCTGGATCCGGTTTCCGAAGGACGAGTTCAACGTTCATCCGCTTGCGCCGCAGCCTGCTGCCGGCGAAGCTCCAGACGCCGAATCCCGTCCATAACTTTGCCGAACACCGTTGCGCCGCGGTTGCGCAGGCCCGCCGGCTGATCCTCGATCAGCACGGCGACCGCGTACCGCGGCTTTTGGCCGACCGGCCCGTATCCGACAAACCAATGATCGTTGCGCCCCTTCCGCTTGCCCGCAAGCTCCGCCGTTCCCGACTTGCCGGCCAGCGGCCATGCCGAGCCTCGCAGCGCCCCGGCGGCCGTCCCCTCCCGCACGACCGCCAGCATGCCCTTGCGCAGCGCGGCGGCCGTATCCGCTCCGATCCTTCCGTGCTTCGAGGTCGCGGATTGCACGTCCAGCGAAGCCATCAGCCCTCCGTCCGCGTAGCGCACCTCCTTAACCAGTCTGGGCGAGAATACGCGGCCATCGTGCAAAATCGTCACGGCCATGTTCGCCGCCTGCAGCGGAGTGATCCTCACGTCCCGCTGGCCGATGCCCGATCCCGTTCTCGCTCCCCCGTCTGCGGCGATCCGCTTGTTCAAGAACACCGTGCCCGCCTCTTCCTCGCCCAGCAGCCGCAGCGGTTTTCCGTCCGCGAAGCGGTCCGTGTGCCAGCCCACCTGCCTGGCGAAGCCCAGCCGCTCCGCCGTAATCTGCAGCCAGGCCGGGTCCAGGCGCTCGGCCAAAGTCGCGAAAGCGACATTGCAGGATTGCGCGTAAGCCTGCTCCAACGTCAACCGGCCGTGCCCGCCCTTCTTCCAGCATTTCAGCCCGTATTTGCCGTATTTGCCGTCGCAGTAGAACGTCTCCTGCCAGCCCGTCTCGCCCGCCTCCAGCGCCGCGGCCAGCGTCACCGTCTTGAACACCGATCCGGGCGGCGCGGCGGAGACCGCGTGATTGCGCTCGTCCGTTCCGTTCGCGCCGACATGATAGGGGTCCAGACGAGGAAGCGACACCATCGCCAGAATGTCGGCGTTCGCCGCGTCCAGCACGACAACCGCCCCTTGGCCGATTCCGTATTCGTCCATCGCCGATTCGGCGATCCGCTGAACGTCCAGATCGAGCGTTGTCGTCACTTGCAGCGGAAAATGCGGATTGTCGGCAACCGTCAGCCGCAGCCCCAGCCCCTGCAGAGGTTTTCTCCCCGCATCCGTTACCTGCTTCACCAGCGTCTCGGATCGACCCTGGAGCAAACGGTCCAGCGACTTCTCCAATCCCGCTCCCCCCATCGGCGTTGTCGTCTTCATCCGTTTCTTGGCGATTTGATCGCCGTAGACGCCGACGACATGCTCGGGATGCTGCGAAATATAACCGATCGCATGCAGCGGCGTGATGTCCGCCGGATAACGATTCAGATAGGGCAGTACCGCTACGCCGAGCAGGTTCGCCCGCTCCGCCCGCAGCGCCTGCTCGGAGGTCAGATCGGCCGCCGCGCCGGACCCTGGCGGACGCCACACGGCCGGTTCCCGCAGCCGTCTCAGCCACTGCTCCAGCACGTTCTCCTCGACGCCCAGAGCCTCCGCCAAATCCCGAACGTCCCGTTCCGGCCCGCGCGGCTGCCCGTTGTCGGGAAACGCGGCCAGCCCGTGCACCGCCTGCCCGGTCAGCTGGCGTCCCCGGCGATCGAGGAATCGCCCTCGGCCGCTGTCGAGCAGCAGCGTATCCGAATGCTGCAGCACAGCGCTCGTATTCAGCGAAACGCTTGCGCTCCTCGCTCCGCCTCCCCAAATCTGCAGCCAGGCCAGCCTAGCCCCCAGCACGCCGAACAGCGCCGCCAGCAGTAAAAGCACCCGCAGCGCCCTTGTCGATCTTACCCGCCTCATTTCTTATGCCCCTTTTTCTCTCGTCTCCTCTCTAGGATTTCCATAATTCGCGTTGTCAAGCATAACGGCCGGTTCCGTCTTGAAGACGATATGAAAAAGAGGCCCTCTCCATGAAATCGGAGAAGACCTCTTCGCGCAAATTAAAACTTAGGATACCGTAAAGCGGCTGAGCGATTCGCGCAGCTTGCCCGATACCGCCTCGAGGTTGTTCGACAGCTGCACCAGACCGTCGCTGATGCTTAATTGCTCGTTGCTCAAGGAAGCGACTTCCTCGGACGTGGCGGACGCTTCTTCGGCGACCGCGCTGACGTTGCTCATCGCGAGAGCGAGCGTATTCTGGGCGCCTTCGAGCTGACGAACCGAATCCGTAGCCGAGGACAGCCTGTTGATAAATCCGCTCATATTGTCCTGCACCGTGACGAAAATTTGATTGGCTTCGCGCACCGAGTCGATCTGCTCCTGGAAGATCGGATAAGCTTCGGACAGAACGCTGACCGTTTCGTCGATCTCGCGCGAAATATTTTCGACGATGCCGCCGACGATGCCGATCGATTCGCGGGATTGGTCGGCCAGCTTGCGGATTTCGTCGGCGACGACCATGAAGCCTTTGCCGGCCGCTCCGGCCCGCGCCGCTTCGATCGTGGCGTTCAAGGACAAAATATTCGTCTGCTTCGTGATATTGCCGAGCACGTCGAGAATTTTCCGGATGGAGCCGGTGCTTTCCTGCAGCTTGTCCACCTTCTCGACCATCGAACGCGTCATCTCTTCCGTCTGTCCCGTCTTCTGGATCAGGTTATCCATGTAGACGGAGCCCGTGCGGCCGGCTTCCTCGACCTCGTTGGCCGATTGTCCCATCTCGAGGTTGGAATCGATGACGGATTGAACCTGCGTGCCGATCTGGACGGTCAGATCCGAGCCCTTCTCGGCTTCCACCGCGAGATTCGTCGCGCCGTTGGCGATCTCCTCGGTCGCGACGGCGATTTCTTTGGCCGCTCCGGCCGTCTTGCGGGAGGCGTCGGACAGCGAAGTCGCCGTCTCCAGCACCTCCTGCGCGGATTGGTTCGTCTGGCGAACCAGTCCGGTAATTTCCTCCATCATCCGGTTAAAGCTCTCGGACACCTGGCCGATCTCGTCCTTGCTGCGGTTGGTGGAACGAACGGTCAGGTTGCCGCGCTCGCCTTCGTTCATCAGCGTGCGCAGCTGAGCCAGCGGACGGCCGACCGTCAGCATGACGATCATCCCGATACCGGCCGCGATCAGCGCCGCGATCAGCGACATCAGCCACGTAAGATTGCTGATTGCCTTGGCGTCCTTGACAAGCTCGGATACCGGAATGTTGCCGAGCAGCTGCCAGCCGTTGTTCTCCATCAATCCGACCGACGACAGGACTTTGGTCCCGTCGATCGTAATCGTCGCGGAAGAGTCTTCTCCCGGCAAATCGTACTCGTACGGAGTACCCATCTTCTCGGCGTTCGGACCGTATACGATCGTTTTGTCGGAGGAGACGATGTAGGCGGAGCTGCCTTCGCCGAAATTGACCGACTTCATCTCGTCTTCCAGCGTCTTGATCTTGATCTCGAGCATCAGCAGATAAGGCTTGCCTTGATTCAGCAGACGTCCCAAGACGAAAGTCGGAGTGGAGCGATTGTCGTCCAGGCCTTTGGGCATCGTCGGAATCCAGGTTGCCCGGCCGTTTGCCTCCGCGATCGTCGTCAGGAACGGCTTCTCGGCGACAGCTTCCCGGTTCAGCGACGTGCCGGTGGAGATAAATTGCCCGCCCTCGTACATCGGAATCAGGGAAATCGACTCATAGCTGGAATCGGCCATGGCGACGCTGTTCAGCTTCTCCGTCAGTTGACGCGCCGTATCGAACATTTCATAATCGTCCATGGAGACCGCCAGAGTGCCCAGCAGGTTAATGAAGGACGAATCGGTAATGAATTGCAGCGACTGGCGTTCGTAGCCTTCGAGCATAAGTGCGATCTTGCCGGCCGTCTGCACCGCGGTCTGACTGCTCGAATCCGCAACCTTCTGCTGAATGATCGAGCTCGACTTGGAATAAGAAAACCATCCCAAAATCATTACGCAAGCCAGAATACTGCAAAATATAAGCAAAAACAGCTTCATTCCGACGGAGCGAATCGGATTCTCGAACTTCGTTTCCTTTAATTGACCGCCAACCTTTTTGGACAGACCGCTCACGGAATTCGAAGCTTTCTTCAAATTCATCGATCCCATTTTCTCACGCCACGATTGTTTCATCTGCTATTACCCTCCAACTATGTAGTGACGACTGACTAACGGCATATAAAAATAGACCTGCCTGAACACAACAAAGTAATTATCGGCCGCTTGGTTGGCTAAGTTTACCTTTGTGTGACAAATTCGACAAGTCTATTTCTTTTTCCTCTTATTTCTTGGGCGATCCTAAAAAAAATATTACCCTAATTTAACACTATAGTCTCTTGCGCATAATGTCGAGCGGGGCTACGGGCCGATCGGTTTTGACGCGAATTTGCTGCAAAGGGTGACGCGCGACGGTCAGCGGGGTCCCATGCTCGTCCGTAAACTCGTCCAGGCGCTGAACGAACCGCCGGCCCCCGGGGCCGAAAAACTCGACCTCCATCCCCGGACGGAACGGATTGCGCTGCTGCACGACGGCGATGCCGGCGCTTTCGTCGTATTCGATTACGACCGCCGCGAAATCGTACGGCGCCGCCTTCTCCTCGGGCTCGTAAATATGCTCTTCCGCTCCCGGAGTCGAATAGAAGAATCCGGTGTTCAGCGGACGGTTCGCCGCTTTGCCGATCTCCTCGACCCATTCCGGGCGCAGCTCGTAGTTATCCGGATCGGCCATGTACGCGTCGATCGCCTGCCGATACGCGTTCACGACGGACGCGACGTAATGGATGCTCTTCATTCGTCCTTCGATCTTGAAGCTGTCGACTCCTGCGTCGATCAAATCGGGAATATGCCGGATCATGCACAGATCCTTGGAGCCCATCGTGAACAGGTTCTCTCCCGGCTCCATGACCGATTGCTCGTCGGCGTGCAGGTCGTATTTCCAGCGGCACGATTGGCAGCAGCCGCCTCTGTTCGAATCCCGGTCGGTAAAATGGTTGGACAGCACGCAGCGCCCCGACACGGAGGAACACATCGCGCCATGGACGAACACCTCCAGCTCGACGTCGACCTTCGCTTTCATTTCCGCGATCTCGTCCATCGTCGTCTCCCTGGCCAGCACAACGCGCGGCAGTCCTTCCTCCTTCCAGAACTGCACCGCCTGCCAGTTCATCGTCGATTGCTGCGTGCTCAGATGAACCTCCAGCTTGGGCGCGACTTGCTGCGCGGTTTCCACAATGGCCGGGTCCGCGGCGATAATGGCGGCGATTCCCGCGTCCTCGAGCTGCCGCAAGTAATCGGCTACCCCGTCCAGGTCCTCCTGGTGGGCGTAAATATTCGTCGCCACGAATACTTTGGCCCCGTACTTGGCGGCGAAGGCGACGCCTTCGCGCATCTCCTCGATGCTGAAATTGTCGGCATTGGAACGGAGGCCGTATTTCTGTCCTCCGATATAGACGGCGTCCGCACCGTAATGGACGGCGAATTTCAATTTTTCCAGGCTGCCGGCCGGAGCCAGCAGCTCGGGCTTGTCCAGACGCGTCCTCTTGCCCGCGTAGCGCGGCTTGACGCGCGTTGCGACTCGACTCATCTTCATTCCTCCTGATCAAGTCCGATCAATAGACCTGTTCCTTGTACAAAAATCCGAAGCCCAATTCCCGGTCCGGGCTCTGCAGCCGTCGGATGTCGTCCAGCGCCCGCTCGTCCGGAATATAGCCGTCGGGATCTTCCCGCCAGCGGTCGAGCGCTTCCCGGTAGCTCCTCAGCACCGTCTCGTTATATTCCTCGCTCTTGAGCAGCGGCTCGATATAGAAGCTGTCCATACCCGCGCGGATCAGCTCGGGCAGCGCCTCGAGCAGACAGACGTCGTCGGGACTCATCACGTGGGTGCCGTTGTCGTCCTCGTATACCGGAAACTTCTCGTCCGGCCGTTCGGCCTCGACGAGAAACAGCCCTTTGTCCGGCCCTTTGCGAATCAGCGTCGCTTCGCGGCCAAGATGCTGCATATAGCTCTCCAGAAGATTGCGATGCGAATGATAGATATTCGTCATGCCATGAACTTGGACCTGGATCTGCATCTTCGACCTGGCTTTCAGATCGACAAGCTCCTCTTCGTTCAGCTCGCGGGCGACGACGGCCCGCGCGGCCCCGCGCTTGCCCCAATAGGACGCGGAGGACGAATTTGTCCCCGTCATCTCGGCGTTCCAGAAGAGCGTCAGATCGGGAGCGTGCTCGCGCGCGTTCATCCAGACCGCCGGATCGCCGAAGACGACGGCGTCCGCTTCGGCCGCGCGAACGGCGCGCAAATAGTCGGGCAGCCCTTCCAGCTCGTGGTTGCGGAACAGCTTGTTCATGTTTACGTATACTTTCGCGCCCATTTGATGAGCCGCTGCCGCGGCCTCCTGCAGCGCCTCCTGGCCAATCTCCCCCGGCTGCCGCATGCCGAATCGGGATTCTCCGATCAGAATGGCCGTGGCTCCGGCTTGGACGTAACGCTTTATCTGGCCGACGGAGCCGGCGGATATGAGCAATTCGGGTATCGCTGTCGTAATGGCAATGCACCTCCGGGAAATCTTCGACCCGGCAAGCGGCTCCGCCAAATTGCGGAACCGCTCGCCGGGTCGGCGCGCATTCTTGCGAACGCGAATGTTATGGAGCGACGTTCTTCTCGCTCAATTTGATGTTCTTCTGGTGCTGGTTGTAGGTTTCCGCGAAGAGGTGGGTATTCGTCCCGTCCTTCTTCGTGACGTAGTACAGATAATCGGTTTGATCCGGGTAGAGCGCGGCCTCGATCGATTTCAGGCTCGGGGTCGCGATCGGTCCCGGAGGAAGTCCCTGGTTCATATAGGTGTTGTACGGACTGTCCACCTTCAAATCCGCTTCGAGCAGCCGTTCCTTCTGCTTGTCGAGCAAGTATTGGATCGTCGCGTCGATCTGCAGCGGCATTTTCTTGTTCAACCGATTCTGTATGACGCTGGCGACGATCGGCCGCTCTTCGTCGACGACAACTTCCCGTTCGACCAGCGAAGCGATCGTCAGCAGCTTGTGCACCGTCAGTCCCCGCTCCTCCAGGACGCCAAGCCAGTCCTCCGGCAATTGATCGAGCTTGCGGTCCAATTCGGCCAGCATGCGGTTCACAATTTCCGTCTCCGTGCTTCCGGCTTTCATCTCGTAGGTTTCGGGGAACAGATAACCCTCCAGCGGATAACGAAGATTGCCCTTCTCCGGCAGATCCTTCGTCCAGACGGACCCGGTCCACAGCTCCGGCTTGCTCGCCGCCTCCAGGAACTTCTCCTTGTCCGCTCCGGCTTTCTCCGCGAGCCGCTCGGCGATCTGCGGTACGGTGAAGCCTTCGGGGATCGTGAACTTGATCGTCTCCGCCGCGATCGTATCCCCTTTGTTCAGCTTGTCTACAATGGCTTCCCGGGTCATGCCCGGCGTCAGCTCGTATTCCCCCGCTTGGAAGCGGGAGCCTTCTCCTTCGAGCTTCAGCCAGCTTCCGAAAAGAAAAGCGTTACGTATAAGTCCCTGCTCCTCCAGCAATTCGGCGACCTTCGACGCGCGCATGCCGGAGGTGATCGTGAACTTCACCGGCGCGGACGCCGGAGTCGGCCTTAAGCCGTTCCAAACATAAAATAACGTGCCGCCCGCTATGGCCAATACCAGGCATAGGGCGATCAGGAAAGACCAGAGCAGCACCTTGGGCTTGCGCCGGCGCACGGCCGGAACCGATGTCGTGCTCGCGTTCGGTTCCTGCCGGGAAGTCCGGGCGGCCGGGGAGCGGTCGTCCGGCTCGGCTTCCCTTGCGGGGCCTTCGGCGCGCGAAGCCACGCGGGACAGCGCGGGCAATCTTCCGCTCTCCGTCGCCGCGGCCGTCTCCCGCTTGTCCGTCGGTCCGTTCGCCCCGTCCTTCCCGTTGTCCCCGTAAATGGATCTCCATCCCGTAGTCGTATCGTCGTCTCTATTCAAGCTATCTTCCCCTCCAGCAAACCTGTCTCGCCAAGCAAAAACGCCTTCGGCGCCCTTGGGACGGAGAAACGCGTTTTTGTCGAAAACGATTCAGAGAAGGCTTGCGGATGATGCGCTTTCTGAATCGCCAAGAAAAAGAGCGGTCGCCCGCTCTTCGATCGATGATTTCACGGCCGTTCTTCGCTGCCGAACTGCATATCGTCGAAGGCTTCGGCGACAAGCTCCCATTCTTCCTCATCCGCGACGGACTCGAGTTCGATCTCGCCGTCCGCGTTCGTCCCGATCAGGAACACCTCGATCTCGTCGTCCCGCCGCATCTCTTCCGTCTGCAGCACGGCATAACGCCGGCCGTTCACGATCAGCTCGGCCGCGATGCGGTAGAGCTGCGCCGCCCCGTCCTCGGATTGCAGCTCGATGCTGTCCCCGTAACGGCCGCGCAGCTCCTCCGACGCCTGCCCGTCGCCGCGCGAATCAGTCATCGGCTTCGCCGAACTCGCCGATCAGCGTGTTGAACGTCTCCTCGACCATATCCCATTCCGCCGGGTCCTCGATCGGGTACAGCTTGATCTCGCCTTCGTTGTCCTCGTCGTAGCGGAAAGCGAACACTTCCTGCTCCTCGTCCCCTTCCTCGTCGGCCGGCACGACCATCATGTATTTGCGGTCGGTGCCGTCGTCGAGCTCGAAGCGCATGACGACTTCGAAGGGCTCGTCGTTGCCTTCGTCGTCCGTAATGTAGATCAATTCCGCTTCTTCTTCGTTATGGTTTAAATCCGTCATGGACGATTCCCTCGTTTCTTTTCGATACCGATTCAAGATAGCTCTGCAGCAAAATCGCCGCCGCCATCTTGTCGATCACTTGTTTGCGTTTGCTCCGGCTTACGTCGGCCTCGAGCAGCGTCCGCTCCGCGGATACCGTCGTCAGCCTTTCATCCCATAGTTCCACCGGCAATTCTAGCTTTTGCCGAAGACGCTCCGCGAATGCGATGCAATTTTCCCCACTCGGCCCGATCGTGCCGTTCATGTTCTTCGGCAAACCGACGACGATCGTGCCCACCTCGTGCTGCCCGACCAGCTCCGCGATGCGCGCCTCCGGATCGGCGACGACTTTGCGGTCGATCACTTCCAGTCCCTGCGCGGTCCAGCCGAACAGGTCGCTCATCGCCACGCCGATCCGTCTCTCGCCGTAATCCAGCCCCAGCGCCCGCATCGTCAACGGTTCTGCTGAAGATAGAAGCGCACGAGCTCTTCGATCAGTTCGTCGCGCTCCTTCTTGCGGATCAGGCTGCGCGCGTTGTTGTGCCGCGGGATAAAGGCGGGGTCCCCGGACAGCAGGTAACCGACGATCTGGTTGATCGGATTGTACTCTTTCTCCACCAGCGCGTCGTGGACCTTGAACAGAATATCGCGCGCCGATACTTCGTGCGGGTCGGCGACGACATCGAATTTGACGGTTTGATCGAAATGGTTTTTATCCGACGTGCTCATCTCCAGCACCTCGCTTTCAGTAACTGACTAAAACCCATATCTTCATCATAACACAATCTCGGTTCGACAGGAAATTAGTGGCTATGAAATCTGGGACCGGACGAGCCCTTCGGCCGCCTTCAGCGCTTCGGCCAGCTTCGCGGGCTCTTTGCCCCCGGCCTGGGCCAGCTCCGGCTTGCCTCCGCCGCCTCCGCCGCAGATCGCGGCGATGTCCTTGATCAGCTTGCCGGCATGGAAGCCTTGCTTCGTCAGATCCGGCGTTACCGCCACGACCAGGTTCACCTTCTCGCCGTCGACGGCCCCCAGCACGAGCACCGCGGAGCCGAGCTTCAGCTTCAGCTCGTCCGCCACGCCGCGCAGCGCGTCCATGCCGCCGGCGTTCACTTGAGCGGCGAGCAGCGTCACCTCGCCGACCTTCCGGGCCGCGGAGACCAGCTCCGCCGCTTCCAGGCGGGCCAGCTTGCCCTGCAGCGACTCGTTGTCGCGCTGCGCCTGGCGGAGCTCGCCCTGCAGCGCTTCGACGCGTCTCGGCACGTCGGCCACGGAGCTCTTCAGCAGCGCGGCCGCGTCCTTCAGCAGGCCGAGCTGGTCGTCGAGATACGCGTAGGCATGGCGTCCGGTCACCGCTTCGATCCGGCGCACGCCGGAGCCGATGCCGCCTTCGCTCACGAGCTTGAACAGGCCGATCTGCGACGTGTTGCGAACGTGGCAGCCGCCGCACAGCTCCAGGCTGTAATCGCCGACGCGGACGACGCGGACGATGTCGCCGTATTTCTCGCCGAACAGCGCCATCGCGCCCATCGCCTTCGCCTCGGCGATCGGCTTCAGGCTGATGTCCAGCTCCGTGCCGATCCAGATCTGCTCGTTGACGCGGCGCTCGATCTCGGCCAGCTCCTCGGGCGTTATCGCGCCGAAGTGCGAGAAGTCGAAGCGCAGCCGCTCCGGCTCGACGAGCGAGCCCGCCTGGTTGACATGCTCTCCGAGCACGTCCTTAAGCGCCCTGTGCAGCAGGTGGGTCGCCGTATGGTTGCGGATCGTATCCCCGCGGTCCGCGGCGTTGACCGAAGCCGTGAGCGTCTCTCCCACCTTGAGGAACCCTCCGGTGACGACGACCTGATGCACCGGCTGGCCGTGAGGCGCCTTGCTCAAGCCGGTCACCTCGGCGTTGACGCCGCTGCCGAACAGCACGCCGCGGTCGCTTACCTGACCGCCGCTCTCGGCGTAGAACGGCGTGCGGTCGAGCACGACCAGCACCTTCTGGTCGACACCGGCGACGTCGACGAATTCGTTGTCCGCCACAATCGCCAGCACGCGGACTTCCGCGGACAGATTGTCGTAGCCGATAAATTCGCTCTTGTCCGTATAATCGGCCAGCGGCCCGCCCTGAACCTTCATGCTGTCCGTCTCCTGACGGGCCGCCCGCGCGCGGTCCCGCTGCTCCTGCATCGCCTTGTCGAAGCCTTCGCGGTCAACGGTCATGCCCTGCTCCGCGGCGTAATCCTCCGTCAGGTCGAACGGGAAGCCGTACGTATCGTACAGCTTAAACGCGTCCGGACCGGAAATGGCGGAGCTTCCTTCGGCGCGGGCTTTGGCGCACAGCTCGGCGAGGATCGCCAGACCGTCGGACAGCGTCTCGTGGAACCGCTCCTCCTCGGTGCGAATGATCTTCTCGATGAATTCGCGCTTCTCCAGCACCTCCGGGTAGTAGCCGCCCATCACCTCGCCCACGGTCGGCGTCAGCTCCCACAGGAACGGACGGTCGATGCCGAGCACCTTGCCGTATCGGACGGCGCGGCGCAGCAAGCGGCGAATGATGTAGCCGCGGCCTTCGTTGGACGGCAGCACGCCGTCGCCCACGGAGAACGCCACGGTGCGGATATGGTCGGCGATCACCTTCAGCGCGACGTCATGCTCCTCGTTCGCCTTGTAGGTCGCGCCCGAGATCGCGCTCGTGCGCTCGATGATCGGCATGAACAGGTCGGTGTCGAAGTTCGAGTCCACGTCCTGCACAATCGAAGCGAAGCGCTCCAGGCCGGCGCCGGTATCGATATTCTTATTCGGCAGCGGCGTGTAGCTGCCGTCCTTGTTATGGTTAAACTGCGAGAACACGAGGTTCCACACCTCGAGGAAACGCTCGTTCTCGCCGCCCGTCGTGCATTCGGGATCGGACAGATCGCCGTATTTGTCGCCGCGGTCGTAGAAAATTTCGGTGCATGGGCCGCACGGGCCTTCGCCGATGTCCCAGAAGTTATCCTCCAGCTTGACGATTCTCTCCGGGGGCAGACCGATCTTCTCGTTCCAGTAGCGATATGCCTCCTCGTCCTCCGGATAGACGGTGACGGACAGGCGCTCCGGATCGAAGCCGATCCATTCCGGACCGGTCAGAAACTCCCAGGCCCAGGTAATCGCCTCTTCCTTAAAATAATCGCCGATGGAGAAGTTGCCGAGCATCTCGAAAAACGTATGATGCCGGCGCGTCTTGCCCACGTTCTCGATATCGTTCGTGCGGATGCACTTCTGCGAATTGGCGATGCGCGGATTTTCCGGGATGACCCGTCCGTCGAAATAAGGCTTGAGCGGCGCCATGCCGGCATTGATCCAGAGCAGCGAAGGATCGTTATGGGGGACGAGCGGCGAGCTCGGTTCGATCTTATGGCCTTTGCTTGCGAAGAAGGCCAGCCATTTGCTGCGGATTTCTGCTGCTTTCATCGGTTTCATGTTTCGGTATTCCTCCTCGGCTCTCTCGAAAAAAATAAAAAAAACGCCCCCAAAATCAGGGACGAATAGCTTCGCGGTACCACCCTGGTTATCGCTTCCGCGGAAGCGATCTCCTCTGACGGGATAACGGCCCGGGCCGGCGGACTTGCATCCGCACTCGGAAGCGAGCTTCCCGCGCCCTTCGCAACGAAGATTTTTCCAGCCATGCCCGTCCTTCGTCGGTCTGCCGACTTCCTTCGGGCAAGAAATCTTCTCTCTGGCGATGCGGACTGCGAGGTACTTATGCTTCGTCAACGTGTTGCGCAATATTTGTGACGTCATATCTTGTTACGACACATCAAATTATAGACAACCCCGTTCGGCGCTGTCAAACGGTTTTTCGGTGAATGTAGTAGGCCGCCACGTGCTGAACGACCACTTTCATCGCCGCGTAGAACGGAACCGCCAAAATCATCCCCACGATGCCCGCCAGCTCCCCTCCGACCAGCAGCACGAGGATGATCGTCAACGGGTGCATTTTCATCGATTTCCCGACCACCTGCGGACTGATCACGTTGCTCTCGAGGTTCTGGCAGATCATGTTGACGACGATGACCATCAGCACCATTTTCCACGATACCGTCGTGGCCATGATGAGCGCGGGAAGCGCCCCGAAGAACGGTCCCAAATACGGAATGATATCGAACAGCGAGACGAATCCGGCCATCAACAGCGGATAGGGCATCCCGATAATCAAATAACCGATGTACGCGAGCACCCCGACGCAGAACGACACGATCAGTTGGCCGCGAATGTAGCTGCCCAGGGCGGTATCGATCTCCTTCAGCAGCCGCACCGCATGCTTGCGCCTCGCCCGGGGCACGTACTGCAGGGCGGCGCGCTCGAACACATCCAGATCCTTCATCATATAGAAAGCGAGAAAAGGCACGATCATGACGATAAACAGCACGTTGACGACGGAATCGATATTGTTGAGGAAGTTGGCGATCCACTGCTCGATCCGTTTCTCCAGCGTCCCGATCGACCGGTTGATGCCGTCCCTGACGGCTTCCGGCAGCACGTTGTTGTTGTTGAAATGGTCGACCAGTCCTTGCGCTCTCATCGTCAGCTCGGGCATATGCTCGTTCAGCTCCTCGACCTGTTTCATGAACATCGGAATGACGTTCATCAGAATCACGACGGATACGGAGAGGAAAACGGCATAGATGAGCAGCACCGCCGCGGTGCGCGGAACTTTGCGGTCGTGCAGCAGATTGACGATCGGATTCAGCGTGTAGGAGATGATCATCGCAACGAGAAAAGGGGCCAGCACCGCCTTGAGAAAATCGTAAACCGACATCAGCATCGGACGCACGAGCACAACCAGGAACAAGACGACCAGCAGGAGGATCGCGTACACGAGCGCGCGAAACAGGCGGCTTTTCGCGAACGTCTCCATCTCCGTACTCCCCCCTTCAGCGGCCGCATCCGCAGGACGGGCATTCCCTTCCAGTATATGCACTTGTCCTCGCGCATAAACCAGCCTCCGGGAGAACGGCCGCCAGCCCGCATCCGGGCCGCTACGTTAATCCGCTGATTCCGCCGACTATCGACCCGTTAACGGTCCGGGAGACCGTTAATCCGCTGATTCCGCCGACAATCGACCCATTAACGGTCCGGGAGACCTTAATCCGCTGATTCCGCCGACTATCGACCCGTTAACGGTCCAGGAGACCGTTAACCCGCTGATTCCGCCGACCATCGACCTGTTAACGGTCCGGGAGACCGTTAATCCGCTGAGTCCGCCCGACCATCAACCTCTTAACGGTCCGGGAGACCCCGGCAAGCACCCCAGAAAAAAAAGCGCTCCGCTCCCCATTCCGGGGGCGGAGCGCTTCGCGCGCGTCTTACATGCCGTTGGCGTGAATCGGAGCCGGGATCGGCTCGTCGAAGAACAAATCGTCAAGCGAGCTTAACGTTCCGTCCTCTTCCACCTGGTAAACCGACATTTTCTCTCCGTTGACCGTCAATTCGATAAAGCAGCTCCAGCAATAAAATTGATGGGAACCGATTTTACCGATATCTTTAGAACCGCAATTCGGACATCTCATCATCCGTCTTCACCTGTCACTTTCCGCGTAGGCTCTCTCGTCAGTATCCGTTCGTAAGACGCCGGCACGAGAATCGCATCGTTGCCCAATGTCATCTTGTCCGGCGCTTCCGGCAGAATCAGCTTCCGCCTTCCTTCCAGCACGTCCGCGAGAAAACCGTCCGTCAACTCATATCCTATTATTGGTGTACCCTCGGACGTCTTAAAATAAACATCCGATACTTTGCCTAAATATTGTCCCTCGATCGTATAGACTGGCATATCCTTCAACCGGACGACTCCGGAGTGGAATGTCCGCAGCAGCTCATTTCCGTTAATGGACGCGACAGCCGCACCGTTGCGAATCAACAAAGCGTCTTCGCCGAGATGAACGATATCTTTCCAGTAAACAATTTTGGACAACTTGCGGAACAGCCCGGATCGCGTATACCTGTCCAACACGACGCCGACCAGCCGCCAAAATTCGTCGAACCATATGTCTTTGATTTTCCCGACGCACTTGCCGCTCTCGAGCAGCACTGGCAAGCCGAGAATGCGCTCCACTTGGACCATGCGGGCTCCTGACTTCAGCGTCTTGTAATGTATTACGCATAACGCGCTGAAATAGTTGCAATAATTTTCGCCATTTTTTCGGCCTCATCTGTAGTATTGCCCAAACCGAAGCTGAAACGTACCGCGGATGCGATTCTGTCGGAAGGAAGATTCATGGCCTCAAGCACATGGGAAGGTTTCAGAGAACCGGAATTGCACGCGGAACCGCCGGATGCGGCGACGCCCGCGAGATCCAGATTCATCAGCATGCTTTCGGAGGAGATGCCGGGAAAGCTTACGTTCAGCACGTGGGGAAGCCGGAATTCCGGATGGCCGTTCACGACGAAACGCTCGGAGCCGAGATGCGCCGCCAGCTGCCGCAAAGCTTCCGCCCTTACGCTCTCCGCGTGCTGCCAGCGGCTTTGGCGCTGCGCGCGGGCGATGCCGGCCGCGGCGGCGAAGGCGGCAATGCCGGCGACATTCTCCGTGCCGGCTCGGCGGCTTCGTTCCTGGGAGCCCCCGTACAGCGAAGGAAGCCAGGGCGTTCCTCTGCGCACGTATAACAGGCCGACGCCCTGAGGACCGTTGATCTTGTGGGCGGAGACGCTCAGCAGATCGATCGGCAGCTCGCGAAGGTCGATCGGCAAATAGCCGAAAGCCTGCACCGCGTCGACGTGCATCAAAGCCCGGCTGCGGCGCGCAAACTCGCCGATCTCGGCGATCGGCTGCAGCGTCCCCGTCTCGTTGTTGCCGGCCATGACGCTGACGACGGCGGTACGCTCGTCGATCGCCGCCTGCGCGTCCTCGAGCCTGACCCGGCCGAATTCGTCCACGGGCAGAATCGTCAGCTCGAACCCTTCGGCCTCGAGCCGGCGGCAGACGTTCAGCACCGCATGGTGCTCGACCGCCGTCGCGACGATTCGATTGCGCCCCTTCTTGCGCTGGGCGAACGCCGCCCCGAACAGCGCGGCATTGTCGCTCTCGGTCCCGCCGCCCGTGAAAACAAGCTCCGCCGGAGAGCATCCGAGCATCTCAGCGAGCGAATCCCTTGCGACGGAGACGCGCTCGCGCGCCGCGCGGCCCGACCCGTGCAGACTGGAAGGATTGCTCGGTCCCGCGGAAGCGCACGCGACATAAGCTTCGATCGCCGCCGGATGCATCGGAGTCGTCGCCGCATGGTCGAAATAGATGGTATTCAAATGCTGCACCTTCTTCAAAACCTCGCGGTATTAAATGTAGAACATGTAGTTGTCGAGCTTGTCCGCGCCCTTAAACGTGATCAGATCGTGAAGCGTCGTCGAGTCGAGAACCTCGGCGATGCTGTCGCGAATTCTAAGCCACAAGTCGCGCTTGGCCGGATCGTCCTCTTCGGTGAAATCCACCGGACTGATCGGTCCTTCGAGGATGCGGATCACGTCTCCGGAGGAGATCGTCTCGGGGTCTTTCGAAAGGATGTAGCCGCCGTAAGCGCCTCGTACGCTTTTAACCAATCCCGCGTTGCGAAGCGGAGCGATCAGCTGCTCCAGATAATGCTCGGAAAGTCCGTTTTTCTCCGCGATGCTTTTCAAAGAGATCGGGCCTTCGCCAAATTTGGCCGCAAGCTCCATCATGATCGTTAAGCCGTAGCGGCCTTTGGTCGAAATTTTCAAATCGAACACCTGCTTTCTTGCCGTCAGCATAGATTAAATTCGCTTGAGTCCGGTTCTTATAGACCCGGCTTTATTGCGATTGTTGGAATAGAGGGTATCCCCATAATACATATATGTTATCATAACTATTCTCTTTTTGGGCAAAAAAAACGCAACCTATTCAGGAAACGACCGGACGATTGTGAGAAATGGCACGGTTTGTGCTAAAATAGATCGAAACCGTATCGCAGCGGCAAGGAGTGATGAAGCGGATGAGCAATATGGAAGCCTATACGGCATCGCTGAAGGCGCGGTTCCCGGACCCGTCCAAGGTGCGCGTCGTCGTCGGCATGTCCGGGGGCGTAGACTCCTCGGTGACCGCGCTGTTGCTGAAAAAGCAAGGCTTCGAGGTGGTCGGAGTATTCATGAAAAATTGGGACGATACCGACGAGTTCGGCGTCTGCACGGCGGAGGAAGACGCGGAAGACGTGCGGCGGGTGTGCAACCAGATCGGAATCCCCTATTATACCGTTAATTTCGAGAAAGAATATTACGATAAAGTGTTCGAGTATTTTCTGGCCGAATATCGGGCGGGCCGGACGCCCAACCCGGACGTCATGTGCAACCGCGAGATCAAGTTCGGCGAGTTTCTGCAAAAGGCGCTCGAGCTTGGCGCCGACGCGATCGCGACCGGGCACTACGCGAGACTCGAGCTGCGGGACGGCGAATACGAGCTGCTCCGGGGCGTCGACGCGAACAAGGATCAAACCTACTTCCTGCATGCGCTCAATCAGCAGCAGTTGTCGCGCGCCATGTTCCCGATCGGACATCTGCAGAAGCCCGACGTTCGCAAGATCGCCGAAGAGGCCGGACTCGCCACCGCCAAGAAGAAGGACAGCACCGGCGTCTGCTTTATCGGCGAGCGCAATTTCAAGGAGTTTCTGAGCCAGTACCTGCCCGCCAAACCGGGCAATATGGTCGATATCGTCAGCGGAGAGGTCAAGGGGCGCCACGACGGGCTGATGTACTATACGCTCGGCCAGCGGCAAGGCCTCGGCATCGGCGGCTCCGGCACCGGCGAGCCCTGGTTCGTGGCCAGCAAAGATTTGGAGACGAACACGCTGTACGTCGTTCAGGGAGACGCCCATCACAGCCTCTATTCGGTAGGCTTGACCGCCGCCGGCGTCAACTGGATCAGTCCGGACGAGCCGTCCGGCCCTGTCCGCTGCACGGCCAAATTCCGCTACCGCCAGCCGGATCAAGGCGTCACGCTGACGCCGATGGACGGCGGAACGTACAAGGTGGAATTCGACGCGCCGCAGAAAGCTGTCACGCCGGGACAAGCGGTCGTCTTCTATGACGGCGAAGTCTGCCTGGGCGGCGGTACGATCGATCGGGTCCATATGCTGGAGCCCGCCGGCGCCAAGTGATTCGCGACGTTCAGCTGCGCAAAAAAAGAGGCCGGGAGGCCTCTTTTTTTAGTGATTCGGAAAACTGTTCTGAATCATCTCCGACAAAAACGCGGTTCTGCGTCCGGAGGACGCCGAAGACGTTATTGTCCGGCGGGACTGCTGTCGCCGCAGGACGTTAGCCGAGGCGGCTCATTTCCTCGTCGCTGATCTCGAAGTTGTGGTACACGTCCTGCACGTCGTCGTTATCCTCGAACGCGTCCATCATCTTCATCAGCTTCTCGGCGTTCTCGCCCTCTGCGGCCACCGTATTTTGCGGCAGCCAGCGAACGCTCGCCGTCTCGAACTTGTAGCCGGCTTCTTCCAGCTTGGTCTTCACCGCTTCGTAGTCCTCGGTTGCGGTCAGCACCTCGTAGCTCTCTTCGCTGACGACCACGTCTTCCGCTCCCGCCTCCAACGCTTCCATCATAAAGCTGTCCTCGTCCGGAGAGTCGTCCTCGCGGGCGATCACGAGCAGCCCCTTGTGATCGAACATGTAGGATACGCAGCCCGATTCGCCCAGATTTCCGCCGCGTTTGCCGAAAATCGCCCGAACGTCCGAAGCGGTCCGATTGCGATTGTCCGTCAAACACTTCACCATGATGGCTACGCCGCCGGGGCCGTACCCTTCGTACATAATTTCCTCGTAGTCGTCCCCGTCCGCGGCTCCCGCCGCTTTCTTGAGCGCTCTTTCAATATTGTCGGCCGGCATCTGGATTGCGCGCGCGCTGGCGATGGCGGTCCTGAGCCCGTAATTGGCTTCGGGATTCGGGCCGCCTCTGCGCGCCTGCACGTAAATTTCACGCGCCAGCTTCACGAAACGATTGTTTTTCGCCTGGTCCGCCTTGCCTTTGCGATCGGCGAACAGCTTGAATTTTGGCATAACTTTGTACCCCCGGGGAACATAAGTATCGATAAAAATCACCCAATAATTTTACCACTTTATCCGCCATGCGGTCAAAGGGGTGCGACGGCCGAACATTCAAAGCGCCGCCAACACCGAAAACTCGTGCGTTTGCATCCGCTCATCTTGACTAATGTCCTCTCGCCTTCTCTCCGTTTGCCTAGACTATATCCCTCTCTTCACCCTCTCGCCGCCTAGACGTACATCCCTCGCCCCTTACCATCCGCCTGTTCCGCTGGACTTGATCCGCTTGCCTTTACTAATATTCTTTCGTCATGCACCCGTTCGCCGGATCTCTTGAAGGCTTGATGTAAGCAACTTCTATAAAATTTTCTCCACCGTCTATTGTGCCCGTTGAAGCGCCATTCTGCGATTTTTCCGAGGCTTCGCTATTCGAATCTCGTTTGAGAAAATCAATGTAAGTTGTTGGATGTGCATGCATTTTAGCAAGTCGGGAGTTTCTTGAGAGGAGGATAGCAGACTTTGTCGCCCATCTCAGGTCAGACAGCAGACTTTCCGAGAGAGATAATCGATTTTGTAGAACATCGTCCGCCGTTTAAGCGGAATTAAGAGACCGATACTCGATTCCTTAGAACATCGTCCGCCGTTTGAGCGGAATTAAGGGGCCAATACTCGATTCCTTAGAACATCGTCCGCCGTTTGAGCGGAATTAAGGGGCCAATACTCGATTCCTTAGAACATCGCCTGCCACGCAAGGTATTTCCTAACACGGATAACCGATTTTGTAGAACATCAAGGTCCGGCGGCAGGTCCAACGTTTACCTATGTACACCGGCGGCGCCCCAGAGACAGAAAAAAGCAAAACCCCCGGCGGATCACCAGGGGCTTTGCTGCTGGGTCGTGATATGAGAAGCAAGTCCGCTCGCAAGCGCGACTTACAGTTTAACCACGTTGGACGCTTGAGGACCGCGATTTCCTTCGGTAATTTCGAACTCGACTTCTTGACCTTCATCCAAAGTTTTGAAGCCTTCGCCTTGGATTGCAGAGAAGTGAACGAATACGTCGTTGCCGTCTTCTACGGAAATAAAACCGTATCCTTTTTCTGCGTTAAACCATTTTACTGTTCCTCTCAAATGAAAAACCTCCTAAAATCTCGCCGTAAGTCGGCGAATACGATGATTATACCCGAAATTACCCTTTTCTGCAATATATTCAAACCGCTCTTTAGCCCGTTCCGTCCGCCTTTTTGACCAGTCGCAGCAGCGGACTGCGAACCGGCGTAAAAGGCAGGCCCGTCGGCAAAAACTCATGCTCGGCCGCGCTCTCGAGCGCCCCGATCAACCCATCCAGAAACGGATAGGGCTCCCACTTTAACGAGACGAGCGGATAGATTCTGAGCTCGCCGCCGGGACGAAGCACGCGAAGGAGCTCCCGCACCGCGGCCGTATGAAATTCCTCGCCGAAAGCATCGGCATACAGGAACAGAAAATGGCTGCACAAAACCAATTCGAACGTATTATCCGCAAATGGCAGATCGGGCAGAGCCGCCGCAAAATAGCGGGTTCGCGAATCTTCCTTGCGGAAGTCCTCTGCGAACAGCGCCATGGAGCGCTCCCTGATCTCGCGCTGGCGCTCCGGAGAGCCGTAGTAGCTCCAATCGTAGCTGGCGGCCAGCGAAGCGATTTTGGCCGACGCGATTTCGATCTCCCTGTACCCCGTCGTCACGATTTCCTCCACATTGCCCTCATAGAAAGGATCGGCGGCCAGCGCCTTAATCCCTCTCGCATGCAGCTGGGCGGTGAAGGAGGAAGCTCCTCCCGCCACGTCAAGCACCGGCCCTTGCAAATCCGCGGTCTTCAGTCCGAACATGGCGCAATACTCGTCGAACGAACGGCAAGTCGAAGCGACTCCCGTCTGCGGATACGCCGGCAAAGCCTTTTCATTTGTCATCTGATTCCGTTCTCCTCTCGGCTCGTCAATCTCGTCTGGTCTCGTCTGGTCTCGGCTAACTTCCCTCTTCAACCTTCATCCGCCCCGGCGGATTTCACAGTAGACTCCCACAGAATCGCCGGGCTGTCAACCCTTGTTTTTCCAACGTTACGTTGATTTCTCCCCTGATCTCTTCTATGATGGAGAAAAACGGCACAAGCTGCCCTAGTCCAGGAGTGTCCCATGTTCGCTAAGCATACCGTCTATAAACACGACAACTACAATATGCTGACTGTAGAGGTTCAAGGAAAGACGCTGGTCGTCCGCGAAATCTCGGATCAATGGGGCGAGACGTGCCACCGGTTTATCAGCCGTCCGGAAATGATGGATTGGGCCGAAAAACGGTTCCTCCCCGAGGATTTTCCCGATGGCGAAGACGGACTGCGCAACGCGCTGGAGAAGCTGAAAAGCATCTGACTCCGGCAAGCGGCGGCAGTCCCTGTTTAAATGAAAGCAGTACCTGCACGATGGATCAACAGCAACGTTTTGCAAAGGAGTCCGCCGTTCATGAATAACGAAGCCAATCTTATTTTTATTATTTCATCCTTTTGCTTGGCGGTCGTGCTTATCCTGACCCGGGAGCGGATTCCCGAACGCCTGCGGCGTCCGATGGCCCTCATTACGATCGCGCTCGTCCTGTTCGCCTTTTTCCTGATCGTCTATAACTTCTTCATTATGGGCGCCTAGCAAGGGCATACTACTCCGGTAACTTATTCCTTGACCGGAGGCTCGCCATGAAGAAGCTTTTCCTGCCGCTGACCGCATCGGTCGCGGCCCTGTCTTTGCTGTGCACCGCCGTCTCTGCCCAATACGACCCATCTTCCAGGAGGTTGAATATGCCCATGAAACAAGTCGCCGCAAGATCCGAAGTGCCGCAGGAGCACCGTTGGAAGCTCGAGGATCTGTATCCGAACGAGCAAGCCTGGGATGCCGAATACAGCCAGGTCAAGAAGCTGACCGGAGAGATTGCCGGCTATCAGGGCAAACTGCGGGACGCGGACGCCATCGCCCGCTGCTTCGCGCTCGACGACGAGATTTCTTTGCTCACCGAACGGCTCTACGTGTACGCGAACATGCGCCATCACGAAGACATGGCGGAGGGGAAGTACCAGGCCCTGTCCGATAAAACCAAAAAGCTCGGCGTGGAAGTCGGCGAAGCGACGTCGTTCATCACGCCGGAAATTCTCAGCCTGTCCGAACAGCAGTTGACCGACTTGATCGCCGATCCGTCCTTGGCCAAATATAAGCGCTCGCTGGAAGAGATGCTCCGGCAGAAGCCGCACACGCTCTCCAAGAGCGAAGAGGCGCTGCTCGCCCAAGTCGGCAACGTTTCGCAGGCGCCGAGCACGATTTTCGGGATGCTGAACAATGCCGATCTGAAATTCCCGAAGGTGAAAAACGAGCAAGGCGAAGAAGTCGAGCTGACCCATGGCCGTTACATACAGTTTCTGGAGAGCAAAAACCGGGACGTCAGACGGGACGCCTTCAAAGCGATGTACGAGACGTACGGCAAATGGCGCAACACGCTGGCCGCCACCTTGAACGCCAACGTCACGAAAAACCTGTTTTACGCCAAAGCCCGGAATTATCCTTCCGCCCTGGAAATGTCGCTGTTCGGGGACAACGTGCCGCAATCGGTCTACGACAACCTGATCTCGACCATCCACGAGTTTTTGCCGCTTATGCACCGCTACATGGACCTGCGCAAGAAGCTGCTTAAGCTGGACGAGTTGCATATGTACGACTTGTTCGCTCCGCTCGTCGAGGAGTTCGATCTGAACATCACTTACGAGGATGCGAAGAAAACGGTGTACGACAGCCTGGCGCCGCTCGGCGACAATTATCGCAAAGTGCTGCAGGAGGGCTTCGACGGCGGCTGGATCGATATCTACGAAAACCAGGGCAAGCGCAGCGGCGCGTACAGCTGGGGCGCCTACGGCACGCACCCGTACGTGCTGCTCAACCATAACGACAACCTGAACAGCATGTTCACGCTCACGCACGAGATGGGCCATGCCCTTCACTCGTACTTCTCGGACGAGAGCAACGAGTACCGAGACGCGCAGTACACGATTTTCCTGGCGGAGGTCGCCTCCACGCTGAACGAAGCGCTGCTGATAAATTATTTGCTGGGCAAGTCAACCGATCCGAAGGAGAAAATGTACCTGCTCACCTATTACGCCGATCAGTTCCGCACGACGGTGTTCCGCCAGACGATGTTCGCGGAGTTCGAGAAAATCATTCATGCGAAGGCGGAGCAGGGCGAGGCGCTGACGCCGCAGGAGCTCAGCTCGATCTACTACGACTTGAACGTGAAGTACTATGGCAAGGATATGGTCGTCGACAAGGATATCGAGATGGAATGGGCGCGCATTCCCCATTTCTACACGAGCTTCTACGTCTTCAAGTACGCGACCGGCTTCTCCGCCGCGACGAGCTTCTCGAAGCAAATTCTCGACGAAGGCCAGCCCGCGGTCGACCGTTATCTCGGCTTCCTGAGAAGCGGGGGCAAAGACTACTCGATCAACATTCTGAAAAAGGCCGGCGTGGATATGTCCTCTCCCGAGCCGATCCGCCAGGCGATGAGCGTATTCGAAGGCCTGATCGAGCAGATGGAACAGCTGACGAAATAATAAAGGGCTGATCTATAAGCGCTTCAAGCTGCTATGTAAAGATAATCGACGCTAAATGTGCAAGGGGTATGTACCTCCTTCCGATGCTATACGCTCCTGAAATGGGAATGATTAACCCGTGATAGGGTGATTTCAGGAGCGTATGAGGCATCTCCAGGAGGTACATACCCCTCTCTTTACATGTCGATTATCTTAAGCAACTCCGCTACAGGTCGGCCCTTTGCTCATATTTCCAGCAGCCGCTTCCAGGCCTCGAGCCGATCGTCCAGCCCCCGGTAATCCCGCGTTGGAATCGGGCTGGTAGAAGGCATTCGCAGCAGCTCCCGCTTGCGCACCTCCGGATGCTCGCCGAAATGCTTGGTCAATTCCGCCAACGATTTCGTCCCGTTGCAGATGATCGTCCGCACGTTCGGATATTCGTCGAGCAGCCCCGGAATGTCGTTGGGGATCGCCTGGCGAATTTCGCTGTCCAGGCTGCCGTTCCTTTCGCAGCTTGCGATCGTATCCCATAGGGCGACGCCGCTGCGAAGCGCGAAGGCAATCCGGTCCTCGTATGCTTCGTCAGGCTCCCTGCCATCCCCGAACAAGGCGTACAAAATCCGCCACATGTAATTGCGGGGGTTCCAATAATAGCGATGCGCCCTCAAGGACGCCGCGCCCGGCATGCTGCCCAGAACCAGCATCCGGCAGCCGGGGTCGATAATCGGCGGGAATGAATGAACGATCACGGTCCGCCCTCCTTCCTGTTCCGATAGTCTCCCCCATTATAAGCCGAATCCCCCGACAATAGCACGTTCGTCCATCGCTTGGCCCGGCTTGCCGTTATTTGGTCCCGGTTTCCGTTGCAGCGCCGCAATTGACATTTCGCGCGTCTCCCGGCCGCTTAATCGGGCCGCCCCTTCCCGTCCTCGGCGCCGCCTTCTTTCCCGCGCTCCGCTTCGAGCGCCCGCATCCCGGCCTGCAGCACGGCGATAATGCGGTCCGCGTCGTAGACGCTGCCGCGCCATAAGCCGCCGCTGGCAGCCTGCAGCGCCGCCCACAGCCGCGTATCGTCGGGGAGGCGCGGATCGGGCCGCAGCTCGGGATGAACGTCTCGTTCGGCCAACAGGCGCGCGCCCTCCTCCTTCGTGCAGCGGGCGTCGGCCGTGCCGATGAAATTAACGCTGCCGGACAGGCCGATCGTATCGATCTCAACCTCGATCAGATCGCCGTTTCGCAGCTTGCCGATCGGGCCGCCTGCCAGCCCTTCGGGACCGACATGGCCGATGCAGGCCCCGGTGGAAACGCCGGAGAAGCGCGCGTCCGTGATCAGCGTGACATACTTGCCGAACGGAAGATGCTTGAGCGCCGAGGTCAGTTGATACGTCTCCTCCAGCCCGGACCCGGACGCGCCGCGCCCGGCCAAGACCATTACGTCGCCGGCCTGAACGCCGCCGGCTTTGATCGCCCGAATTGCCTCTTGCTCGCTGGTGTACACTTTGGCCGCTCCGACGTGCCGGTAAACCCCGTCCTCGTCGACTACGGCCGGATCGATCGACGTCGATTTAATTACCGATCCCTCCGGCGCGATGTTGCCGACGGGAAAAGTAACCGTCGAGGTTAACCCCGCCGCCCTGGCCCGGTCCGGGCTCATAATGACCCGATCGGGATCGACGCCGTCCGCCTCACGAAGGCGGCTTCTCAGAGCCTCCCGCCGTTCGGACGCCTCCCACCAGTCGAGCGTCTCGCCGAGCGATACTCCGGACACCGTCCGCGCCGCGGTATCCAGCAACCCGAGCCGGCGCAGATGAAGCATGACTTCAGGCACGCCGCCGGCCATGAAAACGCGCACCGTCGGGTGATGCTCCGGACCGTTGGGAAGCACGCTGACGAGCCTCGGCGTCAGCCGATTCACCTCGGCCCAGTCGGCAGCCGTCGGCACGCGCAGCCCCGCCGCATGGGCAATGGCCGGAATATGAAGCAGCAGATTGGTCGAGCCGCCGAACGCGGCGTGCACGACCATCGCGTTGCGGATCGCGCTGTCGGTGACAATGTCCGCGGTCTTCCATCCGCGGGCCGCCATCCGCATGGCGGCTCGCGCCGACTGGCGGCCGATTTCCAGCCAGATCGGCTGGCCGGACGGCGCGAGGGCGGCATGCGGCACCGTCATGCCGAGCGCCTCCGCCACCACCTGCGACGTGGCCGCCGTGCCGAGAAATTGGCAGCCTCCGCCCGGCGTGGCGCAGGCCCGGCAGCCCAGATCGGCCGCCTCCTGCAGGCTGATCTCGCCTTGCGCGTAACGCGCGCCGATCGTCTGCACCTTGCCGGCGTCCTCGCCCGTCGTAGGCGGAAGAGTGACGCCGCCCGGCACGATTATGCCGGGCAGGCCGGGCAGCCCGGCAATTGCCGTCATCATCGCCGGCAGCCCCTTGTCGCAGGTCGCGACGCCGAGCACGCCGCTGGCGGTCGGCAGCGAGCGGGCCAGCCGTCGCAGCACGATCGCCGCGTCGTTGCGGTACGGGAGCGAATCGAACATGCCGGCGGTGCCCTGCGAGCGGCCGTCGCACGGATCGCTGACATAGCCGGCAAACGGAACCGCTCCCTCGGCCGTCAGCTCCATTGCGGCCTCCTTCGCCAGCAAGCCGATCTCCCAGTGACCGGTATGATAGCCGAGCGCCAGCGGCGTTCCGTCGTCGCGGCGCAGCCCTCCTTGCGTGCTGAGCAGCAGAAACTGCTTGCCGCCCAATCTGCCGGGATTCCACCCCATTCCGACGTTCTGGCTGAGTCCGAACAAATCCCCGCTCGGCGCCTCGCGCAGCAGCTCGTCGGTCAGCGGAAGCGAGCCTGCCGGGCCGGCGGCATGCGTGGCGACTTCATACAATCGCTCGCCGTCCGCTCCCATCAGCTGCGCCAGCTCCGACATCGGATCATGGACATCCCGCTTCGATTCGCCTCGATTTTCCCGATTCCCCGTCTCCATCGCTTCGCCTATCCTTTCACGAACACCGTTTTGATCGAGGTGAAAAACTCGATCGCCGCCTGTCCCTGCTCCCTGGAATGCGAGCTGGACTGCTTCATGCCGCCGAACGGAGCCTGCAGCTCCACGCCCGCCGTCTCCGCGTTCACGCGCACCATCCCCGCTTCCATATCGCGGACGAAGGCCAGCATGCGCCCGATATCGCGCGTATACACCGAAGCGCTCAAGCCGAAGTCGCTGTCGTTCGCCGCCTCGACCGCCGCTTCGAAGGACGGCGCGCGCACGAGCGCCAGCACCGGTCCGAATATTTCCTCGCGGAAGATCGTCATGTCGCGGGCGACATGCTCGAACACGGTCGGCTGCACGTAGTACCCGTCGGCCAGCGTCCCCTCCGGAGGCTGCTCGCCGCCGAGCAGCAGGCTCGCGCCCTCCTGCACGCCCTTGCGGATATAGGACAGCACGGTCTCCCGCTGACGGTCGCTGGCGCACGGCCCCAGCCACGTGTCCGGCTCCATGCCGTCTCCGACCTTGAGCTCGCGCACTTTGGCCAGCAGCTTGTCGCGGAAGGCGTCGTATACGTCGTCGACGACAATGACGCGGCTGGTCGCGGTGCACTTCTGACCCGTCGACTTGAGCCCGCCGCTGATCGTCGCGTCGACCGCCAAATCCAGATCGGCGTCCTCGGCTACGAGGATCGGGTTTTTGCCCCCCATCTCCAGCTGATACTTCGCTCCTCTGGCGAACGCCGCCATGCCGACCTTCTTGCCGACGGCGTTGGAGCCCGTGAACGTAATCCCGTTCACGCCGGGATGCTCGGCCAGCGCCTCGCCGATCACCGCGCCGCTGCCGCAAATGACGTTCAGGACGCCCGCGGGCAAGCCCGCTTCGGCGAAGCATTCCGCCAGCTTAAGCGCGGTCGCTCCGGTCTCCCTGGCCGGCTTGAGCACGACGGTGTTGCCGTATACGAGCGCCGGAGCGGCTTTCCAGATCGGGATCGCGACCGGGAAATTCCACGGCGCGATCACCCCGACGACGCCGAGCGGCGCTCTCGTCGTGAACATCAGCGCCTCGCCGTCCGACGACGGAATCACATCCCCGACCTTGCGCATGCCTTCGCCCGCGTAATAGCGCAGAATCGCCGCGCCGCGCGCCGTCTCCCCTTTGGCTTCGGGCAGCGTCTTGCCCATCTCCCGCGTCATCGTCTCCGCGATCTCGTCCAGCCGCCGCTCGACGATCGCCGCCGTCCGGTAGAGCAAATCCCCGCGCGCCGTTCCCGACATGCCCCTCCACGCCGGCAGCGCCTTCCGCGCGGCCGCCACGGCCGCATCCACGTCCGGCTTGCCCGACTGCGGCAAATACGCGACAACCTCCCGGCGATTGGCGGGATTAACCCCCGGCGATTGCTCGCCGCTCAGCGCCGGCTTCCATTGTCCGTCGATGTAGTTGTGATAAATTTTTCCGAGTTCGATTCCCATTCGATTTCCTCTCCTTTGTCGTTGGTTGCGTCCCGAATTCTAGCGAATCGGATTGCTGAGCGTCCCGATCCCGCTGATGGAGATGTCGACGCGATCGCCGCTGCGCAGCGTAAAATCGTCCGGAGGAACGATCCCGGTTCCGGTCAACAGCACGGTGCCGTCATAAAGATCGTTGTCGCGCAGCAGCCAGGCGGTCAGCTCCTCGAACCGTCTCTTCAATTGGCGGGTGCTGACCGCGCCTTCCACGACGGGTTTGCCATCCCGGACAATCGCGCAGGCAATGTCGAGCGCGTACGGGTCCGACACCGCTTCCGCCAGACGGATCGCCGGACCGATCGAGCACGAGCGGCGCCATACTTTGGCCTGCGGCAAATACAGCGGATTCTCGCCTTCGATGTCACGCGAGCTCATATCGTTGCCGATCGTATAACCGACAATCGTACCCTGTTTATCAAGCACCAGCCCCAGCTCCGGCTCCGGCACCTGCCAGCCGGAATCGCTGCGCAGACACAGCTCCTCTCCGGGCGCCACCGTCCGCAGCGGCCCCGACTTCAGGAACAGCTCGGGCCGGTCGGCGTCGTACACTTTGTCGTAAAAGGTTCCGGCAGCCGGTCCGTCCGCGGCGCTCCCCGACTCGCGGGCCACCTCGTAATTGCGCGCCTGACGGCTGCGCTCGTAGGTGACGCCGGCCGCCCATATTTCCTGCGCCTTGATCGGAAGCCCCAACTCCAGCTCCTCCAGGCTTCGGCCCAGCGGAGCGCTCTCTGAAATCCGCCGCTCGACCCACTCCAGCGTGCTCGCTCCCTCTTCTCTCGCCTCATGGACAAGCGCCATAAAATCGGGCTGCGGGAGCGCAAACACCTCCCCTTCGTCCGTAACCGCCGCCAGCCGTTCGGCTCCCGTCTCGCGAAACGCGATAATCCGCATGTGTGCTCTCCCTTTCCGTCAATTCGTTTTATATTATAAAACCAAGTTCTGAAAAATGACCACAAAAACGCACGTATGATCATTTCCGCGGTGGACCGCCATCGTTCCTCAATAATACCTTTCGCGCCGGAAGCCGCAAGCTTTGCCGCTTGAACCTTTGCCTCCGGCCCGCCTTCACCTTTTTATCCCGAGTAGCCCAGGCTGCGCGAGACGGACTGCGTCATGGCCAGCAGCTGCTCGCGATAAGCGCGCAGCGCTTCGTCGTCCACGCCGGATACAAGCGTCGACAAGCTGACCGCAGCCGCAAGCTGTCCCGCGTGATCGAACACCGGAGCCGCAACACAGCGTACGCCCGCCTCGTTCTCCTGATCGTCAATCGCGTAACCGTTCGTCAGGACGCGGCTCAGCTCCTCCAGGAACGCTTCCCTGCCGACAATCGTGTTCGGCGTATGCGGATCGTAGGAATAGTCGGCAAGCAATTCGTCCTGCTTCGCCTTCGGCTGGTAAGCCGCCAGCACTTTGCCCACGGCGCTGCAGTGCAGCGGAACGGTGCGTCCCAGATAGGAATACCGAATCGCCGCCCGTTCGCCCTCGATTTTGTCGATGTACACGCCCTCGCGGCCGCTCAGCACGACCAGGTGCGTCGTCTGTCCGGTGGAGGCCGACAAAGCCGAAAGATGCGGTCTGGCCACCGTCCGGATGTCGATCCCCTGCAGCAGCAGCTGCCCTTTCTCGACGAGCTTCAGACCAAGCCTGTACTTGCCGCTGTCCGCATCCTGCGCGATGTAGCCGTGGTGCATCAGCGTTTTCAGCAGCGAATGAACCGTGCTCTTGTGAAGGGAAATCCGCGAGCTGATTTCCGTAATTTTCAATTCCGTCGTATACTCGTCGAACAGATCGATAATGCGCAAAGCGCGGTCTACAGCTTGAATAATCGGCATCGGCTTTCCTCTCAAAAGAAACTGTTTTACATTATAAAACACAGTTTCCGTTTTGCGTTGTTTTAATCATAACCCAGCGTTTTTCAAAAGACAACCGCTTTCTTCCGTTCCTCCAATTGTAAAAAGGGCTTGCCCCATAAGCAAAGTTGCTTGAGTAATCGATAGAAAAAGTAAGGGACTGCCCCTAAGTCAGGTCGTACAAGAGGATCGGGGAAAAAGAAGAAGCATCTATCTCCTGGAGACTGCCTCACACGTTCCTGAAATGACCCTGTGACGGGTTTACCCCTTCAAAATTTCAGGATCGTATAGCGACTGACATCATTCCATCGATCCTCGTTCTGTACGACTGTTTGTACTTTGGGGGCAGCCCCTGCCCCGAATCAACCTTTAACGCTGCCGGCCGTCAGCCCCTCGATAATCGTCCGCTGCAGAAACGCGTAGATGACGATAATGGGAGCGACGCTGATGACGACGCCCGTAAAAACGAGCGGGTAGCTGGTCTGGAAAGCGTCGCGGAAGCCGACCATCCCCGTGGGCAGCGTCTTCAGCGCGTCTTTGCTGATAAAGAAATTGGCCAGCAGGTATTCGTTCCAGTTGCCGAGCAGATTGATGATGAAGACGGTCACGAGCGCCGGCATCGTCAGCGGCAGGATGATCAGGAAGAACGAACGAATGACGCCGAGTCCGTCCACGATCGCCGCCTCCTCCATCTCCGACGGGATCGCCTTCATGAACGCCACGATCAACAGCACGCTGAACGGCAGAGCGCCGGCCGTGTAGGGCAAATACAGCGCCCAGTGCGTGTCCAGCAGGCCCAGCTTCTGAATCAGAATGTACTGGGAGATGAACAGCACGTTGCCGGGAATGAGCATGCCAAGCAGGATAAATTGGTAGATCGCTTTGCTGGTCCGGTGCATCCTCATGCGCGCGATCGCATACGCCGTCGCCGCCGCGATCAAGATGGCCGACACGGCGGCCGTTACGGACAGATAGGCGCTGTTGAAAAAGTATTTGCTGATTTTGGCCTGGTTCCACGCATCGGCGTAATTATCGAACGCCATCTGAACCGGAAAGCCGAACGGCGACGTGACGATCTGGTCGTTCGTATCCTTCAAGGAGGAAAAAAGGACGAATACGAACGGGAACAAAATAACGACGACGTATACGAGCAGCACCAGATGGGGCGAAAGTTTTTTTATGATCCTCGGCATCAGTACTCGATCCTTTCCTGCCGTCTGGCAAATACGATTTGGTAGATCGCCGTGAGCAGCAGCGCGATCGCGAAGATCATAATCGAAAGGGCCGTACCGTAGCCGTATTGACCGAATTTGATCGCCTTGTTGACCATATAGGACGCCATAACCTCCGTCGCGCCCGCGGGGCCGCCGTTCGTCATGACAAGCACGATGTCGACGACGCGCATCGCGCCGGCGATGGAAAGCATGATCACCACGGATATAACGGGCATAATGAGCGGCGTCGTAATCCGGTAAGCTCTCTGCAGGCCCGTAGCCCCGTCGATCGACGCCGCTTCGTTGATTTCCTTCGGAATAGCCAGGATGGCCGCAAGCACAAGCACGATGTAGAAGCCCATCCATTGCCAGGCATTCGTAACGAGAATGGACAGCATCGCCCACTTCGTATCGGACAACCAGTAGATCGGCTCGATGCCGAACCAGCTTAACAGGGTGTTGAACATCCCGATGCTCGGATGGTACATAAAGCCCCACAAAATCCCGATAATCGAGGTCGACAGAATGGACGGCAGGAATACCGTCGTCTTGTAGAAGCCTTGCAGGCGTTTCACTCCGCTGATGAGCAGCGAGAACATCACGATTAAAGGCACTTGCACGAAAATCGAGAAGAGAATGAAATACATGTTGTTTTTGACGGAAATCCAGAAATCCTCGTCGTTAAAAGCTTTAACGAAGTTATCGAGACCGGTGTACTTGGCCGGCGTTAAGCCGTCCCAGTTCGTCAGCCCGTAGAAAACCGACTGCAGAACCGGGTAGACAAAGAACAAGCCGTACAACCCGAGCGTCGGCAGGACGAAGAGCAGGTATACGTATGGATTTCTCAGCGTTTTGTTCATGGTTCCCCCACCCTATGACGCGAGCGAGGCGCCGCCCACCGGAGCGGACGGCACCTCGTCGTCGGCGCTATTCTTGACTATTGCAATGTGGCCAATTCCGCGTCCATCGCCTTCTGGATTTCCTCGGCCACCTTTTCCGGAGTGGCTTTGCCGGCGATCAGGTTCTGGATTTGTTTCTCGAATTCGCCGTTTACCGTGCCGGGCACAAGGGAATCGAAGTGCGGGAACACTGTGCCCGCGGCGGCGTTCGTCGCCAGCACCTGCTGCATAATCGGATTGTCGGAGGCCAGCTTGGAAGCGTCCACCTTCATCGAAGGCAGCACGCCGTCCTCCTGGAAGCCGCGAATTTGGTACTCTTCCGTATACAGGTTTTTGATGAACGATTTGATCGCCGCTTTTTCGTTGTCGTTCACGTCCGCGGAGAAGCCGTAGCCGTTGTTTTGATTGTAGTTGACCGCGGTTTGGTCGCCTTTGCCGCCGGGCACGGCGGGCATTGCGAAGTAGCCGACCTTGTCGTTCAGCGCGCCGCCGACGCCGTCCGCGTTAAACGTCGAGATTCTCCACGTGCCGTCGAACAGGAAGCCCGCCTTGCCGGCGACGAACTCGTTCGTCTGGCCCGTGTAATCGATGCCGAGCTCGCCCTTCGTGAAGTAGCCTTTGTCTACCCATTCTTTGTACTTCGCCAGAGCGGCCACGACTTCCGGCTCCGTCATTTTGCGCGAACCGTCGGCGACGCCAGCCTGGATATCTTCGCCCGCGTAACGCGGAATCAGCGTGTTGAGCAGCATAAACGGCACCCACGCGGCCTGCGATCCCATTGCGATCGGCGTAATGCCTTTGCCTTTAAGCGTCTCGAACGCCGCTTCCAGCTCCTCGAGCGTCTTCGGAACCGCGATTCCGTTGGCGGAAAGAATGTCCGTGTTGTAGAACCAGCCTTCGGAGCCGGCGCCGATCGGCAGCCCGTATATTTTGCCGTCCACGACAAACGTCGAGTAATCCGTGAATTGATCCTTGATTCCGAGCTCGTCGAGGATCGGGGTCAGGTCGAGCAGCTTGTTGGCGCGGGCGTATTTCTGACCGTCGCCGGGGCCGCCGAACAGGTCGAAAATTTTCGGAGGGTTGCCCGCGGCCATCTCGGCCGGAAGCTTCGTCCAGCGGTTAAAGCTGTCCTCGACGGCGTCCATTTCGAAGTTGGCTCCCGGTACTTCGGCCTCGGCTTTCTGCACGACTTCGTCGAGAATCGCTTTACGGAATTTTTGCAATTCGCCGATCTGAATGTGACGCAAGGAAATGTCGAATCTTTCGACAGGCGCCGGAGAAGGCGACTCGCTTGGGCTTGGATTCGAGCTGGCGCTCGGACTTGCGGCCGGGGACGCCGATGGAGATGCGCTGCCGTCCTTGTCGCCGCCGCCGCACGCGCTCAATACCGAGGACAACATCAACACCGAGGCCGTTATCGTAACCAGTTTCTTCTTCAACTTAGACCCTCCCAAAAGGAATGTGGTTTTATGCTTGCACCCTTATTGTAAGTTCGTTTCTTGCCAAAGTAAGGGAGTCAAACGGCTAACTCGGGGATAAGATTGTATTGCTTCGTTTGGAGATATTTTCCCCCTCATTCGACGATTGCGTCCTTGCCGACAGGAGCGTTTAAAACATCCCCCTTTGACAAAACTAATTACATTAGTTAAAATACAAATATAATTAGTTCATAAGGGAGATGCGCGATGAATAAAACAACTTGGGGAATCGTTACCCAGCTCATATTTATGCCCCGTCTTTTCCCGCTTAACAGCTATCTTGTCGAGGAGTCGGACGGCCTGACGCTTATCGACGCCTGCATGCCTTTCACGGGCAAAAAGCTCCATGCCGCAATCCGGGCGACCGGCAAGCCGTTAACCCGCATTTTGCTGACTCACGCCCACGAAGACCATATCGGCGCCGTGCCTTACCTCAAATCGGTCTATCCCGAAGCGCGCATCGGCATTTCCCGCAGAGACGCCGCGCTCCTGCGCGGGAACCGCAGTCTGCTGCCGCATGAAGCGCAAAGCCCGGTGAAGGGCGGAGTTCCGAAGCAAACGCCGTTCGAGCCCGACTTTCTTTTCGACGACGGAGAACGAATCGGCTCGCTGCTCGCGATCGCCTCCCCCGGCCATACGCCCGGGCACTTCTGTTTCCTGGAGCCCGAGAGCAAAGCTTTAATCGCGGGAGACGCTTTCCAAACGAAGGGCGGCCTGGCCGTATCCGGCCATCTGAAATGGGCTTTTCCGTTCCCGGCAATGGCGACCTGGCACGCTCCGACGGCGATCGCAAGCGCGTCGAAGATGCTCGAGCTGCGTCCGAACGTACTCGCCGTCGGTCACGGACCCGCGCTGCTCCAGCCTGCGAGCGCGATCGAGAAAGCCATCGAAGATGCTCGAGCCGCGTTAAGGAGGCATGCCGGATGAGAGCGGGAATCAAACCGGAGACGGTTGTCGCCGCGGCCGCGGATATCGCCGACCGCGACGGATGGGATCGGATTTCTCTGGCCGGCGTGGCCGGCGCCCTCGGCATCCGCACGCCCTCTCTCTACAATCACGTAGAGGGGCTGCCCGACCTGCGCCAGAAGCTGGCCTCGCACGCCCTCGCGCTGCTCGATGAACGGCTTCACGACGCCGCCATCGGCTACTCGGGCAGACAGGCGTTCGTCGAGGTCGGCCGCAGCTATGTGCAATTCGTGCGGGAGCATCCCGGCCTCTACGAAGCGGTCAATCGCGTCGTCTCCCCCAAACCGGACGCGTTCGAGCAAGCTTCCGACCGCATCCTGACTTTGTTCGCCCGATTGATGCAGCCCTTGGGCGTTCCGGAGAACGAGGCGGTTCACGCCATCCGCGGTTTGCGCGCCATGGTGCACGGCTTCGCGTCGCTGGAATCGGTGGGCGGCTTTCAGATGAAGCAGGATTTAATGGAAAGCCTGTCCAAATCGATTACCTATTATATCGATGGATTAAGCGCCGGACATAAGTAAGCGCCAGGGGCAATAAGCTATCAATCACCATCATCAGCAACACTGTCAATTCGAGCCCTATTCGAGCCCCCGATGTGCAATTCTTTGGAGTAACGCCCCACGTTTCATGCCTATTAGAGCGACGATATACGATTTCTTAGAACATCACCCGCCGTCTGAGCGAAATTTTGAGGGAGATGCTCGATTTCTTAGAACATTGCCCGCCGTCTCAGCGGATTTGCGAGGGAGATGCTCGATTTCTTAGAACATTGCCCGCCGTTTCAGCGGATTTGCGAGGGAAATGCTCGATTTCTTAGAACATTGCCCGCCGTTTCAGCGGATTTGCGAGGGAGATGCTCGATTTCTTAGAACATTGCCCGCCGTCTGAGCGGAATTCCGAGGGAGATGCTCGATTTCTTAGAACATTGCCCGCCGTCTGAGCGGAATTCCGAGGGAGATGCTCGATTTCTTAGAACATTGCCCGCGCGCCGTTGTCTATCGACTGTTGCAAGCCACTCTGCTTGGAGGAATGTTAGGATAAAGTTGGAGGAATGCAGTTTTTCGTTTTTTTCGAAATCGGCAGGATTCGACAATAATTTAACGAATTATGGAAGGGGGCAGTTTAAGGAGTGACATCGCATGTATCAAAAAGAGTGGAGTCCGGAGGATCTGCTGCGGATCATCTTCGATTATACGGCTAAAATCGCGAGCGACCGGCAATTAAAGGCCGTGCTCGTGCATATGGCCGACATGGGGCGCGAACTGATTCTATCCGACAGATGCACGGTATGGCTGATCGACGAAGAGAAGCGAGAGCTGTACACGACGGTGGCTCACGGCGTCGATGAAATTCGCGTTCCGTACGGCACCGGCTTCGTCGGCAGCTCGATCGTGTCCGGCGAACCGATCATTATCGAAGACGCGTATCGGGACGCCAGGCATAACGCGGAGAACGACCGGGCGACCGGCTATCGCACGAAATCGGTCATCACGGTCCCGTTCCGCAACAACGACGGGGAAATTATCGGCGCGTATCAGGCGATTAACAAGCTTACCGAAGTCGGCTATTTTACCGAACGCGATCTGGAGCTGCTCTCCCTCGCCGCCTCGTACGCGGGCAAATCTCTCGAATCGGTCATGCTGCATCAGGAAATTCTCGACACGCAGCGCGAGATCATCGCCAAAATGGGCGAGGTCGGCGAAATCCGTTCGCGGGAAACCGCCAATCACGTAAAGCGGGTAGCCGAATATTCCTATGCGCTCGCGATCGCGCTCGGCCTGAGCCCGGCGGAGGCCGAGCTGCTGCGGACCGCCTCCCCGATGCACGACATCGGCAAGGTCGCCATTCCCGACGCCATTCTGAACAAGCCCGGCAAGCTGACGCCGGAGGAATACGAGATGATCAAACGGCATACCGACATCGGCTATCGGCTGCTCAACGGGTCCAGACGGGAGCTTCTGCGGGCGGCGGCCATCGTGGCCGAGCAGCACCACGAGAAATGGGACGGCAGCGGGTATCCCGCCGGCCGGAAAGGCGAGGAGATTCATATTTTCGGCCGGATAACGGCAGCGGCCGACGTGTTCGACGCGTTGAGCACGGAGAGAGTGTACAAGAAGGCGTGGCCGACCGAGCGAATCGTCGATTTCTTCCGCGAGGAGCGGGGAAAACATTTCGACCCCCGGATCGTGGACGCCTTCTTCGCCATTCTGCCGCAGCTAACGGCCATCCGCGAGCAATTGTCGGACAACGACGGAGAGACCGAGCTTTTTCCTTCGCCCCGGGATTAGCGTCCATGTCGGGCGCGCTACCGCAGAGGAGCCCTTCGGCCATATTGGCCGCGGGCTCCTCTTTTGATTTACCGGGCGATTCGCGCGACGAAGCTGCCGACGGATTCCCCGTTCCACCTCGCGTCCAGCAGATCCCCGTCGCTCAGGGCGCCGACTCCCGCGGGCGTGCCGGTAAACAGCAGGTCCCCCGGGCCCAGCCCGTAATGAAGCGCGACGAAGTCGGCCAGCGTCTGCAGGTCGAACACCATGTCGCGAACGCTGCCGCGCTGAACCTCCTGATCGTTAATCCGCAAGCCGAAGTCGCCCGACTTCAGCGCCTCCTCCCCCGGATACGCCAGCCAACGTCCGAGAACGGCGGAATTGCGGAAGCCTTTGGCCGCAAGCCACGGATGGCCCTTCGCCTTCAGCTTGTCCTGCACCTCCCGCAAAGTCAGATCCAGCCCGACGGTAAACGCGGACGCCAGATCGTCGAAGCGAATTCCCGCTTCGTAAGGCCGCCCGATCGCGAACACGAGCTCCGCTTCGTAATGGAGACTTCCCTGCGTGCCGGGAAAGCGCAATTCGCCTCCGGTCATCTCCGCCGCGGCATGCGTCGGCTTCGTGAAGAGCATCGGGCTCGTCGGAACCTCGTTGCCCAGCTCGGCGGCATGCAGCCGATAGTTGCGTCCGACACAGTAAATGTTGCGCAAGCTCGTTCTGTCCAACGTTGTCTTGAAGTCGTCAAGATCGCTCATATCAACGCTTCCCTTCGACCGCCGCGAGCCAGCGGTCCGGATAATTCGTGCACAATTGGAAAGCCTCCGGCCGGTTCGCCAATCTTCTTAGGTCGGAGGGCGAATTGACCGTCCATGCGTTAACGACGACGGACGCTTGCGCGGCTTGCTCGAGCAGCTTCTCGTTCATATGGCGAAAACCGATCGACAAGTAAGTGCAATCGAGCGCCAGAAGCCGTTCGATCAGATCGGCAGGGTTGTCGTCAATGATCAGACCGATTGCGAGCGTCGGAGAATATTTGCGAACGGCGCGCAAAATCGCGGGCTGAAACGACGTAACGATATGCTCGGCTTCCGCTCCCCGCGAACGAATGACCTCCACCGTTCGCAGGGCAAGACGGTCGTAATCGGCATCGTCGCCCTTCAGCTCGATGTTTAATCTGCATTTGCCCGCAGCCAGATCGAGCACCTGCTCCAGCGCGGGAACGCCCTCCGCCGAATAGGAAGCGTTCAGCCAGCTGCCCGCGTCCAAATTCCCCAGCTGCTCCGCGGTGTAATCGATCACCCGGCCTTTGCCGTTCGTCGTGCGTTCCAGCTTGCCGTCGTGGATCACGACCGGCACGTCGTCCTTGGACAGATGCACGTCCAGCTCCATCCACTTCACGTGCGGATAATCCAGCGCAAGCTTGAAAGCGGCCATCGTGTTCTCGGGAGCTTGGCCGGAGAATCCGCGATGCGCGACGCACGGATGCAGCCGCGCCTTCGATTGCTTATCCATAACGCCCCTTCTTCCGAGAAAATGAAATCTGAAGGGTACGTTGCGCAGCCCCTTCGTAAAGCTTTTAATTCCGTGCCACAATAGCGCCGTCCTCCCCGACCGAAGCTCCGATGGACAAGGCCGACAGCCTCGCCAGCAGGTCTTTGCCTTCCGCGTCTTCCATGGGCGCCGGCTGCGAATTCGTCGCGAACATCGGCGTAAACGACAAGGAGCAGTCCCCGTCTTTGCCGCACTTGGCGTTCAAAATGCCAGTCTCCGAAGAGCGCACGCTGGTCGTGGAAAAGACGAAGTTGCCCAGGCTGTACGCGATCCATTTGCCCTTGTAACTCTCGAAGCCCTGCAGCACATGAGGATGGCTGCCAATGACCAGATCCGCTCCCGCGTCGACGAAACGATGGGCCAGGTCGGTCTGATGCGGAACCTGCTTGTCGTTCCGCTCTTCGCCCCAGTGAGCCATCACCACAACGATGTCGGCATTTTTTTTCGCCTCTTCGATCGCGGCGACGGCGCGGGTCGGCGAATACGCCTCCGCGACTCCCGGAACGTTCCTGTCGGCCTTCCACTCCACGACCGGAACGACCCGGGTGACGCTGATGAACGCCACGCTCGTTCCGTTGACCTCTATGTATGAGGGCTCGAACGCTTCCTTGTCGTCGTTGCCCGAGCCGGCATGCTTCAGACCCGCGTCGTCCAGCGCGTCCATCGTGTCGCTTAAGCCCTGCCAGCCGTAATCCAGCGTATGGTTGTTGGCGAGCGACAGAAAATCGAAGCCGGCGTCCTTCACCGCGTCCAGCGCTTCGACGGTTCCGCGGAACACGAACTGCTTGTCCTCCGCCGGAGTGCCGCGCACCGTAATCGGAGTTTCGAGGTTGCCGGCCGCGATATCCGCCGCCTCCAGCAGCGCTTTCGCCTCGCGAAAAGGATAATCGTAGCCGTTGCTCTTCATCAGCTCCAGCACTCTGGCCGCCGGCAAAATATCGCCGACGAACGCGAGCGACACCCGGTCTCCCTCCCCGTCGTTCCCCGGTTCCCCCGACGGCTCCGAAGACGCCTCCTGCGAGGGCAGCGCCGTCCCGTCCGCATCGCCGTCGTCCGTGGCCGCGGCCGACGGTCCCGAGTCCGGCTCTTCCGTTCCCGGCTTGTTCGTTCCCGCCGCCCCGGACGGAGCCTGGGACCCGGACGGCGGCGACGCTTCGCCCGTTCCTCCTTCGTTCGCCTTCCAGATGGCGAACGCGGCAAAAGCGATGCAGACGAGCAGAAAACCGTTGACGGCGAGCAGCAATTTCGTCTTCCCGCGGCGTCTCGCCTTCCTCTCGTGATGCGTTTTCGCTCGCGAATAGGTAGTCACGTAACCCGTCCTCCTTCCTTGCCCGTAATTATACAACATGGACAATAAAAAAACGATTTTTCCCGCCAAGGTTTGGGAAAAATCGTTGCGCCGATCGCTTTAATCCTTTGCGGGCACCGGGGCGTAATCGCCGATCGTCACCGGCTGCCGCCCCCTGGCCGGAAGCTCGCCGGACAACACGCGCGCCAGCGCGGTCATCATCGCCGGCTTGTTCTCGTACGTGCACAGGTAGACCGGAGCCTCGGGCGCGGCCAGCAGATCGTATGGCGTCCGGGCCGCGACCCAGACGAACGAACCGTCCGCGGCCGAGCTCAGCTCGCGGATCAACCCGGCTTGACGAGCCGAGAAAGCCGCGTCGTACGAGACGAATACGACGCGCCGCCCCGCGCTTGCCGCCTTCCGTACGGCGGCCGCTTCCTCCTCCGTCGGATCGGTGCCGATCCGCAGCTCCTCCACGTCGTAGCCCTCTGCGCTCAGCGCCTTTCCCAGCGTCCGCTCCTGCGGAATGACCTCGATCACCTCGGTGCGCGACAGAGGCTCCGCCCAGACGATAACCGTCCTGCCGGCCTTCGGCAGCGGCAAATGCCGCCCGCCCTTGACGACGGTCACCGCCGCTTCGCATAACTCTCTCTGCACCTCCCCGGCTCTCTCGCGATCCGCCCGCGGCAGCACGCCGCCGAACAAGCCCTGCGCCCGCTTCAGGCTCCAGATCCGGCTTGCGGCCTCATCGATGCGGTCCTCGGAAATTTCTCCGGTCATGACCGCTTCCAGCACCGCTTCGAGAGCGGCTGTCTGCCTGGAGGCCCTGTGGCTGACGAGAATCAGATCGGCCCCGGCTTTGATCGCCTCGACCGCCCCGCGCGCCACGCCGATCGTCTCGGAAATCGCGTTCATCTCCAGGCAGTCCGTCACAATAACGCCTTCGAAGCCCAGCTGCTTGCGGAGCAGCCCCGTCAAAATCCGCTTCGAGAGCGTCGCCGGAATCGCTGGGTCGGGCTCGAACGCCGGAAATACGACATGCGCCGTCATAATCGCGTCCGCCTTGCGCTCGATCGCATGTCGGAACGGGTACAACTCCACCTCGTTCAAGCGTTCCGCGCCATGCGGGACGAGCGGCAGCGCATGATGCGAATCGACCGCCGTATCGCCGTGTCCCGGAAAATGCTTGGCCACGGCCGCGACTCCGCCTTCCTTATAGCCTTGAATAGCCGCGAAGCCCAGCTCCGCCACCCTCCGCGGAGCTTCCCCGTAGGATCTCACCCCGATCACCGGGTTTTGCGGATTGTTGTTCACGTCCAGGCAGGGCACGAAATTCATGTTGATTCCGAGCTCGCGCAGCTCCGCTCCGGACAGCCTGGCCGCTTCGCGGGTCAGCGCTTCGTTGTCCGCCGCGCCCTGGGCCATCCCTCCCGGCATGACCGTGACGCCTTCCTCCAGACGGACGACCATTCCGCCTTCCTGATCGATCGCGATGAACAGCGGATGCTCGGAGGCCGCCTGCAGCCTGGCCGACAGCTCCCGGACCTGCGCGGCTTCCCGCAGGTTGCGCCGGAAATAGATAATGCCTCCCAGCCCGTAATCCCGAATCAGCCGTTCAATCTCCTTCGTCGGCTCCGTCCCGTCGAAGCCGCACATGAACAGCTGTCCGATCTTTTGCTTAAGCGTAAGCCCGGCAAAGCTCTCGTTCGTCGTCATCGTTGTCTCTCCTCGTATAGTATTTCTTGAAGGCAGTTACGAGCCAATTCCCAGTCCCCTAGGGGACTGGGGGCCGCCCTCAAAATTTCCAGTGAATCGTTCTTTGAAAATTGAAAAAGGGACTGGACTTTCCGGCATGCCTCCGGACAATGGAACTTAGGGTCCATTCGGGGCAATTCGTATCTCTCCTGTAGCGCGTCTACATCTTAAGTCTGTTTCTCCGGTACGCGTTTGAGCTTCTGACCCGCTGGCCGTTCCCTTCGGCAACCCATGCCCGGCTTTAGCAGATCCGGGGCAGCTCATGGACCGAAACGTGTTCTTATAGGCGAGGGTGATTGATCTGCGCGTGCGCCGGAGGCATCCCGGAGCGTCCATTCCCTGAATCCCCTAGAGAGAGGAGGAATTCTACTTGAAACTATTTGTCGGTATTGACGTCAGTTCGCAAGAACTGGAAGCGTGTTTTATGAATCCTGACGGTGACAAGCTTGAAACGCTTACCGTAAAGAACAATCTCGAAGGCGCTTCTTATCTGAGAGACCGTATCGTTGCTTTAGCGGACAAGCATTCATCTTCCGAGATTCACATTGGTCTTGAAGCGACTTCGGTCTACAGCTGGCATCCCGCCATGTATATGCACGAGGATCCAGCACTTAAAGAACGCAAGGCCAAAGTCTTTACGATTAACCCAAAGCTCGTGAGCAAGTTCAGAGAAGCTTACTCCGATATTGACAAGACCGACCGCCTCGACGCTTGGGTCATCGCGGACCGCCTTCGCTTCGGCAGGCTGACGACTACTATCGTCATGCAGGAACAGTATGTCGCGCTCCAGCGCCTAACTCGGATGCGATTTCACCTGATCCACAACCTGACGCGTGAGAAGCAGTACTTCCTGCAGAACTTGTTCTACAAGTGCAACGCCTTTACCACCGAAGTCGAGAGCTCCGTGTTCGGTCATGCCCTCATGGAGATGCTCTCCGAGAAGTACAGCCTCGATGACATCGCAACCATGGAGATCGCCGACTTGGCGGACTATCTTAGGGACAAGGGACGCAATCGCTTCCCTGACCCCGAGAACGTCGCGCGTTGCATCCAGAAGGCGGCCAGAGCTTCCTACCGCCTTTCCAAGGTCGTCGAGGATTCCATTGATCTTGTGCTCGGCACGTCGATCCAAGCGATCCGAAGCATTCAAACCCAGCTCAAGGATTTGGACAAGGCCATTGAGCGTATCTTGGATGGCATACACGGCGCTAAGTGCTTACGTTCGGTTCCTGGCATTGACCGGGTGTATGCCGCCGGCATTCTGGCCGAGATCGGCGACATCGACCGCTTCAGCGACCAAGCCGCTGTGGCCAAGTATGCTGGCCTTACATGGCGCAAGCACCAGTCCGGTCCGTTTGAAGCAGAAGACACCAAACGCATTAAATCCGGCAACCGATTCCTTCGCTATTACCTTGTTGAAGCTGCCAACTCGGTGAAAAATCGCGATGAAGAATTCGGCGAGTATTACCGGAAGAAATTCAAAGAAGTACCGAAGCACCAACACAAACGCGCCCTCGTCTTAACGGCAAGAAAACTTGTGCGTCTGGTCGATGTGCTGCTACGCAACGGCCAACTCTACACGCCTCGAAGGAAGGTGACAGCTGCGAAGGATTAACGCCTCCTTTGCTAAAGTCCTTCATGAATTCCCAGTAAAAATCTGGTTTTTAACTTGATTTTTGACTGGGTTTGATTTGATGCGCCCATTTTCCATGACTGATCAGCTCTACAGCCAAGAAAATTTCCAATTCAATCGAATTAGGGACTTGACATCATACCGCTGGACTCATCTCTCTTGATTCGTCCATGCCGGCTTATCCGTCCCGGACTTGCTTTGCTGCCGCTCGCGGTACTCCGACGGCAGCATCCCCGTGTACTTGCTGAATACGCGGGTGAAATACCGGCGTTCCGCGTAGCCGACCATCTGCCCGACCTGCGTCACGCTCTTGTCGCTCAGCGCGAGCAGCGACCGGGCCATCTCCATCCTTTGCTTGGTGACGTATTCGACGAACGTCTCGCCGAAATGCTGCTTGAACAGCAAGCTGAAATAGCTGCCGCTGATGCCCAAATATTCGGCCAGAATGTCGATACTCAGCTCCGCGGACAGATTGCGCTCGATGTAGTCTTTGGCGGACAGCATCAGCACGTCGCTCGTCTTTTTTTTCATCACGCTTTCGATCGACTGGTCGACGAGCCGATTAACGACCAGCAGCGTCTCGCGGATGCCCTGGTGCCGGTCGATCTGCCGCCAAATTTCCGTCTCCTCGTCCCGCGTCATCACCTCCATCTCCCGCATCTCCCGCAGCAGATGAATGCACAAATAATGGACGATCGGAGCGACCCGTTCGAACGAATTTTCCGGCAGCGAACGGAAGCTCTCGTTCAGCTCCTTCAGCGCGGTCTCGGTGCGGCGTCTGTCGCAGCGCTTCAGTCCCGTCACCATCTCCTCGATCGTGTCCCACAGCTGCTGCGACGTATCGAAGCTGCCGCGCGCCCTCTCCGAGACGATGACGCCTTCGTAGGCCGCAGGGGACAAATACAGCGATCTCTGCAAACTTTTGTACGTCTTGGACAGCTGTCTCAGCGTCACCTCCGCCGGATGAAGCGCGACGCGGATGCGCAGCTTCAGATAACTCCATACGGCCTGGCGCAGCGCCTCCGCCCAGGCCAAACCTTGCTCGCGCTCGAACAGATCCGGCGCGGAACGCTCGATCAGCACGCTCCACTCTCCGCTGCGCACCTGGATTACCGAGTACGAGACGCCGAACGCCGCCAAATTTTCCTGCAAAATATTGTTGATCGCGAAGTTCCACAGCTTCCGTTCCTTGTCGTCCCAGAACCGCTCCCGTTTGGAATAGTCCGCGACGTCGACGAGCATCATGGCGAACGCCAGATGCTCCTCCTGCAGCTCCCCGAGCTTAAAGAGCGGTCCTCCCGCCGAACCGTCCAGATCGGCGATCCGGTCGTACAGCGCCTTCTCGTAGACGAGATGGAGCATCTGCTTCCATTCCTGCTGCAGCGAGCTGCGTTCCAGACTCCTCTCGCGCACGGCGTCGGCCAATCTGCGGATCGTCTCGGCAAGCTCCTCGTAATCGATCGGCTTCAGGATGTAATCCTTCACCTCGTACCGGATGACCGAGCGAACGTAGCTGAAATCCTGGTAGCCGGTCATCATAATGACCTCCGCGTCCGGATCGAACCGACGGAGCTCGCCCAGAAACTCGATCCCGTCCATGACCGGCATGCGGATATCGCACAGGATGAGCTGCGGCCGCTGCTCGCGGGCCAGCTCCAGCGCCTGCTCCCCGTTGCGGGCCGCGCCGATCAGCTCGATATTCAGCTCCTCCCACGGAATGACGGCCTGGAGATTTTTCAGAATGTTGACCTCATCGTCGATCAGCAGCGCTTTCAGTTTCATTGGCGTCCCTCCCCGCCTCCAGAGGTATCAGACATTTGATCGTTGTGCCGCAGCCCGGCGCGCTGCACAGCATCAGGCCGTAACGGCCGCCGTAATGGATGCGCAGCCGGTCCGCGACGTTGCCGATCCCGAGGCCGCGGCGTTCGCCGGTCTCCGGGGATTCCGCGTACATTTCCTGCAGCGTCGTAAGTCCTCTCGCGGCGAAGCGCGCAAGCTGCTCCTCCGGTATGCCGATTCCGTTGTCCTCGATGTAGAAGGCGACATGGCGACCCTCCAGCGCGGCTCTAATCTCGATTTTTCCCAAATAATCGATGCCCTCGAACCCGTGCTGAATGCTGTTCTCGACAAGCGGCTGCAGCGTCAGCTTCAAGATCGTGCTGCCCATCAGTTCCTGCGGAACCTCGATGGAATATTCGAACAGCTCCTCGAACCGATACTTCTGAATTTCCAGATAACTCATCAAATGCTCGAGCTCCTGCTCGATCGTAATCTCTTCCTTCTGCTGAATGCTGATGCGGAAAATATTCGCCAGCCGCTGCACCATTTTGCTCACCTTGCGCCCCTCGTTCTGCACCGCCAAAATATTGATCGATTCCAGCGCGTTAAACAGGAAGTGCGGCTTGATCTGCGCCTGGAGCAGCATCATTTCCGCCTTGCGCTTGCGCGACTGCTCCTGCTTGACGTCGTCGAGCAGCTCCGACACTCTCGTAACGAGTCTGTTAAACCCCTTGGACAGCGTTGTCGTCTCGTCGTTGCCGACGACCGGCACCCGCGTGGACAAATCGCCTCTCTCTACCTGCCTCATCGCCCGGACGACGCGAACGATCAACGTCACCATCCGCCGGACGAAAATGAGATTAAACGCCAACGCCAGCGCGAGCGAGATCGACGTAATGACGACCGTCCAGCGCAGCACGATCGCCATGTCCCCGGACAGATACTGCCAGGAGGTCACCATCACCAGCTTCCAGTCGCCGACGCCGAGCCGTTGAAGCTGCAAATCCTGAACCGACACGAGGCTCTTGCGCTCGTCGAACGTCAGCGTCTTGCTCTGCGTCGCGAGGCTGTCCATGTCAAGGCTCTCTTCCGTGTCCGCGTAATCGGAAATCCGGCGGCCCTCCGGGCTTTTCTCGCTGTCGAAAACAATGTTTCCGTTGCCGGCCACGATCAGGAAACGCCGATCGATTTTGCCCTGACTATTGTAAAAGGAAAAAATTTTGCTCAACTCGTTCATCTGGAACCGCGTGACGAGCACGCCTTTGCTCTTTAACGTTTCGATATCCAGCAGCACGCGAATTTGCGTAAACAAATTGTTTTCCCCGGTCAGCGTCGTATCCTCGTTCGGGCCGACCCATACCGGCGCGCCGTTCTTCCGCAATACTTCCTGGTAGATCGGATGGTTCTCCAAATCCTCTCTCGCGACGGGAGTGTCCTTGGACGAGAAATTCACGGTCACCTGCTCGTTGTCGTTGCGGTACAGCGTAACCGAATTGATTCCCGGATAGGTCAGCAGGACGCGCTGCCGCAGCTTTTCCTTCTCCAGCAGCTGGTAATAGGAATCCGAGCTTCGGGAAGATTCGCCGGAGGCCGGCTCGCCTCCCGGGTCGTCGATCGACTGCTCGACCACCTCCACGCTGTCCTCCATCGTCACCCAGAAGTCCGAGAAGTAGTTGGCTTCCTTGATCATGTTGTTGATGTTGCGGCCGATGGCCTTAAGCGTAAGCTCCGTCTGCTCCGCGTATTTCTCCTCCGTCACCCTCTGCGACACCAAATACGAGACGCTTCCCAGCACGAACAACGGAACGAGGATAAAAGCGATAAAAGCGGCGAAAATCCGTTTGCTCAAACTCATCTTTCGATGTCCGTCCTCTCGGGTAAGTTGATCTCATTATAGCAGGAGGAGCGGCCGTCAGGGCGTGTCTGCATACTCCGAGGACAGCAGATAGACACGCCCTGGGCCCGAACGGCTCGAAAGTCGCGCTCATCCTCATTATAAAAAAAAGCGCTGCGGCCTATAAGACGCCATTCTCACAATCGGGGGATAAAAATAAACAGTCGGGCAAAATAAAAACGCTTGACAGCGCTTCCGGGACAGTGGTAGTATCTTCTTCCTTTCGCTTTTAATCCACACAGGAGGACAAAACCTTGATTACCGTTAGCGGAATCAGCAAGAGCTTTAAGGTGGCCCGCAGGCCGGCGGGCTTCGGAAACGCGTTTAAGGCGCTGTTTCGGAGGGAGTATACGGAAGTGGCCGCGCTGAACGACATTTCGTTCTCGATCGGCCCCGGGGAAATCGTCGGCTACATCGGGCCGAACGGGGCCGGCAAGTCGACGACGATCAAAGTGATGAGCGGCATTCTCGTTCCGGACAGCGGCACGTGCAGCATTATGGACTACACGCCCTGGATCGACCGGGTCAAGTACGTGCGCAACATCGGCGTCGTGTTCGGCCAGCGCTCGCAGCTCTGGTGGGACGTTCCGGTCATCGATTCGTTCGAGCTGCTGCGCGACATCTACGACGTGACGGAGAAGGAATACCGCAGCAACCTGGACCTGCTTACGGAGACGCTGGATCTCGAGGAGCTGCTGAAGACCCCGGTGCGGCAGCTCAGTCTCGGCCAGCGCATGCGCTGCGAGATCGCCGCTTCCCTGCTGCACGGCCCCGGCATTCTGTTCCTCGACGAGCCGACGATCGGCCTCGACGCCGTATCGAAAATCGCGGTCAGGCGGTTCATCTCCACGATCAACAAGGAAAAAGGCGTTACCGTCATTCTGACCACGCACGATATGAGCGACATCGAAGCGCTGGCGCGGCGAATCCTGTTGATTGGCAAAGGAAAGCTGCTCTATGACGGGGATCTGGACGCCATGCGCGAGAAGTACGGAGCGGCGGAAGGCGGGGACAAGGGCGGAGGCTCGGCGATCGAAGAAGCGCTCGTCAATATGTACAAGGAGTACGAGATTTCATGAGGGCTTACTTCTCCGTCTTCCGTCTGAAGCTCGCCATGGGCTTTCAGTATCGCTCCGCCGCCCTGGCCGGCATCGCGACGCAATTTTTCTGGGGCTTCATCATCCTTATGGTGTACCAGGCTTTCTACAGCCAGCCGCTGGCCGATCCTCCGATCTCGCTGACGCAGATCGTCACCTATATTTGGCTGCAGCAGGCTTTTCTCTCCTTTATCGCGCTTTGGTTTCGCGATAACGAGCTGTTCCAATTGATCACGACGGGCAACATCGCTTACGAGCTCTGCCGGCCGAGCGGGCTGTACGGCTTATGGTACGCCAAGCTGCTCGCGCAGCGCCTGTCCAGCGCCGCCCTTCGCTGCTTCCCGATCCTCGTGATCGCCCTTCTGCTGCCGTCGCCGTACCGGCTCGTGCTTCCGCATACTCCGGCGACCGCTCTGCTGTTTCTGCTCGCGCTTATTCTCGGTCTGTTTATCCTGGTCGCCATCTCCATGCTGATCTATATTTCCACGTTTATTACGATGTCCTCCGCCGGCTCACTGCTCATGTTCGGAGTCGCCGGAGAATTTCTCGCCGGCATGATCGTCCCCGTGCCGCTGATGCCTGCGTGGCTGCAGTCGATCGTCTATGCGCTCCCGTTTCGGCTGGCGGCCGATTTTCCGTTCCGCGTTTACTCGGGGCATATTTCGACGAACGAGGCTCTGGCGACGCTTCCGATCCAGCTGCTGTGGCTGGCGGCGCTCGTGCTGATCGGCCGCTTCGCGATGGGCAAGGCGCTAAGACGAGTCGTCATCCAAGGAGGTTAGCCCGGCATGAGACTGTTCGGCAAATATTTGCTCATTTTGTTCAAATCCCAGATGCAGTACCGGACCTCGTTCTGGCTGCTGTCGTTCGGGCAATTTTTTATCCCGTTCTCCGTGTTCGCGGGACTGTATATTTTGTTCGAACGCTTCGGGCAAATCCGGGGCTGGACGTTTTTCGAGGTTGCGCTCGTGTTCGGCGTCATCCATATGGCGTTCGCCATTGCCGAATGCCTGGCGCGGGGCTTCGACATGTTCTCCACCCTCATTGTCAACGGCGACTTTGACCGGCTGCTCGTACGCCCCCGCAGCACCGTGCTCCAGGTGCTCGGCTCGAAGTTCGAATTTACCCGCTTCGGCCGGCTGCTGCAAAGCCTGGTCGTGCTGGCGTGGGCGATCAGCCGCGTGGAGACGGACTGGACGTTCATGAAGGGCGTTACATTGCTGTTCATGATCGCCAGCGGCGTTATGATCTTCACCGGCATCTTCATCGTGATCGCGACGATGTGCTTCTGGACGGTGCAGGGGCTGGAGGTGGGCAACATTCTTACGGACGGCGGCCGCGAGATGACACAGTACCCGCTTAACATTTATAACAAGTGGGTGACCCGCTTCTTTACTTACGTCATTCCGTTCGGGCTCGTCAACTACGTGCCGCTTCAATACATTCTCGGCCGAACGGAAGGAAGCGGCGTACCGTACATGCTCGCTCCGCTGGCCGGCTGTCTGTTCATCGTTCCCTGCCTGATGCTCTGGAACTTCGGCGTCCGAAGATACCGGTCCACGGGGTCGTAAGGGCGGTGGGGGTGGCGCCGCCAGGCCCAAAAAAGTGCCTCTCCCCGTTCGCGCCTACAGCCGGCTGCAAGGACCTTGCAGCCGGCGCGCTCATTCCGGCGATGCCATCGGCTCCAGAAGTCCCATCTGCACGCAAATGTTGGCGGACAGCCGCTTCGTCTCTTCGCGAAACCGGACATCCATGCTGTCCCCGAGCGTCAGAATAATCTCCCCGTCGCCGAAGACGGCATGCCGGACCTTCGCTCCGACGACGAGCCGCGCGGGATCGCGAATCGCGTTCGGATTCGCCCGGACGACCGGCGGCGCTTTCGCGCCTTCTTCGACTGCCAAGCGAGGCGCCGCGGGCTGAAGCCGGCGAACGTCGTCGACGAAGCGGGACAACCGGACCGGCTCCCCTTCCTTGCTCGCGTACGAGAGCAATTCAAGGCGCCGTTTCGCCCTCGTCATGCCCACGTAAAACAGCCGCGCCGCCTCCTCCATATCTCCGGCGTCCCCCTTCTCCCATTTGCGCACGTCGTCGGCCGAAGGCAGCACGCCCTCGATCAAGTCGACGATGTAGACGCGGGAGAACTCCAGCCCTTTGGCGCTATGCAGCGTAGAAAGGGTAACCGCTCCGTCCTGCTTCGCGCCTCTCGATTGTCTCATTCGTCCTTCAAGAAACTTCAGCCTGGCCGCGAACTGCTCCATCGTCTCCAGCGGCTCGGCAATTTCCTCCAATGCGCTCAGAATGCCGAGCAGCGTCTCCTTGCGGTAGCCCATCCGCTCGCACGACTTGTCGATCGCCTTGTCGTAGCCGAGTCTGCCGCGGATGATGCGGATCGCCGCCAGCGGCGGAGCTCCTTGCATGCCGCGAAACGCCTGCTGGCACGCCGCCAGCGCTTTCCCCTGGTAATCTCGGAGCGGAATGTGCTTGACCAGGCGATCGAACACCGAATCGTCCGGGTCCTCCTTCAGCTCCAGCAGCTGCTCCATCTGCTTTCTGGAAATATAGCCGCCGAACTTCAAATGAATTTTCTCCAGAATGTCCGCCCGCCGGTCGTTATACGTCAAGCGCATAAAGTTCAGCACGTCCTCCACGACCCAGTGGGAGAAAAAGCGCGCATCCCCGTCCTTCATGTAAAAAGGGATGCCCGCCCGCTCCAGGGCGTTCATAAGCAGAATGGAGGAGCTGTTGTTCCGGTACAGGATTGCGGCGTCGCCCGGCTCGCCCTCGTCGACGATTTTCTCGATCGCGTATTTCGCCTGATAGCGATAGTCCGGCAGCACCGTAATCGCGATCGGGTCCCCGGACGGATTGCCCGTAAACATGTTTTTGTCGTAGCGTTCGCGGTTGCGCTTGATAAACCGGTTCGCGACGTCGACGATGGTCGAGGTCGAACGATAGTTTTGCTCCAGCAGCATAACGACCGCCTGCGGATGCTTCTCCTTAAAGCCCAGCAAATACTCGGGTTCGGCGGCGCGCCAGTTGTAGATGCTCTGATCGTCGTCGGCGACGACCCACAGATTGCCGTGCTTGCGGACAAGCTTCTCCACGATCTCGTGCTGCACGAGCGACGTATCCTGGCTCTCGTCCGTCATTGCGTAATCGAACCGGCTTTGATACTTCGCGAGCAGGGCGGGCTCCGCGCTTAGCGCCGCGTCGGCCTCCGTCAGCATGTCGTCGAAGTCGATCAGCAGGCCGTCCTCGGCCGTACGCTTATAATGCTCGTACTCCCGGTAGATCGTCTCCGCCTTCGGAACGTCGCATTTCACCGACGGCAGCCGCTCCGGCGGGATCAGCTTGTTTTTCACGAAGCCGATGTACCTCGTCAGCTCCTCCATCCGGTCGTCCGGGGGATAATCGCCGTTAGCCCGGCGGTACAGCTCGCGAAGGATTTTCGACTTGTTCGGCCGTCCGTCGTCCTCTTCGCCGCTTCGTCCTTCAATGATTCGATAAGAAATGCCGCGCCTGCGAAAATGCTCCCTGACGATCTCGAACGCCAGACTATGGATGGTGGAAAAGTCGGGAGCGCCCGCGGCCAGCGCCGGTAACAGCTTGGAGAACCGCGCCTTCATATCCTCCGCCGACGCTTTGCTGAACGTCACCGCCTTGATCCGCGCTGCCGGGACTTTCTTCACTTCCATTAAATAAGCGATCCGCAGCAGCATCGTTGTCGTTTTCCCCGATCCCGGAGAAGCGAGCAGCAGGAGCGGACCGTCGATGTGGGACGCCGCCCGGCGCTGCTGCTCGTTCAGGGCGACCCCGGCCTCTCTCGCCATTCGTTCAAAGAAATTCATCGGTTATCTCCTGGTTCCGTATGCTGGCGAAAACTAACTTAAAGGCTTCTTCGACGGTTAACGCCATGCTGTCGGGACGGTCCCGAAGTTTCAGTTCGACCTCGCCGGCAGCGGCCCGTTTGCCAACAACGATACGAATCGGAATGCCGATGAGATCGGAATCCTTGAACTTCACGCCGGCCCGTTCGTCGCGATCGTCGAGCAGCGCGTCGATTCCGGCGGCCGGGAAACGTTCGTAGAGGCTTTTGGCCAACTCTCTCTGGGCATCGTCCTGCATCGAGACCGGCACGATATGGACGCGGAAGGGCGCGATGGCCGCCGGCCAGACGATGCCCGCCTCGTCATGATGCTGTTCGACGGCGGCCGCCAGCATGCGGGACACGCCGATGCCGTAGCAGCCCATCGTCAGCGGCCGATTTCGGCCTTCCTTGTCCAAGTAGGTCGCATTCAGCGGTTCGCTGTATTTCGTTCCGAGCTTGAACACATGGCCGACCTCTATCCCTCTATGGAAGCGGTATGTCCCCTCTTCGCATCTGGGACAACCTTCTCCTTCCGCAGCGTTGCGGAAATCGCCCGTCTCTTCGACGGAAAAGTCTCTGCCCGACTTCGCTCCGCGCACATGATAATCGCGCTCGTTCGCCCCGGCGATCCAGCCTTCTCCGTCCGCGATCTCCCGATCGACGTAAATCGGCACGTTCAGCCCGACCGGACCGGCAAAGCCAGTCGGCGCTCCGGTCACCCGCGCCACGGCGTCCGCGCCCGCGACCGTCAGCTCCGCCGCCCGCAAGCGAGCCCGAAGCTTCGTCTCGTTCACCTCGCGGTCTCCGCGGACCAGGACGGCAACGATCGCGCCGTCCGCCTCGTAGATCATCGTCTTGAGCAAAGCGGAAGACAGCTCATTCAAAAACATCGCCAACTCTTCGATCGTCCTTACATTCGGAGTGTAAATTCGCTCCGGCGTCGGTTTACTCCCGTTCTTCGTCTTCCCGGCTTCCGCTGCTCTTCCGGCCTCCGCCTTCTCCAGATTCGCCGCGTAGCCGCAATGCGAACAGGAGACGATCGTATCCTCGCCGATGTCGGAGAGCGCCACGAACTCATGCGTGCCTCCCTCTCCGCCGATCGTTCCGGCATCCGCCTCCACCGCTCGTACGTTTAGACCGCCTCGGGAAAAAATGTGTTCATATGCCGCATACATGGCTGCGTAGCTTTGATCCAGTCCCGCGGGATCGGCGTCGAAGGAATAGGCGTCTTTCATGACAAATTCCCGGCCTCTCATCAGACCGAAGCGCGGACGCCTCTCGTCCCGGAATTTTGTCTGAATCTGATAGACCGTCGCCGGCAGCTTGCGATAGGAATGAATCTCTTCGCGGGCAAGCGACGTGACGACCTCTTCATGCGTCGGCCCGAGCGCGAATTCCCGGCCGTGACGGTCGCTTAGCCGCATCAGTTCCGGACCGTAAGCGGAATAACGCCCCGATGCCTGCCACAGCTCGGCAGGCTGCATCGCCGGCATCAGCAGCTCCTGCGCGCCTGCCCGGTCCATTTCTTCCCGAACGATGCCTTCCAGCCTGCGCAGCACCCTGCGGCCCAGCGGCAAATACGCGTACACGCCCGCCGCTAGTTGCCGGATGAACCCGGCCCGCAGCAGCAGCCGATGGCTGACCGCGTCGGCTTCCGCCGGCGCTTCCCGGTACGTTTGGGCAAACAATCGGCTTTGTCTCATCGTTTTACGCCCCCCTTCAAAATAAAAAACGCACTCGTCAAGGGACGAATGCGTTCGCGGTACCACCCTGATTCGAATGCCGTCCGCTCGCGCGTTCGGGCATTCCTTGACCGGATAACGGGATTTTCCCGGCAGCGGATACTTCGAATTCACCGCTGCAGCTCGCAGGGCGGGAAGATTGCGGACCGTCGGGAAGCCTTGCAGCCTGGAGCTCCCTCTCTGCGCGACGGCGGGCCGAATCTCGTGTCCCTGGTCTAAGCCGTTGATGACCTATAGATCAACCTGATATTCTCGATAATTTACACTATTCCTTCGAGACTTGTCAATTCCAAGCGGCTCGGAGAAAAGCAAGAAGGGGGCCGAACGAGCCGGGATCCGGATGAAGGAACGCCGGAATTCCCCGTGCGGCCGCCTGCTTCTCCACCGCCGGAAGCGGCTTGCGGAGCGCGATCGCGACGATGTTGGACAGCTGCAGCAGGTCGGCGTCCCCTTCCTCCCGGATCAGCGCAACCTTCGGATAAGGCGCGGACTTGAAGCCTTCGACGATCAGGTCGTCGAGCTCGCGCAGCGCCATCTGCGCGACAAGCTCCTCCACGGGCGTTGTCCGCTCCTCCACCCAGGCGGTTCGCTCCGACGAGACAATCGCCGTCGCCGACGAACCGGCCTGCCGATGCTTCCACGTATCCGTGCCCGGCGGCTCCGGCTCGAAGCGATGGGCATCGTGCTTAAGCGTCCCGACCTTGCGGCCTTCGGCGGCAAGGGTCCGAATCAGCTCGCACGCCAGCGTCGTTTTGCCCGAATCTTTATAGCCGACGATTTGAATGATGCGCATCGCGGTCCGTTCCTTTCCCGGCTATCGCCTTATGTTCCACGCCTTCACGGGATGGCCCCGCTTCAGCCCTTCCTTGAGCGGAGGAATTTCGATCAGGCAATCCGCTCCGACGATCGTCGTCATCAGGCTGGATTTATCGTCTCCGGTCGGCGTTACCCAGACTTGTCCGTCCCGGATCGCAGTGCTGGCCCGGATATAACGGCGATAGGCGTTTACTTTCGGAAAATCTTCGCCCAGACAGGCCGTAAACTCAAGATGAGTCGGCCCGTCCATGCCGAGCATACGGTGCAGCGCCGGAACGGCAAACAGATGAAAGCCGACGAAGCACGCGCCCGGATTGCCGGACAGCGCAAGCACCAGCTTCTCCCCGAAGAGCGCGGCGGACGTCGGGCTGCCCGGCCTCATCGCGATTTTGTTGAACAGCAGCTTCGCGTCCGGCTGGGCGAGAATATCGACCATCACGTCGAAATCTCCGACCGATACGCCGCCGGACGTGAGCAGCAGATCGCAGTCGGACAGCGCTCCGCGCACAAGCCGGCCGGCCGCTTCCGCGTCGTCGGGAACCTTGCCGAGCAAGATCGGCTCGGCGCCGAGCTCCCTGACGAGCGCCGCCAGCATCGGCGCATTGCTGTTGCGGATTTTCGCGGGGGCAAGCGGCTCGTCCACCTCCAGCAGCTCGCTTCCGGTGGACAGAATCGCCACGCGCGGGCGGCGCGTTACGGCGACGCGGGCGCAGCCGCAAGCGGCGAGCACCGCGCTCTCTCCCGCTCCGATCCGCCTGCCGGCAGGCAGCAGCCGCTCGCCTTCGCGAATTTCGCTGCCGATTTCGGAAATGTTGACGCCCGGCGCAACAGCCTTTCCGATCCGCACGCAAGGAAGATCGTCCCGCTCTTCAGCCGCGACCATCTCCAGCATCACAACGGCATCGGCTCCTTCCGGCACCATCCCTCCGGTCATAATCCGGGACGCTTGTCCGGGACCCAGCGAATGCTTCGGCGCCTTGCCCCCGGGCAAGCACTCCAGCACGGTCAGCTCCACCGGGCTGCCGGGCGCGGCTTGAAGCAGGTCCGCCGTTCGCACGGCGTAACCGTCCATACCGGATCGGCGAAACGGCGGGAACGGATGCGGCGCAATGAGCGCCTCCGCCAAATGCCTGTCCCACGCCTCGTACAGACCAACCGTCTCCGCTCCGAGAGCCCGGACACTGTTCACGATCGCTTGCTGCGCTTCTTCCGGCTGGATCGCCTTGCGGCGGAACCGTTCGGAACTTTCTGTCTGCTGCATGATGGACGCTAACTCCTTTGCTGCGTATGCTCCGCCCAACGGGCGTTTTCCTCGGCGAGCCGCTCGGGCGTATCGATATCGTCGGCCAAGGCGAGCGAAAACCCGGCAGCCTGCAATTCGTCCTGTCCGATCGCGCCAAGCTCCAGTCGGTCCAGCCAATCGCGCAGCCGACGCTTCCCCGCCCTCAGCAGTTCCTCCGCAATCGCACCCGTCTCCTGGCGATAGACCGCGTGAAGAGGCTGCAGCCGTCCGCCGATCAGCGGAATCGCCGCCTGCGCCCGATCCAGCCGGCCGAGCAAATACGTCGCCGCATCGGCGCTCGGATAAGGCTGGTCGCAGCCAAGCAGCCACACATGCGGAGACGCGGCGGCTTGAAAGCCAGCATGGACGCCGGCAAGCGGCCCCTCTCCCGGATAGACGTCAGGTACGACGCGGACGGAAGGCATCAACACCCGTAACTGTTCGGCGAATTGCGGGTCGTTGGCCACAACGACGATGTCCGCCGATATTCGGGAAGCTTCGCGCAGCTGCCGCGAGATGAGCGTCTCCTGTCCAAGCGTCAGCAGCGCTTTATTGCGCCCGCCCATCCGCCTGCCTTCGCCTCCCGCCAGTATAACCGTCGTTACTTCCGTTTGCTTCATCTTCTGTTCCACCGCCGCCCTGCCGATCTTCGAAACGAAACAACCGTTTCTCTCATTGTAGCCCTCTATCGATTGCCGAGGCAAGCCGCTTGGACGCTCTGCATTCTACGATTCCGTGACTCTTTCCAACTCTCGTCCGCCCTTCCTCGGCCCATCTTCCCTTCTCCCCCTCGCTGAACGCATCAGCCGCCATTCGACGTTTTCTCTCCTTTTCGCCGCCAACCGCAAAAAAACGATGACCGCCCCATTCGCATACATAACTCGCAGAAATCGCCCCCCTTACTCATCCAACCCTCTTTACAGCCCGGCAGGCACATTCGGGCAGATGCATGCTTTTAACGGCCTGACAGACCGTTACGCAAGCCCATTCGAGCAGATGCCTGCTTTTAGCGGTCTGGGAGAAGCCGTCGATTAACTGTGGCTAAACACAACGCCTTCTCTCCCACTCGGTAATTTTGCGAGTTCATGTGGGACAGGAGGCGTTTTTTGACGTGCTTGCTGCAGCTATTGTAACTTGTGATTTGCAAAAATTAGTTTATTCGTGCACGTCGAACAAACCCCTCTCTAGGGGCTAGTAAGCGCCGTATCGTATATTTCAGATTGACGACGATGGCCGCCAGCCTTGTTTTTATGGTCAGCGTCTCCATACTTCTGGTCCTCACTTCGCCAAGCCCACAGTCTTGCTTTATTCCTTATTCTTTGACTCTATGCGAGCGCGAAGCTTATGCTCGGCTACGCCCCACGTACTTGCATTGTAGACTCTGGCTTGCTCGTAGTGGGACTGGTATTGGCTGCGAAAAACGCTTCTCCCGTTCCCGCTTGCCGTGCATTCGGATTTGAGCACACAAGAATTGCACAGCGCCTTCGGAAAGCGATACTGCCACCCTTCGTTTGCTCTGCTGTAATGCCTCTTTACAGTCGACTGGCCACTCGG
>NZ_JBHMDN010000080.1:0-865 GCF_042431195.1 Cohnella cellulosilytica
CGCAGGTCAGCGTCAGACTTTCTGCGAACGGGACGGGCAATGGCAGTGGTTTGCTGTATGCCGACAACATCGACCTGCGCGAGACAACGGACCCGAACCTGCTGATGAATGCGGATTTCGAGCATACCCTGGACGCAAGCGCGACCGGCTGGCAGAGCTTTAATACGGGCACCGGCACAATTGAATCGGTGAACGCCCCGGTAGCCAGCGGAAGCAAGGCGATGAAGATCGAAGCGGCGAATCTGCCGATCTGGAAGAGCGGCTATATTCGTCAACGGATTAATGTAGAAGCAGGTCAAACCTTTAAGCTGAGCGGGCAATTGCATGCGGAAGAGCTCAATGACGCGTATGGTCAATTACTCGTGTGGTTCTACGACGAGGACTGGACGAATGTCGGTTCGTTCACGGTGGAGTTGAATCAGGAAACAAATGGTTATGTGTATCTGGAGAAGCAGGGCATCATTCCAGAAGGCACGGTGTTGGCGGAAGTCGGAGTGCATTTGACGGCCAACCAGAGCGGCGGCTCGGGTACGTTGTATGCTGATGCGCTGAAGTTTGAATACGAGGAACCGCTGATCGAGGACGAGGGCAACCTGTTGGGCAACGGTGCGTTTACGCAATCTATCGGGTCCGACATTGCACTTTGGACAAAGGATATCGATGCGTCCGCAACGGGACAACTTGTTGTGGAAGAGAGCACAGGCAGCCGGGCGTTAAAGGTGGAAGCGACGGGTCTGGTGCCATGGGCGAGAGCGCAAGTTTTGCAATCGGTGGCAGTTGAAGGCGGCAAAACGTACCTGTTATCCGGGGATGTGTATACGCCGCAGTTGCAGAACGCATTCGCGGAGCTGCATATCCAATACTA
>NZ_JBHMDN010000081.1:0-101858 GCF_042431195.1 Cohnella cellulosilytica
GCTTTGGAGAGGCTTAAACGAGCTGCATACGGTACTCAAGCACCGTCGATATACCTCGTTTTAGCCCCTCCCATTTATTGGATTCACTGTGGGTCAAGCATAGCTGGTTGAGCTGGTTTCCGTTCGTGTATAAATAGCCGTCCTTGAGCGCTTTGTCGGCCATCTCCGCGGCTTTGACCCACGAGGCGGAATTGGCCGTCATCCGCATGCCGGATACGTTAAAATAGCTCAGTCCGAGCGATCCGCCGATCTGCCTGGCGAGATCGTTCAAATCACCCGCGTAGTCGGGCTTCAAGCCGTAGACGCGCTCGTCCGGCTGTCCGTCGGTCGGGAAGCGGGAGGCCAGCTGCAGAAGGCTTTCCCAGCTCATGCGGTCCTCGGGCAGCGGGACGCCGTATTCCTCGAACAGGTCCTTGTTGTAATATACGGCTCTGCTGTAGAAGGAAGGCGCCATTCCGTACAGTCTGCCGTCGCTTAACTCCTTTATGTAGGCCAGAATGCCCGGCACGATGCCGGACAAGTCGAACTTGTCCTTCGCCGCTCTCGTCTCCAGATCGAGCAGTCTGCCCTCGCCGGCCAGCTGCTTGTATTGACCTGCGCTTAACATCAGCACGTCCGGCTGCCGCTCCCGGATGAACCTGGTCGTCGCTTCGTTGATCGATTCTCCTTCCTCCCGCTTGAGACCGTTCGTCGAGACGACCTCCAGCTCGATGTCCGGGTACAAGGCGGAGAAGAGCATGCCGTATTGATAATAGAACCCGTCCTCGGAATAGTACATCACCTTTAACGTCGTTTTCTCCTGCGTCGCCGTTTGGGGCCCCGCGCTGCATCCGGCCAGCAGAGCGGCGGTCAGCAGCAGGCTCAGCATTGGCGCGGTCGCCGTTTTTTTGCTCATCGACTCATTCTCCCGTCATGGTTTCGTTTTTTCCGAGTGTAACGGGCAGAGCTAAAGGACATCTATGCATTTCCTTAAATTCTTCTTAACGTTTGTTGTGAACGGGCGGTCTTTTCGATATAATGTTAGCGAATTATCTTTTTGGCGCAAAATAAGGCAAAAGGAGCAATCGCATTGGGTACCCTTAAGGAAGTTGCGCAGCATGCGGGCGTATCGATATCCACGGTTTCCCGTGTCGTCAATAACGATACGAGCCGCTCGGTCAGCTCCGAGACGAGGCAGAGAATTTGGGAAGCCGTCACCGCGGTCGGTTATCAGCCCAACAGAGCCGGGAAGGAAACCGGCAGACGCGGTCCGTCCAAGCCGCCGACCGGCGTTCGGACGGGCTGCATTGTCGCCGTCAATCAGAATAAATACAATCACCCTTATTTTTCGCCGATATTGGAAGGCATCGAGCGCGGAATTCAGGAGCACGGGGGATCTCTGGCGTTCATTCATACGAGCGAGGATATCAAAACCCCCGAGCTGCTGCACAAGATCGTGCAGGACAGCGGCATCGAAGGCATGATCCTGCTGGAGAGCATCGACCCCGCGTCCTACGAGTACATCAAACGCCACGTTCCGTATATCGTCGGAATCGACATTTCGGACCCGGCCGTCTCCAGGGTGGGGTACGATCGGCTTATGGCGGCCAAGCTCGCGGTCAACCATCTGATTTCGCGCGGCCACCGGCAGATCGGCTTCATAGGCGGCTCCGGACGGTCCCAGAACATCATGAAGGAAAAGCGGTTCCGCGGCTATAAAGAAGCGATGGACGAGGCCGGGCTCGCGATCCGCAAGGAATGGATCGTGGATGCGGAATGGAACGTGGACAAAAGCTACAGCCTGGTGAAAAATATCGTGGAGAAGCCCGCAGAGATGCCTACGGCTTTTTTTGCCGCAAGCGATATGATGGCGATATCGGCCATGCGGGCCGCATTCGAGCAGCAGCTGCGCATCCCGCAGGATGTCGCCTTCGTGTCGATCGACGATATCGAGTTTGCCCAATACAGCTCGCCGCCGCTGAGCACGATTCATATTCCGAAATTCGAGATCGGCTGGGTCGCGGCCAAAACGTTGGTGGACACCGTCCGCAATCCCTATCCGCTGCCCGTGAAAATTACGCTACCTTTTGAATTGATGATCAGACAAACCTCATAACGTCCGGCGCTTTGTTAACGTTCCGCTTCCTGATTAGCGGAGCGTTTTTTTGCGTTCTCGCGATTATGCTTGTGAAAATTTCAATAAAATTTGGCGCAAAAACTATCCAAAAATGTGAAAACAGTATTGACAAAGATAAGGCCGATCTAATACTATTTATCCAGTGGTATCAGTAAGGAAAAGTTTGGCCCAAACAATTTGGGGAATAGCGCCGAAAATCAAAAGGCCGAAGTTTGGAGGATTGTCGACCATGAACAAAATTCGAGTGGCTTTGATAGGCGTGGGGGATATGGGGACGGGGCATGCGATGGGATTCGATCAAATTCCGCATTGCGAGATCGCGTGGATCGCCGATTCGAATCCGGCGAACGTCGAGCGGGCGCTGCGATACGTCCGGAATAACGAGCCTCGAATCGCGGCGGACTACCGGGAGCTGCTGGACCAAGCCGACACATTCGACGCGGCGGTCATTTCCGTGCCGAATTACATGCATCACGAGACGGCCGTGGCGTTCATCGGGCGCGGGAAGCACGTTTTCCTGGAAAAGCCGGTTGCCCCGACGCTCGCGGAATGCGACGACATCATTCGCCGGGCCCGCGAAGCCGGAGTGGTCCTGCAGATCGGGCTTACGTACCGGTATTCCGCGATTTACCGGCGCATGCATCAGGAGCTGCAGGCCGATCGGCTGGGGGCGGTCACGATGATGTGGTGCAAGGAGTTCCGCGATCCTTTTCCGCCGGTGGACTGGTTTTACGACGAGAAGAAGTCGGGGGGCGCGCTTGTCGAGAAGGATTGCCACCACTTCGATATTTTCAACTGGATGATCGGGGCGAAGCCGGTCAGAGTATTCGCCACGGGCGGGCAGCACGTCATCAAGGACGGCGAAGCGAACGTCATCACCAATTCGTACACCCACTACGACACGAAGGTGATTCGTTCCACCTCGATCGTCGACCATGCCTGGGTCATCGTGGAATACGAGAACGGCAGCAAGGCCAATCTGGGGCTGTGCATGTACTTGAAGCCGAGGAACAGAATGGAGGAGGGGCTCGAGATCGGGCTGCTCGGAAGCAACGGCGGGCAGATGATCGCCAAGCGGGACCGGACGATCGATATTTTCGCTCCGGAGGATCTGAGCAAGGACCGCATCGATTTCGAGCAGGCGACCGATTCCGTGAACGGCGGACACACCGGCAGCCAGCGCCAGCGCTACGAATTCCTTCATTCGGTGGAAAGCGGAGACCAGCCGTACGCGAGCGGGGAGGTCGGACGCCAATCGCTGCTGGTGGCGCTGGCCGCGGAGAGGTCGATGAAGGAAGGCCGGTACGTGTACGTGGATGAATGGCAATAAAGGACAGTGCGGGAGGTACGGTCATGGGTTCAAGATGGAAAGAGGAATTCAGGTTTTATATGTTTATCCTGCCATGGATCGTCGGGTTTCTCGTGTTTTTCGTCGGGCCTGCCGGGATGAGCCTGATTTACAGCTTTGCGGATTACAATTCGGTGACGCCGCCGAAGTGGATCGGGTTCGAAAATTACCGCAGCCTGTGGGAAGACCAGATTTATTTGAAAAGCTTCGCGAACACGCTGTTTTTCGTCTTCGTCGCGGTTCCCGTTACGGTGGTTTTTCAGATTTTGGTGTCCGTCGTGCTGAATATCGAAGTGAAAGGGATTCGCTTCTTCCGCACGCTGTACTATCTTCCCTATCTGGTTCCGCCGGTTGCAACCGTTATCATCTGGCTGCTGCTGTTCGGAACCGACGGCGGCTTCGTGAATCAGATTTTGGACGCGGTCGGCCTCCCGAAGGTGGACTGGTACGGAACCGAGTCGCTTAGCAAACCGCTGATCGTGACGATCGGGATCTGGAGCTCCGGAGGAACCGTGCTGATCTTCCTGGCGGCGTTAAAGGGCGTGCCGGCGCAATTGTACGAGGCGGCCAAAATCGACGGCGCGGGGAAGCTGCGGCAATTTTTCCAGATTACGTTCCCGATGATTTCGCCGACGATTCTGTTCTCCCTGGTGCTGCAGATGATCTATTACTTTCAGATGTTTACGGAATCCAAGCTTCTGAACAACGGCGGACCGAACTACTCCTCTACGACCTACATGCTCAACACCTACAACACGGCTTTTCGGGACCTGAAATTCGGATATGCCATGGCGCAGTCCTGGATTCTGTTCGTGATGATTCTCGTTCTGACCTGGGTTGTCATGAAAACCTCCAATCGCTGGGTCTATTATGAAGCGGAAAAAGGAAGCGGGGCATAAAGGAATGACACGTACTCCCGGAATAATCGCTCGGTATGCGTTTCTGATTGCGGGTTTGGCCGTATTCGCGGGGCCGCTGTTCTGGCTGCTGTCGACGATGTTGAAGTCGCAGGCGCAGACGTTCCAGTATCCGCCGAAGTTTCTCCCGGCTCCCGTTACGTTCGGCGCCTTTACCCGCCTGTTCGATTCGATGCCGCTGATGGGCCGCTGGATCGCCAATTCGTTCTCCATCTCCAGTCTGGTCGGATTGGGCACGATCGTGTTCTCATCGCTGATCGCGTTCGGATTCGCGAGAACGAAAGCCAGATCCCGCAAATATCTGTTCGGCATCGTGCTGGCTACGCTCATGATTCCGGCGCAGGTGACGTTGATTCCCTTGTATTTGCTGTACCGGGACATCGGTTGGTACAATACGTGGCTTCCGCTGACCGTGCCCCAGATGCTGGCCAATCCTTACTTTATCTTTTTGTTCCGGCAATTTTTCCTGACGATTCCGCACGAGCTGGACGAGGCGACCCATGTGGACGGCGGCGGATATTGGGTCATTTACCGCAAGGTGGTCATGCCGCTGTCCGGACCGATCGTCGCGACCGCCTTTATTTTCTCCTTCGTCTTCTCGTGGACGGATTTCTTTACGCCGCTTATTTTCATCCAGTCGGAGAAGCTGCAGACGCTAAGCGTCGGCCTGCAAATGATTCTCGGGCAAACCTCGCACGACTTTCCCGTGCTTGCCGCGGGATCGTTCCTGGCGCTGCTTCCCATCGGCTGCATCTATTTCTTCGCGCAGCGGTATTTCATCGAGGGGGTGGTCATGACCGGGATCAAGTAGCTTCGAGGCGGCACAGGGGGTTCGCCGGCAAGTGCGCATCCGAAATTCCAACGGGCTTTAACCATTCACAAGGAGGGTATCAGTCGAACATGAAAAATCGTTTATCGAGTGTGGCGGTTCTGCTGTTAATCGGCGCGTTGATGCTGTCTGCATGCGGCAATGGCAATAACAAGAGCAATTCGGAGGCTTCGCAATCGCCGTCTCCTTCGCCGTCCGCCTCCTCCGCGGAGCCGTCCGGTTCCCCGGAGCCGGAAGCGACGCCGGAGGAGATTTCCGGCAAGGTGACTTACGGGCAGTGGGGCACGAACGTGGAAACGGAACAGACGAAAGAGCTGCTGAAGGCTTTTAACGAGAAGTATCCGAAGATCGAAGTCGAAGTCATCAGCAAGGACTGGGGAACGTACTGGACCTCGCTGACGGCGCAGGCGGCTTCCAAGGACCTGCCGGACGTGTACAAGATGAGCTTCGCCTACGTGGATAAGTATGCGCAGCTTGGCGCAATGAAGGATTTGACCGACCTTATCTCTTCCACCTCCTTCGATCTGGGCAATTTCGAGCCGGGCGTATTGGCCGCCCACCAGGTCGACGGCAAGCAGGTATCGCTGCCGCGCGACGCCAATACGATCGTCATGTTCTACAACAAAGGGCTGTTCTCCGACAGCAAGACGAATCCGGCCGGAGCGGCGCTGCCCGGCGCCGAGATGACCTGGGACGAGGCGCTCGACATCGCCAAGAAAATGACGCTCGACAAGAACGGCAAAACCGCGGCCGACCCCGATTTCGATTCGAACAATATCGTGCAATGGGGATTAACGGTTGACGCCGCGGGTTCGGCAGATTCCGTGCTCGAGCCGCAAGTTCTCTCCAACGGGGGCAAGCTGGTAAACGACGACCGGTCGCTGGCGATGGATTCTCCGGAAACCAAGCAGGTGCTGGAATTCTACCGCGATCTCGTTGCGAAATACCATGTTACGCCAACCGTCACCCAGAGCCAGTCTCTGGCCCAGGAACCGTTCCTGACGCTGACGACCGGCAAGGTCGCGATGAGCTTCGCAGGCTCCTGGTCGGCCAGCGAGTTCAAGAACGCGAACATCGAATTCGATACGGTGCTGCCTCCTAAATTCAAGGAGACGAAAACCGTCGTGCAGGTGGCGGGCAACGCCATGAGCCCGTTCTCGAAGAACGAACCGGCGGCATGGGCGCTGCTCAGCTGGCTGGCCGGCCCGGACGGCCAGACCGCTCTGGCCCGGCAAGGCCAGTCGATTCCGGCCAACAAGGCCGCGGCCGAGACGTACCTGGCCATCGACGAAGGCTACAACAAGCAAACCTTCATCGATTCGCAGAAATACGCGATTCCGGTGCCGTTCTTCGACGGGAAGGATAAGCTGCTGTGGGAGATTCTGCCTCAGAAGCTGGCGCAGCCGCTGTCGGGCAAGGGCGACCTCGACAAGGCGATATCCGAAATCGGATCGCTGTACGGCAAGTAATTTCGCGGCACCAAGAACGTCTGCGGCTGAATCGCGGACATAAGGACAACGGGAGTCGATATTCTTTGACGCTGTCAAAGACGGTTAGGGCGTGTATGCATACTCCGAGGAAAGCAGATGTTGCCGAATTTTCGTTCCATGCAAGGAACTTTTGTGAAGGCGTACCGGGGGTACGTCAAGCAAAAGTGACGCAGCAGGGGGCGAAAAGGCGGTGAAAGATGCACCCCTGAGCGGGTTTGCATACACGCCCTAGCTCCCGTTGTCTTTTTTGCACCCTTTATAGCCTGTATCAAGCGGGGAAAAAGGAGGAGAAAGAACATGAGAGGAGTTTCAGCCTGCATAAGAAGAGTAACCGGATTGGCGCTGACGGTCTCCCTGGTCGCGGCGACGCTCGCGTCCGGAGCGGTCGGCGCCGCGTATGCGGAGGACGCGCCGACGCGATTTACCGGCGAGCCGTCCGAATGGGCGGCGGTTCCGCACAATTCGGCCTCCAGCGCGGGCGCGCTGCTAGAGCTGAAGGCCGTTCAGCGCGACGGCAAGCTGTATTTGCTGGTCCGGGGGACCCAGGTCAGCGCGGACGGCACGTTCTACATCGATGCGGACAACGACGGGACGACCGGCGACAGCGTTCCGTTCTGGAGCGATTCCGCGGGGATCGACTATCGGATCGTCGGCGGGCAATTGTATCAATATTCGGGGGAGACGTGGACGAGCGCCGGCACGGCGGACTACGGCAGCTCCGGAACGATCGCGGAGACGGCGGTGGACTTGACGGATCTTGGCCTGGACGGCACCACCCCGGTGAAGGTGTCTTACCGGCAGGCTGCGGGCAATTCGTTCCTGCCGGACCCGGGCCGGACGATGCTGAACGCGGAGGCGCAGACCGACGCTTACGGTCCGGACCCGGACCTCGCGATAGACGCCGATCCGTCGGACTGGTCGGGGCTGGAGCCGTTGGCGCAATCGGCCGACGGACTTACCCGACTGTACGCGGCGATGAACAATGAGACGTTGTCGATTCTGGTGACCGGCAAGACGGGGGAATGGAACGACATCTTCATCGATATCGACAACGATAAGGACACCGGCTTTAACGCGAACTGGCTGTGGGCGGATTCCGGGTTCGATTATTTGCTGGAAAACGGAGACTTCTTCGAAAATGTGGACGGCGCCTTCTCGTGGAACCCGTTAAGCTCTGACGGCATCCAATACGCGGAGAGCGGTCCGAGCGAGAACAGGGTACTTGAAATGTCGGTCCCGCTGTCGCGGCTGGGCTTGTCCTCGCCGACCGCCCTCCATTTGGGATTCGGCGCAGGAGACCAGTATGCGCCGGCCGCTTCGGCCGAGGCGGCCAAGGCGCTGCCGTCTCTCCCCAGGGTGACGGTGGACGGCAGCGACGCCGACTGGGCGGGCATCGCGCCTCTGGCGGAGGGCACGGGCGACCTGCAGGATTTGTCCGCCTTCGTCAAGGGAACGACGCTGTACGTGCTCGCTCGCGGAACCGACCTGTCGGGCGAGAAAAACCTGTTCGTCAACAGCGACAGCGATCCGGCTACCGGGCATCTCGGATGGCAGTACGAACGCACCGGAGCGGACTATTTGGTGCAGAACGGATTGGTATTCGAGAGTACCGGGCCGGGGTGGAGCTGGAACGAGATCGGCGTCGCCGAGACCGTCGTTTCTTCCGTATATGCGCCTGCCGGCGGAAGCATTCTGGAGATGGCGGTAGATATGGACGGTTGGGCCAACTTGTCGTCCACGATCCGGGTTGCGCTGGGCGTCGGCGAAGCTTATGCCCCACCTGTGCAGGCGGCGGAATATCCGGCGGCGCTGTCCGCGAACGGGGCCGCCATTGTCGTCGACGGCCAGGCCGAGGATTGGTCGGCCGTGGACAATAAAGCGGTGTCGAGCGGCGGCATGCTGACGCTTCGGGCGGTCAGGGACGAAGAGAAGCTGTTCCTGCTCGCGGAGGGGACGAATCTGAACGCGCAGAACGAGTTCTTTATCGACAGCGACGGGGATGCCGCAACCGGATGGCATGATTCCGGATGGGCGGACAGCGGAATCGATTATAAAATTTCGCGCAATTCCTTGTACCGGTATGACGGGGGAGACGTGTGGACCCGGGTCGGCTCCGTGTACAATCGGCCGAATGCCGATTCCGATCTCGTCTACTTGTATCTCAGTCAGATCGAAGCGACGTCCTCCGGTCCGATGAAGGCGGCGTACATGTCCAAAAACGCGATGGCGCTGCCGGCCGACGGCGCGGCCATGCTGACGGTCGACGCGAGCGTGCGGCAGCTTCGCGAACCCGGCGTTTATTATCCGCGGGAAAGCTTCGAGGTGCTGAACAATCCGTACATGGGCTGGGCCGCCTGGTCCAGGGACGTGCCCGACAAGCCGCTTGGCGAGCCTTACGCGCAGCCTCACAGCCTGGTATACGCAGGCATCGCATGGAGAGAGCTGGAGCCCGCGAAAGGCGAATTCGACTGGGCCGGAATCGAAAGCAAATACCAGTTCGACTACTGGGCAAGCCAGGGGAAGAAAATCAATCTTCGCGTCGTGCTGGATTTGCCGACGAGCGACCCGCTGCATAAGGACATTCCCGACTGGCTGTACGACGAGCTGGTCGACGCGGAAACAGCGAGCGGGGCGGGGAAATGGTACGAGACGACGGAGGTCGGCTCCGGGTTTGCGCCCAACTATAACAGTCCGACGCTCCTGGCGGAGCATGAACGCCTCATACGGGCTTTGGCGGAGCGATACGACGAAGATCCCCGGATCGCCTTCATCCAGATCGGTTCGCTCGGACATTGGGGCGAGTTTCACAACTATCCCGAAGGTCCGTCCGGCAAATTCCCGAATGTCCGCGTATCGGATCAATATGTGCAGCATTACCTGGACCATTTTCAACATAAGCTGATCGGAATGCGCAAGCCGTTCCCGATTGCCGCCGAACATCAACTGGGCTTGTTTAACGACGTATTCGGCGACAAAGGCTCGACCCAATCCTGGCTGACGTGGGCCCGCGACGGTTGGTCCGATATCGGCCTGTATCTCGATCCGGATCAGAACGCCGCGCAGATGCAGGCGGCCTCGCAAATGCCGGACTTCTGGAAAAGCAATTATTCCGGCGGGGAATTTACGAGCGGCAATCCGCTGCTGTCGCTTAACGATCATGCGTTCATGGAGTCGCTGTCGCAAGCGCGCGCGTCCCATACGTCGTGGCTCGGGCCCTCGTCGCCGGCGGATTATCGGGTAGGCGTGAACGGGGTAACCCGGGACGTGCAGGAAAATATGGATACGCTGCTGAAGACGATGGGCTACAGATTCGTGCTGGAATCGGCGAAGCATGTCGCGACCGCGACGAGAGGGACCGGCCTGTCCGTGACGACGCATTGGAACAACAAAGGCGTGGCGCCGTTCTATATGGATTGGCCGGTTGCCGTCGCGCTGGCGGATGCCGGAGGGCAACTGGTGCCGTCCACGATCTCCGTTTCGCCGGCTACGGATATTCGCGGCTGGCTGCCGGGCGGCAGCGACACGACGCTTCCGCTGCGGATTCCCGCGAATTTGGCTCCGGGCACCTACACGCTGCTGATCGCGATACTGGACCCGGACACCGACGAGCCCGGCATCCGGCTGGCGATCGAAGGCAAGAGACCGGACGGCTGGTACGCGCTGGACTCCATTCGCGTTGCCGCGTCTTCGTCGGGTTCGTCGTCTCCGTCGACGGGGCCGGGCAATGAAAGCCCGAACGGGGCTCCGGACGACGCTGTCCAGACGATCGAGAAGCTGCCCGCCGCGGACGCGGGAGAAGTCCAAGTCGAGCTGCAAGCCTCCGGGCAGGAGGTGCGGATGCCGGCGGACCAGCTCTTCGCAAGCGGGGGCTCGCTCGAATTGTCGCATGAGCGTTTCAGCGTAACTGTACCGGCGGGAACGCTGGAGCAGCTGGCGGCATTAACGCGGCAGAACGGGCTGGACGAAGCCGCCTTCTACATGAAATGGCAGGCGGTCGATCCGGCGAGGCTGGTTTCCTCGCTTCAAGCTGCGGCGCATGCGCCCAACAGCCGCTACGAATCGGCCGGACAGTCGCTGGTCTTTGAGATCGGCCTGCGAGGGAAAGACGGCGCAACGATCCCGCTGACCTCGTTTGGCGAGCCGTTGATCTTAAGGTTAAAGCTGGCTGCCGGTGCGGATAAGAAGCTCGCGGGCCTCTACTTCATCCCGGACGAGGGAGAACCGGTCTATATCGGCGGAGCGGCGGCGGATGACGTCATGACGGCGCGCGTGTCCCGCAGCGGCGATTATGCTGTGCTGACGCTCGACCGCCGGTTCGAGGATGTGGCGAGCGGTCATTGGGCAAGCCGCGAGATTCAGGTTCTGGCGGCCAAGCATGCGCTCGAAGACGCGAGGAACGATCGTTTCGAGCCGGGACGACGCGCCACGAGAGCGGAATTTGCCTTGATGCTGGCCAGAGTGATGGGCCTGGAGGAGAAGGGCGGCGAGCCGGCGTTCGCGGACGTTCCGTCCGACTCTGCTTACGCGTCGGCGATTCAAGCCGTGGCGGAGAAGGGGATTATCGCGGGCAAAGACAAGGAGCGGTTTGCGCCTCGCGATGTCGTCACCAGACAAGAGGCGGCCGCCATGCTGTTCCGCGCCTATCGCGCCGTCCGACCGGACGCGCGGACGGACAGCTCGGGCGATGCGCTGACGAAGTTCGAGGATCGCTCGTTGGCGGCAGGCTGGGCGATCGATCCGCTGCAATTTCTGGCCGAGCGCGGCATGCTGCAGGGCACGTCGCCGACGGTTCTGGACCCTCGCGGAGAGCCAACCCGGGCGCAGGCCGCCGCGCTTCTGTCCCGGTGGCTGGATTTGCCCGGCGGCTTCTGACGCCGACATAGATGCGCTCTTGCGAATCGCGTTCAGCGATCGCATGGCCCGATCCGAAGGATGCGGTCCTGGTACAAATCCGGGCCGCATCCTTTTGCGGAGCCGAGACCCGCCTCGCGGGCTTGCGCCAGGGCAGCAGCCTCTCACGAATAATTCTCCACCATTGCAAGTAAAAAATCCCGAAATTCCGCAGCATAAGCTTGAGGCTCTACAATCTTCAAGTTTGTGCCGAAGCCTGCCAGAAATTGAAAGCCAATAGGGTTCCAAGGTACGTAAATCGTGGCCAAGAAGTATTCGGAGCTGTAGCTTTCAATGCTCTTTCGGCCGTACCTTTCAATGAATTGATCCTTGATGCCGGGCGAGATCAACGCTTTTACGGCGACCAGCTCCGGTTGATAGCTTGTTTCATCTCCCTGCTTCAGTAAGTCATCTCTGGGGGAGAACGTTATTTCGTCGATGTTCAGATTGTCGATCCGGGATAGTTTAAATGTTCGGTATCTCTTGCGATGCAAACAGAATCCCTTCAAATACCAACTCGTCTCGCTAAAATGAAGCTGGCAAGGCTCGACCGACCGATTCGTACTCAAGCCGTTTTTATCCGTATAATCAAAGGAAATCAGCCTTCGCGCCAATATCGCTTCCTGACACTTCTTCAAGGTTTGGCGAATTTCGGACCGACCCTCCCAATCGTAAAAAGACATTCGGATCGAACCTTTAGGAGACAATGGGCTGACCATTGCTTCTATTTTTTTGATCGTCACCTCGATTTCTTCGCTAACGAGAATTTGTTCCAATCCGCCGAGCGCCGTCAAGATATTCTCCAAATCGGCGCTGCTCAAAAGACGTTTATCAACCTTAAACTCCTCCATAATCCCGTAGCCGCCATGCGCTCCGTTGACGGAATAGACGGGGATGTTGGATAAGCTCAGCGTCTCCATATCGCGAAGAATCGTTCTTTTGGCAACGTTAAACAATTGCGCGAATTCTTTGGCCGACACAACATCCTTTTTCAGCAGGATCATGATGATGGAGATTAGTCGCTCAACCTTTTCCATAGGTTCTCCTTCTTTATTTATGAATGATGACATGTAGCTGTCACCTATTGTTCATTATACTGTATTCATCACAAGAAGGAGGTTTTTCTTTATGCCGGCTATTGTCTATTTAAATTTTGACGGAGACGCGGAGCAAGCGATTGATTTTTATTCCGAGGCTTTGCATGCGAAAGAGGTTAAAAAAGTAAAATTCAAGGATTTCCCGCAAGATCCCAACTACCCGCTGCTGGAAAATGAGCTGAACATGATCATGGAGTCTTCGATAGAATTTGCCGGCGGGAAAATCATGATGTCGGACATACTGCCCTCGATGAAGAGCGTAACGGGCGAGTTTGTTAAAGGCAACAATATCCTGATCAGTATCGTGAACGAGGACAAACCAACATTGGAAAATTATTTTTCCAAATTGGCCGCAGGCGGTTATGTGATCATGCCGTTATCCTCTATGCCTTGGTCTTCGTGCTTCGGAATGCTGGTCGACAAGTTCGGAGTCACTTGGAAGTTGAATGGCGACGCGGACCGCTTTCTCGATCAAACCCTTTCCAACAAAGCGTAACTCATCCCCGAAAAATGGTCTTGCAACTGGAGGCCATTTTTTTACGTCCGGAACGTATATAAGCCGCGCGAAAAGCCTGTTGTCGGGGCGGGATGCGGGTCGAGATGTTCTAAGGAATCGGTTATCCTCGAGCGAAAAACCAGTTTTCGGGCCGGGATGTTCTAAAGAATCGGTTATCTCCGCGCGAAAAGCCAGTTTCCGGGCTGAGATGTTCTAAAGAATCGGTTATCCCCATGCGAAAAGCCCGTTGTCGGGCTGAGATGTTCTAAGGAATCGGTTATCTCCGCGCAAAAAGCCCGTTGTCAGGCTGGGATGTTCTAAAGAATCGGTTATCCCCGAGCGAAAAGCTCGTTTCCGGGCTGGGATGTTCTAAGAAATCGGTTATCTCCGTGCGAAAAGCCCGTTTCCGGGCCGGGATGTTCTAAAGAATCGGTTATCCCCGAGCGAAAAACCAGTTTTCGGGCCGGGATGTTCTAAAGAATCGGTTACGGAGGCACGCCCGGCTGATACGCGAAATGTCATACATTGGCTCGATGGGGTGGGGCTCGGGAAAAGAGTGAAGTTAGAAAATTGCGCGACGGCGCTCCAATGTGACATGATGGTTAACAGCGGAGATTCCTGAAGCCACGTACACCAAGTTCTCCAATAGCTCTTTTTAGAAAGGGAAATGGCGATGGGAATCGAAAATAAAATTCCGGTGAAAACGAGGGAAGAATTGAGGATTTGGCTGCAGGAAAACGGGAAGGTTGAAAGGTTCTGCTGGGTGTCGGTTAGCATGAAGCCCGCCTCCGGCAGGCTGCTGTATTTGGACGCAGTGGAGGAAGCGCTGTGCTTTGGATGGATTGACGGGGTCAAAAAGAAAGTATCCGCAACGGAGCTGGCTCAAAGGCTGTCCCCCAGAAGCAAAAAAAGCTCATGGACCGAATTAAACAAGGAAAGGGTGCGCCGTCTGGAAAAGCTGGGGTTAATGAGAGACGAGGGGAGGCAGGTTCTTCCCGATATGAACCCGGAATCTTTTCGCGTAGACAAGGCAATAGAGCAGAGGCTGAAAGAGGACAAGCAAATCTACGAGAATTTCATGGCCTTTCCCGAGCTGTATAGAAGAATTCGGATCGACACCATCCAAAGCTATAAAAATCAGCCGGAATTATTCGCGGGCAGATTAGACAAATTCCTGACAAACACGAGAGAAAACAAAATGTACGGCCAATGGAACGATAATGGGCGTCTGCTCGATTATTAAGATAAATGCGGCCGCGGAAGTTTAGGGCCGACCGGAACGGGCAAGTTGCCAATCTCCTCCTTCGCAAGGCATAATGGACGTTAAGAGGTGAGGCGAGTGCTGCGGATTATGGCCGCTACGGACGATGGGCAATGCCGGGAGGACGTCCCCCTGGAACGGCTGACGGATGACGACGTCAACTGGTTCTGGGTCGACTTCGATTGCCCGAAGCCGGGGGAGATCGACCTGTTGGACAGCTATTTTCAATTTCATCCGCTTGCGATCGAGGATTGCTTGCAGCGGCTGCAGCGGCCGAAGGTGGATCATTACGAGGAGACGCATTTTTTCGTGCTTCACGCGCTGCATCCGCAGACGCTCAAGGCGGAGGAAGTGAACGTCTTTCTCGGGCCGCGGGGAATCGTCACGTTCCATCTTGCGCCGACGCAGGAGATCGAGGAAGCCTGGAGGCGGATGCTCGATCCCGATTTTCGCCGCGGGAGGGACCACAATTACGTCGCCTATCTGCTGATGGACAAACTCGTCGACAACTATTTTCCGACGTTGTACAAAATAGAGGATCAGCTGAACGAAATCGAGGATCAGGGCGAAAACAGGGTCGACCTGCAGCGGATGACGGAGCAAATCTACGATATTCGCGGCGAGCTGCTGCGCATTCGCCGGACGGTGCTGCCGATGCGAGACCTGCTGTACCGGCTGCTCAATTCGGATAAAATTCCGGGCGTCAAGGAGCAGCACGCTTATTTTACCGATATCTACGACCACCTGCTGAAGCTGACGGAGATGATCGAATCGAACCGCGAGATGACGGCCGATCTCAGAGACAGCTACGATTCGCTGCGCTCGAACCGGATGAATTCGATTATGAAGACGCTCACGGTGATGACGACCATCTTCATGCCGCTCACTTTTATCGCCGGCGTATACGGGATGAATTTCGTGAACATGCCCGAGCTCGAGTGGCAGGCGGGGTATTACATCGTCCTCGGGGTTATGCTCGCGCTTGGTCTCGGCATGTACGTCTGGTTCAAGAACAAGGGCTGGTTCGATTGAAAGGGGGAAAGGCCGTGAGCCGCGAATTGCAGCAATTCAAGGCGGAGTTCTTCAAGGCGCTCGCGCATCCGCTCCGCATTCGGATTTTGGAGGTGCTGTGCGAGGGGGAGAAAAACGTCAACGAAATCCAGGCGGTGCTCGGGCTGGAAGGCTCGGCGGTATCGCAGCAGCTGGCCGTGCTCCGCGCCAAAAACGTCGTCAGCGGCGTGAAGGACGGGACAAACGTGATCTATTCGCTGCGCGACCCGTTGATCCGGGAGCTGCTGGAGGTCGCCAAACGTATTTTCGACAACCATCTTGTCGACGCCATATCGCTGCTGGAGACGATCCGGAGCGAGTAAAGAAGGGCAAACGAGGCTAATTCGCCGATCGGCGTACGTGGCCTCGTTTTTTATGCGCCGCATCGCGTTAAACCCGCAAATAACGGGGGAAATCCATTTTGACTTTCCCGACGCTTGCTCTTATATTCTATATATTCAAATAATCAAATATTCAAAAATAAGAAGGGGTAAAATGAAGCAGGGTTGGTTGGGGAGATTTGCAGATTACAATGTCGGTTCCTTGCGCCGCGACCTGGTATCGGGTTTGATCGTGGGCATCGTGGCCATTCCGCTCGGGATGGCTTTCGCGATCGCGTCGGGCGTGAGTCCCCAATATGGATTGTATACGACGATTGTGGCCGGTGTGCTGATCTCGCTGCTCGGGGGCTCGAGGTTCCAGATCGGAGGGCCGACGGGGGCGTTCGTGCCGGTGCTGCTCATGATCGTGCTGCAGTACGGATACGAGAATTTGCTGCTGGCCGGCATTATGGCCGGCGTCATGCTGCTGTTGATGGGATTGTTCCGGCTGGGCGCGCTGATTCGCTTTATTCCCCGGCCGGTAACGCTCGGATTTACGGCGGGCATTGCGGTTATTATTTTCACGGGACAAATTCCCGGGTTTCTCGGGATGGACGGGCTGGACAAACACGAGCGCTTTCTGGCCAACATGAAGGAGATCGCGGCGAATACGAAGCTGATCGACGGATACAGCGTCGCGACGGCGCTCGTCAGCTTGACGGTTATCGTGCTCGTGTCGCGTTATGCGCCGAAGCTGCCGGCGCTGCTCGTCGGATTGCTGGCGGCGACGCTGACCGCGAGTCTGCTGTTCGACGGCAGCGTGGCGACGATCGGCTCCGCCTACGGCGCGATCCCGAGCGAGCTGCCGGCGTTTCATCTGCCGGAAATCACGCTGGACCGCGTCGAACGGCTGCTGTATCCGGCCTTCGTCATCGCGATGCTGGGCAGCATCGAATCGCTGCTGTCGGCCGTCGTCGCCGACGAGATGACCGGAACGCGGCACGACAGCAACCGCGAGCTGATCGGACAGGGCGTCGCCAATATGGTTGCCCCGCTGTTCGGCGGCATTCCGGCGACGGGCGCGATCGCCCGAACGGCCACCAATATTAAGTCGGGAGCGGTCAGTCCCGTGTCGGGCATCGTTCACGGCGTCGTCGTGCTCGCCGTGCTGCTGCTCTTCGCTCCGCTCGCCTCCCGCATTCCGCTGGCCGGCATGGCTCCGGTGCTGATGGTTGTCGCGTGGAAGATGAGCGAGTATCGCAATTTCGCGAAGCTGCTGCGAACGAAGACGGGCGATTCGCTCGTGTTGGTCGCGACATTCCTGCTTACGGTGTTCATGGATTTGACGGCCGCCGTTACGGCCGGGCTGGTGCTGGCGGTCGTGCTGTTCGTGAAGCGGATGGGCGGGATGATCAAGGTGGATAAGGTGCTGCCCGATCCGCTGGCTCGCCATGGCAAGGTGGTGCCGGGGGCGGTGACGGAGAAGCGGGATTGTCCGCAAATCCGCATCGCGACGGTGGAGGGCGCGCTGTTCTTCGGCGCGGCGGAGCCGTTCGGCCGGGCGTTAAACGAAGTGGTCGGCCGGTCCCATCGCGTGCTGCTGATCCGGATGGCGAAGGTTCCGATGATCGATATGACGGGAGAAGCCAATCTGGCCTTGTTGGTGCGGGAATTTCTCGGCGCGGGCGGCGTTGTGCTCGTGTCCGGCATTCAGGGGCAGCCGCGCGAAGTGCTGGAACGGACGGGATTGGCGGAGGCGATCGGCCGGGACCGGTTTTTCGCCCATACGGGCGAGGCGATCGGCTACGCGCTGGGCTGCCTGGATAAGGCCCGGTGTGCCGGCTGCCGGCATTTCGCCTTCCGGGAATGCGCCGAGCTGTCGCAGGAACGAACGCTGTGCGCGGCAGGAGTTCCGGGGACGGCGGGTGCGACGGCAGGCGCTTCGGGAGCGGCTATCTAGGGCGAGCTTTCGTCGGCTTCTGCCCTCCTCTTCGCCACGCAAAATCGGCCGGAAATTTCTCCCGGCCGATCGATTGCGAAGCCGTCAGCCTCGCTCTATCTTCTTCTCCAGCGGCTTGGTTGAGGGTTGTCGGAGGGACGCACCTCGTCCTTTTTCTTGGATTTGCCCGCCAATCCGAGCAGCTCGGACAAAAAGCGGTTTTTCTTGGCGTGGTTCGCCCGCATCTCCGTCTCGGCGTTCTCGGGATTGCGATGGTTGGCGTAGCCCAGCAGCTCCAGTGCCGACGCCTGCATGTTGGTTTCCTTGATCGTATCTCCGCTCTCGTCCATACTCGCATAGCCGTCCGCGTCCAGAGCCGCATTTCCTTTGCCGATGAACTCGACGCCCATTCTCTCGACCGGCACCTTTTTCCGTTCCAGCTCCTGCACGGTTTGCAGCATCTGCTTGGAGCCCGGGCGATAGTGGCCGCTTGCGTCGGAGACGAGCTCGATCTGGCCGTCGCGCACCTGCATCTCCCCGGCTCCGGCAACGGCTTGTCCCGCCAGAAAGCTGGAGTGGTGGAACCGTTCCTGATAAGGTACCTGGGGACCGGTCTCTTCCTCTTCCTGCTCGACTTCCGACCCGTAATAGGTAGAAGCGTCGTCGTGCTCCTGCGCTTCGTAGTAATGGTCCGGGCTGTCGGGCGGGGAATCGAGATATTGCCCGTCGGAGCTTCGCGGCTCCTGCTCCCCCATGTATTGGGGAACGTAGCCGTCGGACTCGCTTTCCGCAGATTCGTCCTGGATCTCGATATAGTTGTTGTCGGGGGCAGACGGCGCTACCTGCGAGTAGCCGTAGCCGTCGGACTCGCTTTCCGCGGATTCGTCCTGGATCTCGATATAGTTGTTGTCGGAGGTCGACGGCGCCACCTGCGAGTAGCCGTAGCCACTCCCGCTCTCTTCCGACTCTTCCTGGATCTCGACGTAGTTGGGCTCCGGGCCGCCCCCCTCGCCTTCGTAATAGGAGGACACCGGCGCCGGAGCTTCCTGGCCGCCGGGCTCCGCCAGATTAAACCTCGCCTGGGCTTCCCTTCCGCGCTTGGTCGTCTCGTGAATGGCGTCGGCCGTATAGAAATTGCCGCCTCCGTCCATCGTAAAAATATGACGGTCGGGCTTGGAGCCTTGGACCGGGGCGCTCAATGCGCCAATCGTGCTCAAATGTTCTCCGTCCGATTGATTGGAGATCGTTCCGTCCTCGTTGAACTTGCGGGCGTAGGGCGCTCTCTTCTCCTCCGTATCCGCGTAAAACGTCTTGGAGGGCAGGACCGTATGCATTCTGGAGTGGGGCTGGGGGAACCACTCGTCGAACTTGTCCATGCCGTTGACCATCGGTTTCATCTCGAACGGCTCCTGCTGCATGCCCTGGAGCCTGTCCTGATTGCCGAGGGACGGCTGCTCCGGCTGCTCCTCCCGGCGCTGCCTGTGCGAGCCGATCAGCGGCGCGTTTCCCTGCCGTCTGTGCGACCCGATGGCGATCGAGCCGTTAGAGCCGCGGTTTCCGAGCACGGGCGGGCGGCCCGACACGGCGTTGCTGCGATTACGCGTCATGGAAATCGTCTCCAATATTTGATGTTGCCTTCATCGTACTTTTTTTCGCGATACTTCGCAATCCTTTTCATCGGGAAAGCTGCCGTAAATTCCGGTTATCCGCCCTCTTGTCCACACCCCTGCGAGCGCTCCGGCATAAGTAGTAGGAGATTGTCGTCGGAGCTTCGTCCGCAAGGACGGGAGAGGGGGAGGTCCCTTGAAGGTCGTCATTCTCGCCGGGGGCTACGGCACGAGAATCAGCGAAGAAACGGCCGTTCGGCCCAAGCCGCTGATCGAGATCGGGGACAAACCGATTTTATGGCACATCATGAAAATTTATTCGCATTACGGGTTTCACGAGTTCGTTATTCCGCTCGGCTATAAAGGCGTTCTGATCAAGGAATATTTCGCCCATTACGATCTGCACGAATCGGATGTGACGTACGACTTCTCGAACGGGGGGAGAAGGGCGATTCACCAGCGGCTGACCGATCCGTGGAAGGTGACGCTGGTCGACACCGGCAAAGATACGTCGACGGGAGGGCGGATCGCGCGGATCGGCGCCTATTTGGCCAACGGTCCGTTCATGCTGACCTACGGGGACGGGGTAAGCGACGTCGATCTGGCCGAGCTGGTCAAGTTCCATCGCGCCCACGGCAAGTGGGCGACCGTTACCGCCGTGCAGCCCGGGGGAAGGTTCGGCGCGCTTCAGCTCGGCGAAGAAGGCGGCGTGCGCGGCTTTCGGGAGAAGCCGAAGGGCGACGGAGGCTGGATGAACGGGGGCTTCTTCGTGTTCGAGCCGGAGGCGCTGGCTTACATGGGCGGAGACGGCACGATGCTGGAGAAGGAGCCGCTGGAGAGTCTGGCGCGCCTGAATCAACTGATGGCGTTCCGGCACGAGGGCTTCTGGCATCCGATGGACACCTTGCGGGACAAAATGTCGCTGGAGACGCTGTGGAAAACGGGCAGCGCTCCGTGGAAGGTATGGCGGTCATGAAGGCGGCTCGGTACGTGGCGGAATATTTGGTCCGGCAGGGGGTTACGCACGTCTTCGAGATGGCGGGCGGAGCGATCGCGCATCTGCTTGACGCGCTGGCCGAGCGCGAGGATATCGCGGCCGTATCGATGCATCACGAGCAGGCGGCGGCGTTCGCGGCGGAGGGCTACGCGCGGGCGAGCGGCAAGGTCGGCGTGGCGATGGCGACGAGCGGGCCGGGGGCGCTGAACCTGGTGACGGGGATCGGCAGCTGTTATTTCGATTCGGTCCCCTGCGTGTTCCTGACCGGCCAGGTGAACACCTACGAGTTCAAGTTCGACGATCCGGTGCGGCAGAACGGCTTTCAGGAGACCGATATCGTCAGCGTCGTCCGGCCGCTGACGAAATACGCGGCCATGGTCGCGGACGCGAGCCGGCTGCGCTTCGAGCTGGAGAAGGCGTGGGCGATCGCGCAATCGGGAAGGCCCGGTCCGGTGCTGCTCGATATTCCGATGAATGTGCAGCGCGCGGAGATCGATCCGGAGCGGATGGAAGGATTTTCGGAAGCGGAGGAAGCGGAGGCGGTTCTGCCGACGGTCCCGGAGGACGAGGTCGGGCGGGCGGCGGCGATGCTGCGAGAGGCAGCGCGGCCGATGGTGCTGGTCGGAGGAGGCGTGCGCCAGGCCGGGGCGACGGAGGAGCTGCGCGCTTGGCTGGCGCGGGCGGGCATACCGGCAGTCTGTTCGTTGATGGGACTGGACGCCGTCGAGACGGACTACGAATGGAATCTGGGATTGATCGGATCGTACGGCCATCGTTACGCGAATTTGGCGCTGGCCAATTGCGACTGCCTGCTTGTGCTCGGCTCCCGGCTCGATACGCGGCAGACGGGCACCCGTCCGGAGACGTTCGCGCGCGAGGCGAGCGTTATTCACGTGGATATCGACGAAGCGGAATTGGGCAGGAAGGTCCAAGCGGATATGGCGATTCGCGGGCATTTGAAGCCTTTTCTGAGCCGATTGGCCGCGGAATGGGAACGGCGTCCGCAGCTCGGCGGAGGGTCGGCATGGAAGAACTGGCTTGCGCTTTGTCGGCGGAAATATCCGACGGGAGCGGCAGCCGCAGTCGGAATACGAGGGGCGAAGGAAGAACAGGGCGAGATCGACCCGAACCGCCTGATGGAGCGGCTCGGAGAGGCGATCGGCGCGGATGCGATCGTCTGTCTGGACGTCGGACAGCATCAGATGTGGGCGAGCCAGTCGCTGCCCGTCCGGGGCGAAGCGCGGCTGCTGAACGCCGGGGGCATGGGGGCGATGGGATTCGGCCTTCCGGCTGCGATCGGCGCGGCGTTCGCCGTGCCCGGCAGGCGGATCGCACTCGTCGCGGGGGACGGCGGCATGCAGGTGAACATCCAGGAGCTGCAGACGATCGTCCATTGGCGGCTTCCGATCGCCGTCTTCGTGCTGAACAATCGTTCCCTGGGCATGGTGCGGCAGTTTCAGGATTTGTACTTCGGCGGCCGGCAGGCTTCCACGGTGTCCGGCTACAGCTGTCCCGACTTCGCGAAGGTCGCCGAAGCGTACGGCATCGCCGGGCTTCGGGCGGCATCCTGGAGCGAGCTGGAGGAGCTGCTGAAGTCGTTGTCCGCGGCCGAAGGTCCCGTCGTCGCGGAGATCGCCATCTCTGCCGGCGCAGCCGTGCATCCGAAGCTGGGCGTAGGGCGTCCGATCGAGGATATGGAACCGCTGCTGGACAGGGAGGAGCTGCGCCGGAGCATGATTGTGCCGCTTCTCGAGGAGCCCTGAACTTCTCCGCGCCTCACGACAAAGCCGATCCGGCCTCCTGCAGGGCGGCGATAATTCGCTCCAGCTCCTCCCGTTCTTCGATCACGATAGAAACGTAACGTTGACGGTAGCCGCTGCTCGACAGCTCGATTCGTACGAGCCGCTTGTCGCTGTCGGCGCTGATATCGATTTCTTCCGTCGAATAGATCATTCGGTTTGCCATGGAAACGACCTCCGGAGTCATAATACGAAATTCCAACCCGCTCCGCCTGAAAGGACAGGCGGAGAATAGGTACGTACAAGTGAAAACGTATGCTATAATGGCACTATGCTTAATGAGGAGGACCCGAGACCGTGCAATCTCCGAAATATATACGGCTTAAAGAAGAGGTGCTGTCCTGGATCGCGTCCGGACGTTACCGCCCGGGGGACAAGCTGCCGTCGGAAAACGAGCTGGCCGAGCAATTCGCGCTCAGCCGCCAGACGGTCCGGCAGTCGCTCGGGGAACTGGTCCGGGAAGGCTGGCTGGCCCGCGAGCAGGGCAAGGGGACGTTCGTCGGCAGACAATCCCCGGAACGCCGCGCCTCGTCGGGCAATCGGACGGTCGGTATCATTACGACTTCGATCTCGGACTACATTTTTCCTTCCATCGTTCGCGGGGTCGAGTCGGCGCTCAAGGATAAAGGCTACCGCCTGCTGCTGTCCAGCACCGATCACCGCAAGGACAGGGAGCGTGAATGTCTGGAAATGATGCTGGGCCACTCGGTGTGCGCGCTGATCGTGGAGCCGACCAAGAGCGCGGAAGGCAACCCGAATTTCGACAATTACCTGGCCGTCGAGGATCACGGCATTCCGATGCTGATGATCAACGAGCGGTATCCGGACATGGACTGCCCGAGCGTCAGAGTCGACGACGACGCGGGAGGTTATATGGCCGCGGACTACTTGCTTGAGCGCGGACATCGGAGAATCGCCGGATTTTTCAAGACGGACGACCTGCAGGGCGTGCGGCGGATGAAGGGATTTATCCGCGCCTGCCGCGACCGCAAGCTGCCGCCGGACGCGAGCACGATCGTCCGGTATTCGACGGAGGACCGGGAGGAGCGGCCGCAGCGTCTGCTGCGGGAGATGCTGTTGTCCGAACAGAGGCCGACGGCGATCGTCTGCTACAACGATCAATTGGCCGTATCGCTGCTCGATACGATAAGAGAGCTGGGCTTGCGGATTCCCGACGATCTGTCCATGATCGGCTACGACGATTCGTTCCTGGCGACGGCGACGGAAATCAAGCTGACGACGATCGAGCATCCGAAGTCCGCGCTGGGCGAGCGGGCGGCGAATCTGCTCGTCTCTTTGCTGGAAAACGGCGAGCGCCCGCCGGACAAAGACGTGCTGTACGCGCCCAAGCTGGTCGAGCGGCAATCCGTAGCGGAAAAACGTTAGCGGAGCATCTCGACATAGATGTACGTACAAGTGTATAATCGACCTAGCAGAGTAAAAGGGAGAGCTGCGCGCAGAGCTTTTTCTTACTGGGGAAGGAAGTGTTTTCACTTGTTAGATCAACTTAAGGAACAGGTGTGCCGGGCCAATGCGGAGCTGCCGAAGTACGGCCTGGTCACCTTCACATGGGGCAATGTAAGCGGATACGACAGAGCCTCGGATTTGATGGTGATCAAGCCGAGCGGGGTGCCCTACGAGGAGCTGAAGCCGGAGCACATGGTCGTCGTCGACGCGAACGGCCGCGTCGTCGAGGGCGATATGCGGCCATCCTCGGATACGCCGACGCATCTCGTGCTGTACCGCGCTTTTCCCAATGTGGGAGGCATCGTGCATACGCACTCTCCCTGGGCGACGATCTGGTCGCAGGCGGGGCAGGGAATACCGGCGCTCGGAACGACTCAGGCCGATTATTTCTATGGCACGATTCCTTGCACGCGGCAGATGACGGACGAGGAAATTCGCGGGGAATACGAGGCGGAGACGGGCAACGTAATCGTCGAGACGTTCCGCGGGATCGATCCGGACCGCGTTCCGGGCGTGCTCGTGAACAGCCACGCGCCGTTCGCTTGGGGCAAGGACGCCATGAGCGCCCTGCATAACGCCGTCGTTCTCGAGGAAGTGGCGAAGATGGCCTACCATACGAGACAGCTGAACGCGGGAGTCGGTCCGATGAACCAGGCGCTGCTCGACAAGCATTACCTTCGCAAACACGGAGCGAACGCCTATTACGGTCAACCCGAAGATTCGCGCCATTAAGCCATTATTCTATCGATAACAGGAGGTTACCCATGAGCCAGAAATACGCAATCGGCGTCGATTACGGCACGCAATCCGGCCGTGCCGTGCTTGTCGACTTGTCCAACGGCAATGAAATCGCGGACCACGTCACTCCATATCCTCACGGCGTGATCGACGAGAAGCTGCCGGTTTCCGGCCGCGAGCTGGAGCACGATTGGGCCTTGCAGCATCCGGACGACTATTTGGAGGTGCTTCGCCGCTCCGTTCCGGAGGTGCTTCGGCAGTCCGGCGTTTCGCCGGACGACATCATCGGGCTTGGCATCGATTTTACGGCCTGCACGATGCTGCCCGTCGACGAGCAAGGCGTGCCGCTGTGCCTGAAGCCGGAGTGGAAGGACCATCCCCACGGCTGGATAAAGCTGTGGAAGCACCACGCCGCGCAGGACGAGGCGGACCGTCTCAACGCGATCGCCGCCGAGCGCGGAGAGAAGTTTCTGCCCCGCTACGGAGGCAAAATCTCCTCCGAATGGATGATCGCGAAAATCTGGCAGATCGTCAACGAAGCGCCTGAAGTGTACGAGGCGACGGATCTGTTCACGGAAGCGACGGACTGGGTCGTCTCGCAGCTGACGGGACAATTCGTACGCAACAGCTGCACGGCCGGCTACAAGGCGATCTGGCACAAGCAGGACGGCTATCCGGGCAACGACTTCTTCAAGGCGCTCGATCCCCGTCTGGACAAGCTGACGGAGACGAAGCTTCGCGGCGAGATCAAGCCGCTGGGCTCGAAAGCGGGCGAGCTGACGGAGGAGATGGCGAGGCTGATCGGCCTGAACGCGGGCACGGCGATCGCCGTCGGCAACGTCGACGCGCACGCGGCTGTGCCGGCCGTCGGCGTCGTTACGCCGGGCAAGCTCGTCATGGCGATGGGAACGTCGATCTGCCATATGCTGCTCGGCACGGAGGAAGTTGCGGTAGAAGGCATGTGCGGCGTCGTCGAGGACGGAATCATTCCGGGCTACATGGGCTATGAGGCCGGGCAGTCCGCGGTCGGCGACATCTTCGAATGGTTCGTGGAGGAAGCCGTTCCGGCTTACGCGAAGGAAGCGGCGGGGAAGGAAGGCGTTGGCGTTCACCAGTGGCTGACGGAGCGGGCGTCCGCCTATAAGCCCGGGGAAACGGGCTTGCTCGCGCTCGATTGGTGGAACGGCAATCGCTCCGTGCTCGTGGATACGAACCTGACCGGCGTCATTGTCGGCTACAGTCTGCTGACGAAGCCGGAGGAAGTGTATCGCGCGCTGCTCGAAGCGACGGCATACGGCACGCGCAAAATTATCGACGCCTTCCACAGCAACGGAGTTCCGGTGGAAGAGGTGTACGCTTGCGGCGGGCTGCCGCAGCGCAACGCGCTGCTCATGCAGATCTACGCGGACGTGACCAACCGCGAGATTAAAGTCGCCGATTCCAAGCAGACGCCGGCGGTCGGCGCGGCCATGTTCGGCGCGGTCGCCGCCGGAAGCGCCAGAGGCGGCTACGACAGCGTCGTCGACGCGGCGAAGGCGATGGCGCGGGTGCGCGAGGAGTCGTTTAAGCCGATTCCGGAAAATGTGGCCGTCTACGAGAAGCTGTACCGGGAGTACAGCGAGCTGCACGACTATTTCGGACGCGGCGCCAACGACGTGATGAAGCGTTTGAAGGCGCTGAAGGACAAAGCTTCCAAGTAAGGACGAACAGCAGACAAGCCCTCGGGGCTGTCCCGCAAGCAAGAGCCGTTTGGCTGGCTTGCGGGACAGCCTTTTTTTGGCATGTGCGCCAGGCTCCGAAATTCCCGAATGTCCGCATCGCACAAAAACATGACGCTTCTTTACAAATACTCGGCCGGATTCGAGCGCTAAAATGGAGGTGGACGAAACAACAAAAGGAGAGATTAAGCTCATGAACTCCCTGAAGCGCAAGTGGAAAATCTATGCCATCCAGCATTCCCACACGGACATCGGCTATACGGAAAGACAAGAGAGGATCGAGCAATACCAGATAGATTTCATCAGACAAGCCGTGGCCATCAGCAACGCCTCCCATTCGGGCGCCCGTCCGGAATGGGAAGGGTTCAAATGGACCTGCGAAACGTTCTGGGCGGTCGAGAAATTTCTGGAGCAGGCAACCGCGGAAGAAAAAGAAAAGTTTGTCTCCGCCTTGCGGAGAGGCGATATCGAATTGTCCGGCAGCTATCTCAATATGACGGAATTGGTCAATTACGAGCTGCTGAGCGTCATGCTTGCGAAAGCCGGGAAGTTTGCGGAGCCTCTCGGACTGCAGGTGAGATCGGCGATGACCGCGGACATCAACGGCTACAGCTGGGGGTATGCGCAGGCGTTGGCGGATGCCGGCATTGAACATCTGCTGTCGTGCATTCATACGCATCACGGCATGTTCGCCCTCGGTCGCAAGCAGTATCCGTTTTACTGGGAGACGCCCAAGGGCAATCGGATTCTCGTCTGGAACGGCGAGCATTACATGGTGGGGAACGAGCTCGGCCTCAACCCCGACGCCACGCTGTCTTATACGATAAAGGACGAATGGTCCGTATGGGGCATAGCGGAAGATCATTGGACGCTGGCGGAAGCCCGAATCTCCCGTTATCTGGGGCAGCTTGAACAAGAGGCGTATCCGTACGATTTTACGCTCGTGAACGTAATGGGATTGCTAACGGACAATGCGGCGCCTAGCGGCAAGGTAATGAGCTTTATCAAGGAATGGAACCGGAAGCACGGGGACCGGGTCGAGATCGAGATGACGACGCTCGACCGCTATTTCGACTTGCTGAAGCAGCAGCCGGAGACGATTCCCGTCTATCGCGGAGATTGGCCGGACTGGTGGTCCGACGGCGTTGCCTCGACCGCGATGCACACGCAGATTTTCAGAAACGCGCAGCGGACTTTAAATATGGTCAACCGTCTGGACGCGGATCGCAGTGTGGTCGACCCGGACAGAATCGAGCAGGCGGAGCGGCAATTGATGATGTATGCCGAGCACACTTGGGGGTACCATTCCTCGATCTCCGAGCCGTGGCATATGATGGTGCAGGAGCTTGGCGTGAGGAAGGAAGCCTATGCGGGCAATGCAAGCAGATTGGTCCATACCGCTCTGGACGACATTCTGAAGCAGCGGGGAGACGCGTTGTTAAGGCCGGATCGGGCTTTCGCCTATAAAGCGATCAATTCGCACGATTTTCCCGTCGAGGATTTGGCGTTTTTCTATCTGGAAGGACAATGGGAAGCCGACTGCTTCAGAGAGGGATTCGAGGTTGTCGATGAACAGACGGGCGCGGTTGTCCCGCATCAGCAGGAGAGAGTCAGCAGAGGGTACCAAATTGCCGTTCAAGTCCGGCTTGCGGCCAAGGAAGAGAAGAGATTCTCGCTTCGCAGCGCCTCGAACGTGAAAAAGAGTACGACGAGCAGCACCCGGCTGAGCGGAGCCGACGGAATGTACGATATGGCCGACTTGATTTCCCTCGAGCAAAAGGAGCCTCTCCAACTGACCGTTGCGGAAAACCGCATTGAATCTCCGTTCGTGCGGATCGCGTGGAAGACGGGGGAGGGGATTGTGTCCTGGATCGACAAGCAAACGGGCAAGGAATGGATCGATCGCGCTCAAGCCTGCGGAGCGTTCACTCCCGTCTATGAGATCACCCGCGGGGCGAACGGCGATCAGATGAACGTTCGGAGAACGATGGGACGAAATCGCAAAGGGATCGATGTCGAACGTTCGATCGGGGTATTGTCCGGCGTTAAGCAAATTACGAACGGTCCGCTTTACGGCATTGTGGAATTGAAATATCGCGTTCAAGGAATGAGTCATTATTCCCTGTTTCTTAAAGTTTACAGAGAGCAGCCCCGCGTCGACGTATCGGTTCGCATTCATAAGGATAGCGTCTGGGACCCGGAGAACGTCTATGTGTCCCTGCCCTTCAACAAAGCGGACAACGGGGAGCTGTGGTTCGAAAAAGCGGGAGCTTATGTCAGGCCGGGCAAGGATCAGATCCCGGGGACGTGTACGGACTTTTACTGCATTCAGGAAGGACTGGCCTTGATCGCGCCCGACAACGGGCTGCTGATTGCGACTCCGGATACGCCGTTAATGCAGACCGGGCCGCTCGAATACGGACAACGGCTTGTTCACGGCCAGCAGCAGGAGGACCGCCAACGCTCCTTGTATGCCTGGGTGCTTACGAACTATTGGGAGACAAACTTCAAAGCGACCCTCGGAGGCTTTTACGAGTTCCGCTACATGCTGCAATGGGGAAGCTCGATCGATACGGCGGAGAGAGCGATTCAAATTTGTCATGGCCTAAACACGGGGACGGTCGCGTATCGGACAATATAAAACAGTCGTCGTCACCGGCAACTGCAAACGTGAAGAAAAAAATAAAAAAATGTCGAAACATGCTGCAACCTTTTTGTCTCGCGATTGTGTATATAGTGAACACCAATGAGACAAGAGAGGTTGATGACGATGAGAAAAAACAAAATGATGAAAGCAATGCAGGGGTTACTGGCGACGGCTCTCGTTGCCGTCATCGCATTCGGGTCGTCTGGAAATGCCGTTCGGGCCGCAGAGGTCCAAGCGTCGGAAGCAACGTCCGGAGCAGTCGCGCTGACGGCGGCGCCTCCTATCGAACTGTTCAGCGTGTTTAATCCGAACCATCTCTACTTGGAAAACGGAGTCAGCACGATTACGCCGACCAAAGGCAAAGTAACTGTCTCGGCTACGACTGTCGCCACCAGGACGGTCGACTCGATCGGGCTCATCTTCTACGTTCAGAAATGGACCGGAAGCTCTTGGGATACTGTCGGCGCGGGCTCTACGGTAGGCACGAACAACGATTCCGTCTATCACAATACATTCGAAAAAACGGTAGAAGCTGGTTATTACTATCGGGCCCGGACGATCCATTGGGTCATCCATAACGGTGTATACGAGGAAGGGGAAACGATTACCAGTTCAGTTCTGGGAGTATAATGGGCACTATCGAAGAATGGATCAAGGAAACTCACCCCCAGCCTAACGCGGTAGGAGTTCCGGAAGATACGCTGATCGCGATTTCTTTCCGGCAAGATATCAACCGAAATACGCTAAACACGAGAAATATTCTCGTGCTGGACGGCAATCATGGAGGTCGACTCATTTCCAGCCGTTTTTTGTACCGTTACGAGTCGGACAAGCGGAGGCTGTTGATTTACTTAAAGGAAGAGGCCGAGAGGCTCGGGGCGGGCAATACGATTGAGATTATTCTGACAGGAAGAATCGCGAATGTTCGCAACAGCAGGATGGAGATTCCGTATCATTTGCGTTTTACGACGAAGTGAGGGACGGCGCCGCATAGTCTGCGACAGACTTGCGGCATCGTCCCTTGTTCGTGTTAGATCACCACTTCAGGCCGTCATAAACCCGGATGAGCGTTTCGCCGGGGAATGGACCGCTGATGGAGAAGTGAATATCGTTCCGGATCGTTTCCAAGGTGCTGCTCTTATCGCTCGCCGTCAGGAGAATGGCGGGCCCTCCGCTAAGCTGCAAGCTTCGGGCGGACACCCCATCGAGAGAATTTTTGGCGCTTAATCCGACGTTAGGATCGACCCTCTGCATGACAATAGTAAGTTTTTCCGCCTGATCGGAGGCGAATCTGAAGATTGCGTAGTCCGATTTGTTCCTGTCGTCTTTAAAGTATAGAAGAGCATTGTTGAATGAGAGGTTGGCTGGAACGTAATCGAATGTCGGAGGCCGGAAGGAAAGCAAATTAACCGCTTGGGCTTCCGTTACGGTCGCCGCGAGCGTCGATTCGTTGATTTTCTGGACCTGCAGCCCCTCCAGATGAGCCGGGGGAGGCGAGGTTTTCGCCGTGGAGGAGTCCGTCTCGTCGGTTCGCCCGAAAATCAGATTCACAAGCCCCGAAGGATATTCCTTGATCGTCGCGTAGATCGGTTGGATCGCCTTGACGACACGGTCGTTGCCGAAGAGGAGCGCCCCCAAAGTAAGGGAAGCCGCGACGATCGCCAGCTTGGACAGCGCGGAGCGCATGCTCTTCCTGCGGCGCCGGGCGTTCAGGCGACGCTGCACCTGCTTCCAGGAAGCTTGGTGGTCAACGATGAGATGGTCTTCATCCGATTCGTGGGCCGCATCGAACGCGGCGTCGAACAGCCGTTCCAGCTGCGCGTTATTCATCCCGGCTCCCCCATTCCTTGGATAATTTGCGTTTAAGGTAGCTTCGGGCCCGGTGGAGCTTGTGCTTAACCGCAACTTCCGTATCCTGAACCTCCAACGCGATTTCCTTGTAGGATAACCCCTTTTTCCACTTCAACTCGATCAGAGTCCGCTGCTCGGGCTTCATTCCCATCAAATGGCGGGAGATTTGCTCTTCCAGCGATTTCGCTTCGACCTCTTGCTCGACCGACCCGGCCGCCGCATACGTGTACGGTCCTCCGTCCCAGGTCAGCTCGAGGCTGATATCGTTTTTCGATTTTTTTCTTTTGCGTATGTAATTAATCGTCAAGTTTTTGGCAACGACTTTAATCCAGCCCTTCATATGCTCCTCGTTCTCGGCCGCCGGACATTTGGCGAGCGTCGTCATAAACGCCTCCTGAATGATATCCTCGGCAGAAGAGTGATCGCTGATCATATACATGATAGGCTTATATAGAAAATGATAAAATTCCCGATAGATTTCTTCTTGCAGCGCTGCGCTCAGCGTGTGGAATCCCGGCCCGAGCAGGAGGAGCAAATTTCGTTGCATACGAAGCTTCACCCTATTCCAACGTCATATGAATATCGGCAAACTTTTCCTCTCTTAAGTGTAGTCGAAATAGCGGGGCTAGAGAAGCTAATTTATTAGGCAAATCGTCGCGGAAAAGGGGTTATGAGGAATGCGTGGGTCCATATGGTGGAAAATCGTCGGCATTGCCGCGATCGCGGGGGCGCTGCTCTGGTTCGATTTCAAGGTGCTCAAGGTCAGTCCGGAGATGATTCGGGAGTGGGTGCTCATCTTCGGATGGATTGCTCCCGTATTGTATATCGGTCTATACATAGCCCGTCCGTTCGTATTGTTCCCGGCTTCGGTCCTGTCCATGGCCGGCGGACTTGCATTCGGGACGTGGATGGGGATGCTGTATACGCTTGTCGGCGCGGTAACGGGGGCGGTCTTGTCCTTCCTGCTGGCAAGAAAAATCGGCAAAGGCTTCTTCAAGGGGAAGGACGATCCGAGGCTGGAGAAAATAGAGCGTTCGATGGAGAGAAAAGGGTTTATGATGGTGCTTCTTCTGAGAATTGCGCCGTTCGTGCCTTTTGATCTGGTCAGCTACTCGGCCGGGGCGGCCAGAGTCAGGCTGCGGGCGTTTCTGCCCGCAACCGTTATCGGTACGCTTCCCGGCACGTTCGCTTACAATTTTCTCGGCTCGAGTCTGACAAGCGGCGGCTGGCGGCATTTTCTGGTCGTAGGATGCGTCTTCGTCGCCGCATTGTCGGTCCCGTTCCTGTTCCGGCGCCGCGTCCAGCGCGAGCTGGAGAAGGGAAAGGACGATCAGAGCGGAATCGGAATGGCTCCCGTCGAGGAATAGCTGAGCTCCAGACCGACGACGCTTCCGGGGTCCGCAGGAGAGTCGAGCAGCGTCTGCGGCACGATCCGGCCATTGTAGCTAAGCCGCGCTTCAACCGTGTCGGCGACCGGGATGCCCGCGACGTTGCCAATAAATCCGTTGGGACCAAAGTCGACGAGTCCATTCGAAGCGAGCGCCTGGCGAATCGTGATTCCCGGATAGAACGCAACGTTGTTCGAATAATTGACTCTGGGCAAATCGGTCCCTCCGGTTATCTGCACCGTTATGAACGCCGGCTGCACAGGCTGCGGCCGGGGGCCCCAGATCGGAAACGGTCCGAGAAAAGGCGGGAAAGGTCCCGGACCCGGGCCGGGAAACGGCGGGAACGGCCCCGGCCATGGCCACGGTCCCGGTCCGCCGAAGCCCCCGGGTCCGCCAAAGCCACCCGGTCCGCCGAAACCACCGGGTCCACCGAAACCCCCAGGTCCGCCAAAGCCTCCCGGCCCGCCGATGCCACCCGGCCCTCCGAAACCTCCAGGTCCGCCAAAGCCACCCGGCCCGCCGAAGCCACCCGGCCCGCCGAAGCCACCGGGTCCACCAAAGCCACCCGGCCCGCCGAAGCCACCCGGTCCACCAATGCCTCCCGGCCCTCCAACACCTCCAGGCCCGCCGAAGCCGCCGGGTCCACCGATGCCTCCGGGTCCGCCGCCGATGCCTCCCGGTCCCAGCAGGCCCCGTTCTTGTTCCTGCGGAAATACCCACCACGGAATCGGCCGGGTTACGCGCGGTTCGGTTTCTTCGTTCTGATGCAGATGTACGACTTCGCCTTTGTCGGCTTCTTTTTTATTCGTTTTGTGCGCCGCGCTCTTGGGGGAGGGCGGCGCTTGGCGCGCGGATAGCTTAGCCTTCGGATCGGCGGACGGCTTGCGCAGAAGCGGCTTGGCATCCGTCGATCTTAATTTCGGCATGGTCGTTCCTCCTTCGCTCTGGGCGTATGTCATTAATGCAGGATATGCGCCCAGCAAGCCGGGGGTGCAGACGCCAAGCGACCGCAGCGGAACAATTGCATGGCCTTCTGAATCATAATCGGACGGACCTGTGCCCGGAAGCCGCGAGCGGATCGTAGCAGACTTCTCAACGATACAGAATTTATAAGTTTCACCCTTATCCTTGTCTGTATCGTCTCCGACAAAAACGCGTTCGCCGTCTTAAAGACGCCGCAGGCGTTTTTGCTTATGCCGTGCGGATCTATTGCTCGCTTGAGCCAACTTTCCGCTAAAACGCTTTCTTTTTCCTGTTGACAATGTGAAGAGTTCGCGTTTATAGTTTTATTAAACGTTTAACCCAAAGGGGGGTCCGAACAGAAGGAGACCATGAGGAAAATTACGATAAAAGACGTAGCCCGCAACGCCGGAGTATCTATCGCAGCCGTATCTTACGTCCTCAACGGCAAAGAAAACAAAGTGTCGCAGGACACGATTCTGAGAATCCACGAATCGATCAAGGAACTGAACTACATTCCGAGCATTACGGCAAGGGGACTGGTCAAGAACACCTCGGAGCTGATCGGCGTCATCATTCCGCAGACGGAGGAGCACAAGCAGCTCGTCTTCGAAAATCCGTTCTACAGCGAGATGATCAGCGCGATCGAAGCGGTCGTGCGGGAAGACGGCTATCACATCATCCTGGCGGGCGTGGACAAAGGCAAAACGTATCTCGACATTTCCACCTCCCGCAACCTCGACGGCGCAATCATCATGGGCATCTACTCCGAGCAGCTGTACGAAGAATGCAAGCAGGCAAATATTCCGATCGTGCTCATCGACAGCTACGTGAACGACAACGACTTTACGAACGTCGGCATCGACGACGAGCTGGGCGGTTATCTGGCCACGAAGCATCTGATCGACAACGGCCACCGCAATATCGGGCTGGTCACCGGCATGATCCGCAAGGACGGAGTCGTGGAGAAAAGATTTCTCGGCTACAAGCGCGCCTTGCAGGAGGCCGGTTTGTTTTACAATCCGGATTACGTGTTCGAAAATTCGGTCAGCTACGTGCACGGCCGCAGCTCGGGCGCCCTGATCGCGGAGAAATACCCGGAAATAACCGGCGTGTTCGCGACGGCGGACATGGTGGCGTTCGGCCTCATCCGCGGCATCAAGGAAGCCGGCAAGGAAGTGCCGGGCGACGTTTCGGTCGTCGGGTTCGACGACATCTCGATGGCGCATATGTTTTTGCCGCCGCTGACGACGGTCAGGCAGCAGATTTTCCTGAAGGGCGAAACTGCCGCGAAGCTGCTGATTGACCAAATCCGCAAGAAGCGCGGTGCGAGGGCGCAAGGCGAAAGAACGCACATCCCGCTGGAGATCGTGGAGCGGGAGACGGTCCGCAATTTGCGGCGGGACTGAAATCAGGCTCCGCCGACGATTCGCCGAAAGACTGTCGTCCGGTCGAATCGGCATTGAAGGTTAAACGCTTAAGTAAGCTTGTCCGCGCCAAACGCGCAAGACAGGAATAAAAGGATCAAATCACGTATAGGGGGATTTATTCGATGATTAAAACAGGATTATTGAAGGCGCTTTCTTTCGTGCTTGTGATTTCCCTGATCGCAGTTCTGGCCGCCTGCAGCGGCGGCAAATCCGGCAACGGCAATAGCGGCGGCAACGATAGCGGCAGCGGCGCAAGCCCGAGCCAAGCGTCGCCTGACGGCTCCTCGTCCGCCCCGGCTTCCAAGGACGAGATCGTGACGGTCAAATTCGGCAACTTCTCCGGCGCCGGGGACACCGCGAAATACCTGGACCAGATGAAGGCCGAGTTCGAGCAGGCCAACCCGACGATCAAGGTCGAGATCGAGACGATCGCTTACGGCGACTATTTTACGCAGATGCAGACCCGGGTGGCGGCCGGCCAGGCGCCCGACGCCTACGAGCTGAATTACGAGAACTTTGTGTCTTACGCCAAGAAGGGCGTGCTGCTCGATCTCAATCCGCTGTTCGACGCGACGCAGTTCGATAAATCCGTCCTGAACACGCAGGCGCTGGACGCCTTTTCCTCGGACGGGGTGCAGTACGGCATGCCGGGCAGCTTCTCCAACGTCCTGCTGATCTACAACAAGGAGCTGTTCGCGAAGGCGAACGCCGAGCTTCCGACCAGCGATTGGACGTGGAGGGAGTTCGACGACGCGGCCGCGAAGATCCGCGCCCTCGACAAAAATACGTTCGGCGTGTTCCAGCCGATTCAGTTCCACGAGTTTTACAAGCTGGTGCAGCAAAACAACGGCAGCCTGCTGAACGCCGACAAAACCGCGTTCACCGTGAACACGCCGGAAAACGTGGAAACGCTCCAGCGGCTCGTCGACCGGGTGCTTTCGACGAACGTAATGCCGACGCAGGCGCAGCTCAGCGGCGTCGGGGATTGGGACCTGTTCAAAGCGGGCCGCCTCGGCATGATCGTCACCGGCGTATGGGCGTTCTCCGACTTCATGCAGAGCGTCACCTTCGATTGGGACGTCGCCGTCGAACCGGGCAGCAAGAAGAAAGCGACGCACTTTTTCTCCAACGGCTTGGTCATCAACAAGGACAGCAAAGTCGCCAATGCGGCGTTCGAATGGATCAAGTTCCTCAGCTCCAGCAAGGAAGCGGCGAAAATCCGCGTCGACGCGGGCTGGGAGCTGCCGGCCGTCACCTATCCGGACGTCCTCGAAGCGTACCTGTCGATGACGCCTCCGGCCAACCGTCAGGCCGTGTTCGATTCGCTCGACTACCTCGTCACGCCGCCGGTTATCGAGCAGTTCGGAGAGATGTCGGACATTCTCGGCATTCATCTGACCGCCGCCTCCGAAGGCGCGAAAACCGCGCAGCAGGCGCTCGACGACGCGCAGAAGGAACTGACCGAGAAAATCAAGCTGTAAGACGCGTTCGATATTACGAGAGGGCGCGGCTGCCCCCGGTTCGTTCGGTCTGATCCAGGCCGACGGCCGCGGTCAGGCAGCCGCCGCTTCTTAACGCGAGGTGCTTCGACTTCATGCTCACTCAACGAAACCGGAGAAAATGGCTGACGATCGTCCTGTTCCTGCTGCCGTCTTCGATCGGGCTGCTCGTGTTCAGCGTTATCCCGATCGTCTACTCGCTCGTCATCAGCTTCACGGACTGGAACGGGCTTAATCCGTGGAACCTGGCGGCGGGGACGCCCGACTTCCTCGGCTTCGGCAACTTCAAAGCCATTCTGGCCGGCGAGGAGTTCTGGCGCGTGCTCAAAAACACGCTGTACTACATCGTGCTGTACATCCCGCTCATTCTCGCCGCTTCCGTACTGGCGGCCGTGCTGCTGAACAACGCGTACAAGGCGATCGGCCTGTACCGGGTCGTCTTCTTCATCCCGGTGCTCACCTCCTGGGTAGCCGCCGCGCTCATCTGGAAATGGCTGCTCAGCGACGACTACGGTCCGGTCAACGCCATTCTCGGCTTCGTCGGCATCGACGGCCCCGCCTGGCTGCAGGACCGGACGTGGGCGATGCCGGGCATCGTGTTCGCCAGCATCTGGAAGGACATGGGCTTCTTCGCGCTCATTATGCTCGGCGGCCTGCAGGGAATCAACCCGACGTATTACGAGGCGGCCAATATCGACGGCGCGAGCTTCTGGAGCCGCTTCACGAGAATTACGCTGCCGCTGCTGTCGCCGATGCTCTTTTTCGTCCTCGTCATCTGTATTATCAATTCGTTCCAGCTGTTCCCGCAGGTCATGATCATGACGCAGGACGCCGGGCCGTACGGCTCCACGCAGGTGATGGTCGAACGAATCTACAAGTACGCGTTCAAATATTACAAGATGGGGTACGCCTCGTCGTTCTCCTGGATTTTGTTCGTGATCATTTTCGTGTTTACGATCGTGCAGATGAAGCTGCAGAGGAAGTGGGTGCATTATGACTCGTAGCCGGTTCGTTCAGCCTCTGCTGTTCTATGTGTTCGCGTCGATACTGGCCGTGTTCGCGCTCATTCCGTTTTTCTGGATGGTCAGCACGTCGCTTAAGAGCAAGGGCGCCCTGATCAGCATTCCGATCCAATGGATTCCGGAGAAAATCTCGTTCGAGGGCTACAGCAAAATTTTCACCGTATTCCCGTTCGCCAAGGCGATCTTTAACAGCTTGTTCATCTCGGTGGCCAGCACCGGCATCGTGCTCGTATCCGCGCTGATGGCCGCTTACGTGTTCGCGAAGATCGAGTTCAAGGGCCGCGAAGCCGTGTTCGCGCTGTTCCTCGCAACGATGATGGTGCCCGGCCAGGTGACGATGATTCCGGTGTTCCTCGTGCTGAAGGAGTTCCAGCTGCTTAATTCGTTTACGGGCTTGCTGCTGCCCAGCGTGTTTAATCCGTTTGCCATCTTTATGCTCAGACAGTTCATCAAGACGATTCACAACGATTTTCTGGACGCGGCGTTTATCGACGGGGCCACACAGCCGAAAGTCTTCCTGCGCATTATCGTGCCGCTGTCGATGCCGATTATCGCGACGCTGGGCATCGTGACGTTCATGGGGGCGTGGAACGATTACTTCTGGCCGCTGATCGTGCTGTCGGACAGAGAATTGATGACTTTGCCGCTGGCGCTCAGCTCGCTGAACGGGCAATACGGCAGCGAGTACAACACGTTGATGGCGGGCAGCCTCATCTCCATGCTGCCGATTATCGTGCTCTATATGTTCGCGCAGGGCTTCTTCAAGGCCGGACTTCAGATGGGAGGAATCAAGTGACCGATGAACAAGACGAGACAGACGCTGCAAGACGCGCTCCGCGACGGGGCGCTCCTCCGGTTCGGCGCAATGAAGAAGGGGATCGCAAGCGAAGTCGGACCCTGGCTGGAAAAGGAGGCGGAGCGGCTGGCCGGCCTTGGGCCGGTTGTCCGTGCCCGAGCTTATTGGTTGTGGATTGCCGGAGAATACGTTAACAGAGTCGGGGGCGGAGGGTTGCTCGAACGGCATGCCGGGCTGATCGACGAGAGCGTCCGGGCGATCGCCGCAGGATGGAGCCGGCCCGATACGCACTGGTTGTGGGACGAGGAGCCGGACGTCTATCTGAGCAATCTGGCGCTCTATTACGCCGCTTTAAGATCGATAGGCAACGTTTATCGGTCGGACGAGGCGCAGAAGCTGTGCAAGAGCATCCGCGAGGCGACTTTCGCTTCGTTCATGCACGGCAAGCATTTCGTCAGCCGTCCTGGCTCGGATGAGGTGTGGCCGGACATCGTGGCCGCGGCGGTGCCGTTCGGTCTGCTCAGCGCGGGGGATCTCGCGATGCTGGAGGCGGTCGGGCGGCTTGATCCCGACCGGGTCGAAGAGGCCGAAGCGGCCGGGCTATTGTCCGGCTACTACGGCGAAGTCGGCGCGATCGCCCGCGCCCGCACGCAACGCGACCGGGCCGCAGCCCTGTCCGGCGGCGCAGGCAGCGCCTTCCTCGCTTGGGCGGAGGATCAGCTCGCAATCAAGTCGCCGGGCTTTGTTCCCGGGGAGAAGTCGGTCCATGGAGCCGCGGGCATCCGCTTTATCCATGCGCCGGTCGGCGGGGAAAGCCCGTACCATGAGGGCCGCAACGAACGCAGCCCGCGGCTCGTCTCCGTCGGACAGCCGGTTGCGATCCGGACGTTCTCCGCGCCTTTCCGGCCGGACGACGACATCGCGCTGGAGTTTATCGCGGGCGAGGAAACGCCCGGCTTCCAGGGGATGCGGGCCGTAGAGAACGAGGACGGAGAGCAGTATTGGGAAGCGAAGCTGCCGCCGTTCGCGGCGACGCAGCCGGTTCGCTATCGTTTCGTTCCTAATCCGGGCGGCGCGGGCGAAGCCTCGGAGTGGTATTCGTTCGAAGTGCTGCGCTGGACGAATTTGTCCCCGGCGACGGGGATTGCGCGTACGGAAGCGGGGGCGGCCGTCGTCTTCGAGCCGTTGACGGAAGGAGGAGCGGCGCCGCGCCTGGAGGTGCGGAGCAATCCGGGCGGCGCGGTGTCGCTGCGGCTGGAGCTGAGCGACGGGGATAGCGGCAAAGCGGGAGCGAAGAGTATCGGGCAGGTAAGTGGAAGCTGCCGCATCGGAAACGCGGAGCTGAGCGTGGAGGCCGGACGGTTCTCCTTGAGCCTGCTGGACGAGCGTGGCGGCCGGGCAGCGGCCGGGTACGATCGCGAAGACATGCCGCCCGTGCAAGCGCTGGTCGACCGAACCGGGACGGTATACAAGCTCAGGCTCAACTTCAAGCTTACGGACGAAGAGCGGCTGTACGGCATGGGCGAGCGATTCGCCCGGATGGAGTACCGGGGCTGCGAGCTGGACAATTACGTGTTTAACCAATACAAGGACCAGGGAATGCGCACGTACATTCCGGTGCCCGTCGTCTACAGCTCGGGCGGCTACGGCTTTTATCTGCAAAGCTCGCTTTATTCGGTATTCCGGTTCGGCACCGTTCGTTCCGATCTGATGCAGATCGAGGCGGACGTCGCGCGGGATCGGCAGGCGCTCGATTACTGGCTGTTCGCCGGGAGGCCGCTCGAGCTTGTCGGCACGTTCGCCCGGCTGACCGGCAAGCCGAAGCTGCCGCCGAAATGGGCGTTCGGCCCCTGGATGTCCAGCAACAACTGGGACAGCGAGCGGGAGGTGGACGAACAGCTGGCCCGCACGGCGGAGCACGCCATTCCTTCGACCGTTCTGGTGCTGGAGCAGTGGAGCGACGAGTCGTCCTTTTACATTTTCAACGATGCGGGGTATGAGACGAAGCCGGGCTCGGAACGATTCGCGTACGACGATTTCAGTTTTCCGGCATGGGGCAGGTGGCCGGACCCGCGCGGGATGGTCGAGAGAATTCACGGTCAGGGTATCCGCGTGCTGCTGTGGCAGGCTCCCGTGATGAAGTTTATGGACGGCATCGCCCACGCCCAGCGGGACGAGGACGAGCGGTACATGATCGGGCGGGGGTACGCGGTGCGGCATGCGGACGGCAGCCCTTACCGCATCCCGGATTACGAATGGTTCAGGGGCAGTCTCGTGCCGGACTTCACCAGCCCGGACGCCGCGGCCTGGTGGCTCGGCAAGCGGCAGTATTTGCTGGAGGATATCGGCATCGACGGCTTCAAGACGGACGGAGGAGAATGCATCTACGGCTCCCAGCTGAAGTTCGGCGACGGACGAAGCGGCGCGGAGATGCGCAACGAATATCCGAACAGCTATATCGCCGCGTTCCAGCAGTTCGCGGATCGTTACGTGCCGGGCGGGGCGATCACGTTCAGCCGCGCGGGCTATACGGGAGCGCAGGCGGCGCCGCTGCATTGGGCGGGCGACGAGCAATCGACGTTCGAGGCGTTCCGAGCGACGCTTGTCGCCGGACTGAGCTGCGGGATGTCGGGCATTCCGTTCTGGGGCTGGGACCTCGGCGGCTTCTCGGGCGATATTCCGACGGCGGAGCTGTACGTCCGCTCCGCGGCGATGGCCGCGTTCTGCCCGGTCATGCAGTACCACGCCGAGAGCAAAGGGCAGTTCAACATGGATCGCACGCCGTGGAATATCGCGGAGCGCACGGGGCGTCCGGAGGCGCTGTCCCTGTACAAGCGATTCGCGGACATTCGGATGAACCTGCTGCCGTATGTGTGGGAGCAGGCGCGCGTCAGCGCGGCCACGGGGTATCCGCTCATGCGGGCGATGCTGCTCGCCTATCCGGACGACGAGAGGTGCGCCGACTTGACGACGCAGTACCTGTTCGGAGACAGCCTGCTTGTCGCTCCGGTGATACACGAGGGCGCGCTGGAGACCGAGGTGTATTTTCCCGAAGGGCGCTGGCTGCCGCTGTTTGGCGGGGAGGTCGTCGACGGACCGCGGACGGCCGAGGTCGAGGCGGGCTGGTCCGACATTCCGGTCTACATGAGAGAGAACGCCGTTGTGCCGCTGAATCTCGGCGCGGCCAGGGAGCTCGCCGACGACGTGGGGAACGCGGTGGATCGCTGCAAGAATCTGTGTCTGACGATCTTCGCGACCGGGCGTCTGGACTACCAGTTCGAGGACGGTCCCGGCGCAAGCGTCTCGTTGTCCGTCGAAACGGACGGAAGCCGGATTCGCGCCCGCGTCGAAGTAGCCGGTATTCCGTCCGCAACGCTGCTGTTCCGGGGATTGACCGGCTCACCCATTGCGGTGACGTCGGAGGATCGCCGGTGGGAGCGCGCGGAGACCGGGGCGGAGCTTGCTCCGGGCCGCTGGCTGGAAAGACGGGGCGAAGCGCTCGTATGCGCGGGAGAAGGCGCGGCCGAGTTCGCGATCGAGCTGGACGGGAAATAGGCGAAGGATCGGTTTATCGAAGGAAGGAGCACGTGCATAGGACGCCGGCGTATCTTTGCGGATACGTCGGCGTTTTTGCATGCCGAAATATTTTCTTGCCGAGGGAACTTTCTCCGTTCTGGCTCGTCCTATTGTCGGGAGGGATTCTGTTGGCTTTCGATTACTTGAAGCATATGACCGGCGGAGTGGACAAGCACGCCCTGTTCGACGAGCTGATGATGACCTACGGCCGGGACGTCTGGAACTACGCTTACTTCATGACCAAGCGCAGGGAGCTTGCGGAGGATATCGCCCAGGACGTATTCGTGAAAGCCTACGAGCATCTGGATTCGTTCCGCGGCGGATCGAGCGTGAAGTCGTGGCTCCTGTCGATCGCCCGCAATACCGCCCTCGACTATCTGAAGACGGCCTGGATGCGCAAGGTGCAGCTGTTTCCGTCGCGATTTCTGCAGGCCTCCCAACGTTCCGCGGAGAGCGAATGGTTCGGCAGCGAGGAGAAGAACCGGATCTGGAGCCTGGTGCTGGAGCTGCCGCGCAAGCAGCGGGAAGTATTGATTTTGTTCGCCCACTACCGGATGTCCATGAAGGAAATCGCGGAAATGCTGGGGATTTCGGAAGGGACGGTCAAATCCCGTCTGCATCGGGCAAGGCAAGCGATCGGGGGAAGCTTGGCGGACAACGCCGAAGAGAGGAGCGAGCGGTCATGAGCCGGAACCTGGACGATTGGGAACGCGAGCTGTCCGAAGCTCCGCTCGGAATCGGAGGCTTTAACGAGCGAACGATGAGAAAAATCAAGGAGCGTGTTGCCGTGCCCGCCGCGCGCAAAAATAAAATTCAACCGGTCCTCGCCGGAGCGATGGTCGTTCTGCTGCTCGCTTCCGGCTGGTGGATGAGAGATTCGCTTTCGGGCTGGTTCGTCGGCAAGGAGAGCGGGGAGAACGTCCGGAACGACGCTTGGGAGCGGGAGGACGTCGTACTCAAAATCCAATATCCCGACCGGACAAGCTTCATGGACGAATTCGGCCTCCCGTTCGTCGTGCGGCATCCGAACGCGCAGATCGAAGTCCCTCCTTATCCGGAATCGACGGAGCCGGAGGATTACAAGAAGTGGCTTCTGCAATACGAGCCCGACCTGCTGCAGGTGCCTCTGTTCCTGGTCGACCCGCTCTCGAAGGAGGGGCTTATTCAGCCGCTGGACGCTTGGGCCAAGAGGGACGGCTTCGAGCTGGACGACTTTCACGCGCCGGTCATCCGCACGATACGGGAAGCCGGAGACGGCGACCTGTACGGGCTGACGCCCTATTTCGAAACCTATGCCCTCTACTATAACAAAAGCTTGTTCGGTCGCTTCGGCATTGCGCCTCCGCAAGACCGAATGACGTGGAACGAGGTGCTTGAGCTTGCCGCCCGATTCAACGGTCAGGAACAATCCGGGCAGCCGATCTACGGGCTGACGACCGGCTGGGGAATGACGCCCTTCGGGCTGATCCAGAGCGTCGGGAAAGCGGACAGGCTTCGTCTGACGGACGCCGGGCTGAATCCGACGGTCGACTCCGCTTCGTGGCGCAGCGTCTGGGACAAGGTGATTCGGGGCTACCGGGACGGCTGGATATTTGACGGAGTGTGGCCGTCCTCCGATCCAGACGGACACATCCTCGTGGACGATCTGTACAAAGCCGACCCGTTCCTGACGGGCCATGCCGCGATGACGTTCAGACAGAGCGGCTATCGGCAGGATGTGTTCTCCGCGGCCGAGCAGATCGGATTCCGGGACGAATGGGGGCTCGTCACTCAGCCGGTTTCCTCGGACCGTTCCGACGCTGCCTCCGAATTTTCGATTTCGACGGTATACGCGATCAACGCGAAGTCTCCGAACAAGGAGGCCGCATGGGCGCTGCTCCGCTTTATGACGGGGCCGGAGCAGGCGCAGAGCAATCGGAGCAAGTCATTCCGGGCTTTGTCTTCGCGGCCTCCCGCCTCGGAGGGGGACTCGGCCACGGGAGAAGGCGCGTTCTACAAATTGAACGTCGACAGCTCCGACGTGCTGCGAAACGAGGAATCGATGTACAAGCCGCCCAATCCGTCTTTCCTCCAGGCGGTGCTGGCCGCGGGCGGCGAAGAAGCGTACGGGGCGATCAAGGGGAGCACGTCGTTGGAGCAAGCGATGAGTCGATTGCAGAAGCGAGCGGAGGAGCTCGTCGCTTCAACGAAGGCGGCAGCGGAAGCGCGAGAGGAGAACAAGCCATGAACGAAACACGAAGCCGGTTCCGGCAAACGCCGCTCTGGGCGGCCGCGGCGATCGTGCCGGCCGTCCTGCTGTCCGGCTGCCAGCCCGAGGCCGAGCCGCCGGAAGCGCCGAAAGAGCTCGTGCTGGGCGTGATCGACGAAGGAACTTACAATTATCAATTTCGGGCGATATTCGAAGGACGTTTTCCCGACTGGAAGATTACCCTTGCGCCGCTCGGCGACGTCAAGCTGTATGAGATGAAGGGAGAAGAGGCCATCCGTGTATTTAACGAATACTTGGAGCGCGAGCAACCCGATCTGGTCATTATGAACAGCTTGATGTACCCGCCCATGGCCGACGCCGGCGCTTTAAGGGATTTGGGCGAGTGGACGTCGCGGGACAAGATGGATCTGAGCGTATTCGCTCCCGGCATGATCGAACGGATGAAGGACAACGAAGAGGGCAAGCTGTTCGGCTTGTCGCCGAGCATCCGAACCTCCGTCCTGTATTACAATAAATCGATGTTCAAAACCTACGGGATCGAAGAGCCGCGGGAGCGGATGAACTGGAACGAGGTGCTTGGTCTGTCCGATCGATTTACGCAGGATGCGTCCTTGGAGGAGGGAAGCTACGGCTTCTACGAGTCGAACATCAGATCTCCCTTTGACTTGGTTCAGGTCGTGGCGCAGACGGAAGGGCTGAATTTCGTCGATACCCGCAACGGTCGAATGACGATGCAGAGCGAGGAGTGGCAGCGGATGTGGCGCATGGTCGCCGATTCCTACCGCCGCGGCTCGCTCGGGTTAAACGGCCGGAAGCAGAAAGTCGTCGATGGCGTAACGTATGTCAGCCAGGAAGAGCAGGAGGCCGCCGATTTGTTCTACAAAGGCAAGGTCGCCATGACCTACGGACAAGTCGATCTGATGCAGAAGCTGAAGGCGAAGCCGCCGTCCTTCGAATGGGGCGTGCTCCCGGGACCGGTCAGCGAGAGAGATCCGGAACGCACCTGGTGGTTCGTTTCCGACTACATCTTTGTCATTCCGACCGCGGCAAGCCGTCCGGAATCGGCCTGGAACGCGATCCGCGAGCTTCAATCCGAGCCGGTCGGCAAGGTTTACGCTTCGGCGGGCACCGACCTGTCGTCCCGGATGGATTATCCCAAATGGAAAAACGATCCCGACTACGAGCCTTTTTATCAGCAGAAGGGATGGCCGAATTCGCCGAGCTATGTCACGAGCGTCATTCCGACGGAGTTTTATCAACCGTTCAACAAGCTTGTCGCCGAGCAGATGGACGCCACGATTTCGAACCGGATTACAGCGGAGCAGGCGCTTGAGACGCTGCAGCGGGAAGGGCAGAAATGGCTCGACCAGCTCGTTCCCGCGAACAAATAGGAGGATGCGCAAGTCGCGTGAGAGGTGTCGGGACGGAGTGCCCGGCACCGCTTTTTTATTGCGCGGCCTGTAAAAAAAGCGGGGCCAGGGTAGAATAGTGCATACTGAAATACGGGAAGGGGGAGCGGCATGTCGATTGTGGCCTGGATGGTCGGAAGCGCGGGCGCGTTTACGGGAAGCGCGGCGGCTCTGTACGGGCTTACGGTGAAGGCGCAACGGCCGCGGCTTGTGCCGAACGAGGCCCGCCCTCCCGTGCCGTACGAGGAAGCGGAATGGAAAAGCGGCGGAGCGACGGTGAAGGGCTGGTTCATGCCGCAAGGCTCGTTGTCCGGGCCTGGCGGCCCGGTCATCATCGTCGCGCACGGCTGGAGCTCCAACCGGTCGCGCGTGCTGAGGTATGCGCTTCCGCTGTACGGGCAGGGGTATTCCATTCTGATGTACGACGCCAGAAGCCATGGGGACAGCGATTACTACAAAACGCCGACAGGCCTGCAGTTCCGCGACGATCTGCTCGCGGCCATCGACTGGCTGCTTCGGCGGCCGGATATCGATCCTTCCCGCATCGGCGTAGTCGGCCACTCCCTTGGCGCGTACGGAGCGGTGCTCGCGCTGGATGCCGGAGCCCCGATCGCCGCGCTCGTCACCGATTCGATGCCCGTCCGGCTGTCCACGATGATCGGCGCCGAGCTGCGCCGCCGCAGGCTGCCGCGGTTTCCGCTCGCGCAGCTCATTCCGGGCTTTATGCTGTGGCGAAGCCGCATTCCGCGCGCGACGGCCCATAGAGCCGATCCCGTGCGCATTCTGCACGACAACGCCCGCGGCCGCCGCACGCCCGTGCTGCTGGTTCATTCCCGCAAGGACGGATTTATTCCTCCCGACGAGCTGCAGCTCATTCTGTCCCGCACGCCCGACCACCCTCACTTGTTCGTGGACGCGGAAGGGCACAGCGCCTCGGACCGCGATCCGGCGTTCTGGCCGGCGGTGACGGACTTTTTCCGAAATTCGCTGCATTGTCCCCAAGAGCATTCCCCGACGACGATCTAAAGCCGGCACTGCGATCGACCGCCTGTCCTCGGGAGCCGGCCGACTTATTATGTACCCGGTTTGCCAATAAGCCCTTCCGGCCCGTCCCGGCCAGGGCTTATTTTTCGCTTGTCGGAGCCGGGGGAACGGCAATCCCGAGCGACTCCAGATTGGTGTCGTAAATATGGCGCGACAGCTCGGCGACGGCCAGATCGACGTTGCCCGTCCGCATCACTTCGATCAGGGGGCGGTGCTGCTCCCAGACGGTGGTAACGTCCTCGAAATGCTGGTCCTGCATGTAGAAATGCATCCGAATCCGCGTGAAAATGCTTGACCAGATGTTCATCAGGTTCGGGACGTCCGACTTGACGACGATATATTCGTGGAAGGCCAGGTCGCTCTCGACGAGTCCGACGACGTCGCGGGCTTCGCCGTTCACGCGCATGCTGTCGAGGCATTGCTCGAGAAACGCGAAGTCGGCTTCGCCGAAGTGCGGGAGCGCTTTCCTGAGCGCGTACGTCTCCACCGTCAGGCGGATCGGAATCAGGACGTGGACGACTTCCTCGGTCGAGAATTCGGCGACGACCGTTTCCTTGAACGGCTGGGAGTGCAGCAGCCCCTCCTGCTCGAGGGAGCGCAGAGCTTCCCGGATCGGACCGCGGCTGACGCCCATCTGCTTGGACATCTCCACCTCCAGGAGCCGATCGCCCGGCTTCAGCTTTCCTTCGAGAATGGCGCGGCGGATGTCGTCGGCAATCCGGTGCCGCAGCGAGACCGCTTTTTGCTCGGGAAATTTAAAAGTCGACATCATTTGCCCTCCGTTTTGACCTTGAATGGTTAACCTAAGTGTATGCTTCTCCCGTGAAACCGTCAACAACATATTGTTGACAATCTACAATCAGCATTATATAGTGGAATCAGAAATTGGATGAAAGCGCTTCAAATCAAGCGGTACGCAGTTGGGAGGACAGCCTTTTGAAAATTACAGACGTGGAAGTCATCTATCTCCGGTTGCCGGACGTCGACGCCACGAAGTGCGACGGAACCCAGGATACGCTCATGGTGCGGGTGCATACGGACGAGGGCATCTCCGGAATCGGGGAGATCGATTCCGCTCCGGCGGTGGCCCGGGCGGTGATCGAGGCGCAAGCCTCCCATTCGATTGCGAACGGGCTCAAGGAGCTGCTGATCGGGGAAGATCCTTTCGAGGTGGAGCGGCTGTGGGACAAAATGTATCAGGGCTCGCTTTATTACGGAAGAAGCGGTCCGGCGCTGCATGCGATGAGCGGCATCGATATCGCGCTGTGGGACATCATCGGCCAGGCGACGGGACGCTCCGCTGCGCAGATGCTCGGAGGGGTTTACCGCGACAAGGTGAAGGCCTATGCGAGCCTGCTGATGCCGGATACGATCGCGGAAGCGGCATCGCTCGCGGAACGGTATGTGAAGCTGGGCTACAAAGCGGTCAAGTTCGGCTGGGGGCCGCTCGGCAAGGACGAGAAGTTCGACGTGGAGGCGGTGCGCACGCTGCGCAAGGCGATCGGCGACGATATCGATCTGATGGTGGACATCGGCCATGCGTGGGACGCCCAGCAGGCGATCCGGATGGCCAAACGCTTCGAGGAGCACAACGTGTACTGGATCGAGGAACCGCTGCCTCCCGACGACCATCCCGGATACGCGGCGCTCGCGGACGCGGCGGATATTTATATCGCCGCGGGCGAACAGGAGAGCGGGCGGAGAGCGTACGAACGTCTCGTGCGGGATGCGCATCTGGATATTTTGCAGCCGGATCTGGGCCGGTGCGGCGGATTGACGGAAGGGAAGAAAATCGCCTACATGGCCTACGACCATAATAAGAAGGTCGTGCCCCACGCCTTCAAGACCGGCATTCTTGTCGCGGCGAGCGTTCATTACGTGGCCAGCATGCCGCATGGCTTTCTTCTCGAGTACACGATGTCGGAATCGCCGCTGGCCCGTCATCTGGTCGCCGATCCGGTCCGCTTCGAGAACGGCTACGTGCATCTGCCCGACCGCCCCGGACTGGGCATCGGCATCGATCCCGCGGTTCAGGCGCGATATCAGGTTTGAAAGAGGTGACGGCCAACGATGGCATGGATCCGCGGTAAAAAGTTGACGAACGCGCAGAAGGAAGCGCTCGACTGTTACGTATTCATGAGTCCCGCGATTATCGGCTTACTCGTCTTCATGCTGGGACCGATTTTGTTTTCCGCCTACATTTCTTTTACGGATTACGATATTCTCGGCACGCCGGAATGGATCGGGCTGCAAAATTATGTCGAGCTGTTCCGCGACCCGTTCTTCTGGCACTCGATGAAAATCACGTTCATCTACGCAGGAATCAGCGTACCCCTCGGCCTCGTCGTCGCCCTGCTGCTCGCGATGCTGCTGAATCAGACGCTTAAGGGAATTTACCTGTTCCGCGTCGTCTTCTACTTGCCTGCGGTCATCTCCGGCGTCGCGGTCGCCCTGCTGTGGAAATGGGTGTTCAATCCGGAGTTCGGCTTGCTCAACTGGTTTCTCGGATGGTTCGGCATCGCGGGACCGGCCTGGATTTACAGCGAGCAGTGGTCGCTGCCCTCGCTTATTCTGATGAGCCTGTGGAGCGTCGGAGGGGGCATGCTCATCTATCTGGCGGGCTTGCAGGGCATTCCCAGCGAGCTGTACGAGGCGGCCGAGATCGACGGAGCGGGGCGCCTGCGCCGGTTCCGCAGCGTGACGATCCCGATGCTGTCGCCGGTCATTTTCTTTAATCTGGTCATGGGCATTATCGGCTCGATTCAAGTGTTTACGGAAGGCTACATCATGACCGCCGGCGGGCCGAACAACTCGACGCTGTTCGCCGTGCTGTACCTGTACCGGCAGGCGTTCAACTACTTCTCGATGGGTTACGCCTCGGCGATGGCCTGGGTGCTGTTCCTGCTGATTCTGCTGCTGACGCTGCTGGTGTTCCGTTCCTCCCCGATGTGGGTGTTCTACGAGGAGCGGAAAGTCGGCAAGAGATCGAAGAGAAGGAGGAGAACGGCATGACGACCGAGCGCAGCGTTACCCGCCCTGCAATGGGCATGCGAATGTCCGAGAGGCTTCGGGCCGCGGCCGCATACGTCCTGCTGTTGGCGGGCTCCGTTCTGATCCTTGCGCCGTTCGCGTGGATGATTTCCACGTCGCTCAAGCGCAAGATCGACGTCTACGTTTTTCCGCCGCAGTGGATACCGGACCCGATCATGTGGAGCAACTACGTCAAGGCGTTGACGGTGTTTCCTTTTCCGCGCTATACGCTGAATTCCTTCATTATCGTCGTTTTTGCGCTGATCGGCACGCTGCTGTCGTGCTCGTTCTCCTCCTACGGCTTCGCAAGGCTGCGCGCGCCGGGGAAGGACGCGATCTTCCTGGCTTTGCTGGCGACGCTTATGCTGCCGTCCGCGGTGACGATGGTGCCGCTCTATCTGATGTTCAACAAGTTCGGATGGATCGATACCTTTCTGCCGCTGATCGTCCCTTCTTTTTTCGGGAGCGCCTTCTTTATTTTCCTGATGCGGCAGTTCTACATGGGCGTGCCCCGGGAGCTGGAGGACGCGGCCCGCATCGACGGCTGCAATACGTATTCCGCCTGGCTGCGCATCATGGTGCCGATGACGAAGCCGGTGCTGGCGACGGCGGCGGTGTTCACGTTCATGTGGACGTGGAACGACTTTATCGGGCCGCTCATTTATTTGACGGACGAGAACAAGCGGACGATCGCGCTCGGGCTGTCGTACTTCCAGGGGTCCGCCCGTTCCGCGCCCGAGCTTCATCTGCTCATGGCGGCGACGATTTATTCCATCATTCCATGCGTTCTCCTGTTTTTCTTCAGTCAGAAGGTGTTCGTCAAGGGGATCGTGTTTACCGGAGTGAAAGGTTAACCACATTTCAGGGGAGGTCAACGGAAGATGAAGACACGGAAAGCGGTATGGCTGCTCGCGCTTGTCGCGGCGCTGCTGGCGTCGACGATGGCTGCTTGCTCGAAGGACTCGAACGGTTCGGGCGGCGCAAGCTCGAAGGGGAAGGTGACGCTGGAGTTCATTCGCTGGTCGAACGGCCCGGCGCTGGACGCGGAGGAGACGGACAAAATCAAACGCTTTAACGAAAGCCACCCGAACATCGAGGTGAAAATGACGCTGCTGCCCTGGGACGAGACGTTCCGGAAGATCGAGCTGTCGCTGGCCTCCAGCAAGCCGGTCGACCTGTTCTACTGGGACGTTCCGGCGTACGCCTGGTACAAGAAAGGGCTGTTCAAAAACCTGCAGCCGTATTTCGACAAGAGCCTGAACATGAGCGAGTTCGACGAGAAGCTGTTCGAGCCGCTCAAGTTCGACGGGGAGAACATGTATATCGCGCCGGAAAATTACCAGACGCTGCTCTTCTACTACAACAAGTCCGCGTTCGACACCGCCGGAATCGATTATCCGAACGGAGACTGGACGTGGGACGACGTGCTGGACGCGGCCCGCAAGCTGACCGTCTCCGAAGGCGGCAAGACGAGCCAATACGGCTTCGACGCCGCCTCGCTCGGAGTTTGGTGGTCCTGGATGGCGCTCAGTTGGGCGCAGGGCGGCAATATTATCGCGGACGTGCACGAGCCGGAGGCCGTCACGCTCGATACGCCGGAGAATGCCGCCGCGCTGCAATTTTTGCAGGATATGATTTATAAGGAGAAGGTGGCGCCGGACGTCGCGACGAAGGACGCCAACGGCATGAACTTCCAGACCGGCAAGCTGGCGATGTATGTCGGCGGAGACTGGGACCTCGGGACGCTGAAGGAAATTACCGATTTCGAATGGGGCGTCGCACCGATTCCGAAGTGGGGCGACGGCCGCGCAACGCCGTATTTCGTCGGCGGCTACGTCATGGCCGAGAACACGAAGCACCCGGACGAAGCGTGGGAATTCATCAAATGGGCGATGACCGACAACCAGGAGACGATCGCCAAGCAGCAGTCGTGGATTCCGGTGCACAATCCGTCCCGCGAGAAGATCGAAGCGCCGGAATGGGCGCCCGAAGGTTATCTGGAGGCCAGATTCGAATGGCTGAAGGACGGGCGGATCGGGGACATCTACCATCTGAAGTGGAGAGAAGCGAACGACAAATATATGACGCCGATGCAGGACGAGATTTTCATTAACGGCGGCGATGTGAAGCAGGCGCTCGCGAAGGCGGAGAAAGAGATCAACGCGCTGCTGCAGTCGGAATAGCCGAGGCGCGCAAATACGGGAGAGGAGTTGGGCGTTCATGGTCACGGCAATCGATATCGGCTTTGCGCTCCGCGTCGACGGGGTGCTTCGCGGGCCGGACGAAGCGGGCATGAAGCGGACCGGCTCGCGTCTGACGGAAGAGGGGGGCCGCGTCGTCGACGCGGCTTTCTTCGTCGACGGAGAGAGCGGGGTTCGGGTGGAGCGAACGACCGTCCGGTACGAAGGGACGAACCTGGCGGAGCAGTGGCTGAAGGTGAGCAACGAGGGAGCGGGCGACGTGCGGATCGAGGCGGTCGATTCGATCGCGCTCCCGCTGCCCGTCCGCGATTACGAGACGATGCATTACACGGGCGGCTGGGGGCTGGAATTCGAAGCGGTGCTGTCGGCGCTGCCGCCTCGCGGACAGCCGTTCCGGCTGGAGACGCGCAAGGGGAGGTCCTCCGCGGACGTCCATCCGTGGGTTGCGCTGTTCGACCGGGCGAGCGGGCGGATCGTATCCGCGTCCGTCATGTGGTCCGGCAACTGGGCGCTGGAGCTGACCCCGGACGGAGAGGACGGGATGAAGCTGACCGGCGGCCTGAACGCCTGGGAATTCCATAAGACGCTCCGCCCGGGGGAGACGATGGAAAGTCCGCATGTTGTCGTCGTCGAGACAGATACCGGCGATCTGAACGACATCTCGGCGCAGTATGCCCGCGTCGGGCGGAAGTTCTGGTATCCGCGCAACGAGCTGTCGGCCTCGCTGCCGGTCGAATGGAACCATTGGTGGAGCTACGAGGATAAGCGGATCAACGAAGAGACCTTCCTGGCGAACGCGGACCGAGCCGCGGAGATGGGCTTCGACGTCTGCACGCTCGACGCCGGCTGGTTCGGTCCGGCCGAGGAGGAAGCGCACTGGTACGACTTCAGGGGAGATTGGGACCGGGTCAACGAGCTGCGGTTTCCCCGCGGACTGCGCGTCTTGTCCGATGCCTGTCATCGGCGCGGGCTGAAGTTCGGACTTTGGTGCGAGATCGAGGCGCTCGGGCAGCGGGCCGAGCTGGGCCGGAGACGTCCGGATTTTCCCGCGCTCCGGGACGGAGAACCGCTGGGCTACGTCTGTCTGGCCAATCCGGAAGCGGAGCGGTGGGCGTACGAGACGCTGGATCGCCTCATTGCGGAGTATGGCTGCGATTGGATCAAGCTGGACTATAATCTCGATCCCGGAGCCGGCTGCAACCGGACCGACCACGGTCATGGAAGCGGCGACGGGCTGTTCGGGCATATCGAGGCGTATTACCGCGTGCTCGAGCGGATTCGCGCCAAGCACCCGCACGTGCTGCTGGAAAGCTGCTCTTCGGGAGGGCTGCGAATCGATCTCGGCCTGATGAAGCGGACGCATACGACGTTCCTCAGCGATCCGGATTGGCCGGAGCACGACCTGCAGCTGTTCTGGGGCGCCTCGACGATGCTGGCGCCGGACGTCTGCCTGCACTGGGGCTATTGCGAATGGCTGGGCGAGCATCGCTATCAGAAGTTCGACCCTCGCGATCCGGAGCTGACGCGGGAGAAGCTCGATTATTACACGCGCATCTCGATGCTGGGCGGGTTCGGGTTTTCGCAGAAGCTGCCCGAGCTGCCGGAAGCGGTGGCGGAGCGGTTCGCGCGGCATATCCGGACGTACCGGGAGCTCGTCTCCGGCTTCGTGCGCGAAGCGGATCTGTTCCGGCTGACGGACCAGCCGAAGCGATTCGGTCGCGGGGAGCGATGGGCGGCGTTCCAGTACGCCAAGCCGGACGGCAAGGAGCATCTGCTGTTCGTCTTCCGTCTGCACGGCATGCAGGGAGGGGCGTCGAGGTCGATCACGCTGCGCTCGCTCGATCCGGCGGCGCTCTATTCGTTGACGTCCGTCGACGAAGGTCGGGAGCTTGCCGTGCGCACCGGGGCCGAGCTGATGGAGGAGGGCTTGATGTTCAGGCTCGGCGAGGAGGAGAGCGAGCTTGTGCTTGTTCGGAAAAAGGAGGGAGAAACGGGATGATCGCGCTCGTATACGAAGGGCCGCAAGAGATGAAGCTGCGGGAGGTGGATGTTCCGACGATCGCGCCGGACGAGGTGCTTGTCGAGGTGGCCTATTCCGGCATCTGCGGCTCGGAGCTGAGCGGTTATCTCGGCCGGAACAGCCTGCGCCGGCCGCCCCTTGTCTTCGGCCATGAGTTCTCGGGCCGCATCGCCGCCGTCGGGGAGCGGGCGGCCGGGATCAAGCCCGGGCTGCGGCCGGGCGTCCGCGTGACGGCCAATCCGCTCGTCACCTGCGGGACGTGCCGCTATTGCGCCGCGGGGGCGGAGCAGCTGTGCCCGTCCCGGAAGCTGCTGAGCGCCGCGCTGCCGGGCAGCAACGCCGAGTACGTGGCGGTACCCGCGCGCAACGTCTACGCGCTGCCGGATGAGGTTGCGCTGGAGCAGGGCGCGCTGGCCGAGCCGATCGCCTGCGCGGCGCGGGCGACCGAGCTGGCGCAGCTCGGGCCGGACGACGACGCGCTTGTCGTGGGCATGGGACCGATCGGCATCTTCGCGCTGCAGGCGCTGCGCATTCGCGGGGCGCGGCGCATTCTCGTCGCCGACACGAATCCCGATCGGCTGGCGTTCGCCCGGGCGCTCGGCGCCGAGACGATCGATCCCCGCGCCGCGGAGACGGTCGAGGCGGTCCGGACGCTGACGGACGGCGCCGGAGTGGCCGCCGCAATCGACGCGGTCGGCTCCGTGGCGACGCGGGACGCCTGCATCCGGGCGGTCGCGCCGGGAGGCGCCGCTCTGTTCGTCGGCCTGCACGAGGCGGAATCCTCGCTTCCGGTCAACCATCTCGTGCGCAACGAGGTCCGCGTGTTTGGCTCGTTCGCTTACGCCGTGTCGCATTTCGAGACGGCGCTGGAATGGCTGGCGCAGGGGAAGGCCGGATTGGCCGACGGAATCGTGAAAGCCCCGCTGCGGGACGGCGCGGCTTGGTACGAACGGCTGATCCGGGACCCGGGCGCCGTGGCGAAGGTGCTGCTGACGGTGTCCGGGGAGGCGACGGAATGAACGGGCCGGGCGTTCAGGCGGCGAGGGTATCGACGGAATGGACGTACCGCGGCTTCCGGGCCGTCATTCTGGAGAACGGGCTGCTGCGGGTCGTTATTTTGCCGGAGCTCGGGGCGAAAATCTGGCAGATCACGCATAAGCCGACGGGGACGGACCTGCTCTGGCAGCATCCGCGAATCGCCCCGAGGCCGGTCGGCTTCGGCGCGTCGTACGACGATCATTTCTTCGGCGGCTGGGATGAGCTGTTCCCCAACGACGCGCCCGAGACGCTGGCCGGAGAGGCGCTGCCCGACCATGGCGAGCTGTGGACGCTGCCGTGGGCATACGAGACGGGCGGCGGCCAAGCGGAGGCTTGGGTAAAGCTGAGCGTGGGCACGCCGGTGTCGGCCTGCCGCGCGGAGAAGACGATTCGGCTGCGGGCGGGCGAGGCCAAGCTGCGCTTCTCGCATCGGCTTGCGAACCCGGGACGCGCGGAGCTGCCGTTCTTGTGGAAGCTGCACGCGGCGGTGAAGGCCGACGGGAACGGCCGGATCGACGTCGGGGCGGAGCAAGCGTATCTCGAGGAGTTCGGTCCGCCGCGCACCGGCCGAACGGGAGTCGCTTACCGTTGGCCTTACGCGCCGGGCGAGGACGGAACGATCCACGATATGCGCGTCGCGCTGCCGGCTTCGTCCGGGGTGAACGAATTTCAATATTTGACGGAGCTGACGGGCGGCTGGTGCGCGTATACGGATACTTCGACCGGAGTCGGCCTCGGCCTGGCGTTCGATCCGGCCGTGTTCCCGTCGTGCTGGCTGTTCGCGACCTACGGCGGCTGGCGCGGCTTGTCGACCGTCGTGCTGGAGCCGTGCACCGGCTATCCGCTGCTCGTCGAAGAAGGCGTCAAGGCCGACACGCACCGCACGCTCAAGGGAGGCGAGACGCTGACCGCGGAGGTGGTCGCCTCCGTCTATACGGGATTAAGAGCCGTGAACGGGATCGACCGCGACGGCAATGCAGAGGGGGAAGCGATGGAATGAGAAGATTCGAGGGAAAAGCCGTTCTCGTCACCGGCGGAGCGACCGGAATCGGCTTCGCGACCGCGCTGCGGTTTGCGCGGGAAGGCGCGTCGGTGGCGATCATGGGCCGCCGCGCAAGCGTCGGCGAGGAGGCGCTCGCGGAGCTGCGGCGGCACGCTCCGCAGGAGCGTACGCTCTTCGTTCGAGGGGACGTCTCCAGCGAGGCGGACGTCGAACGGTGCGTCGAAGAGACGGTTCAGGCCTTCGGCCGGATCGACGCGCTCGTCAACAACGCCGCCATGGCCTCGTCGGTCGAGCTTGTCCGCGCCGGGACGGAGGAATGGAAGCCGGTGTTCGACGTGATCGCCTTCGGCACCTATTTCTGCACGCGCGCGGTCGCGCGGCGGATGATCGAGCGCGGCGAGGGAGGGGCGATCGTGAACGTCTCGTCGATTAACGCTTATCGGGCTTTGCCGTTCTCGAGCCACTACAACGCGGCCAAGGGCGCGTCGGATCAGCTGATGCGCTGCGCCGCCGTCGAGCTGGCCGAGCACGGCATCCGCGTCAACGCCGTGCAGCCCGGCTTCATCGACACCCCGATGTCGTTCGTCGACGGGGAGAACGAGCTGGAGACGGACTGGTTCAAGGACATCTACGTACAACGCCGCAAAATCCCCCAGGCCAGAGCCGGGGGACCCGAGGAGGTCGCTTCCGTCGTCGCTTTCCTGGCGTCCGAAGACGCCTCTTACGTGTGCGGGGCGGCGATTCCCGTGGACGGCGGACTGTCCGTTACGTTCTGAGCCGCCTCGGCTTCGCCGGAACGCCGCCAGGCCTTCCGATAAATCGTCGGCGAGCAGCCTTCGTGCAGCAGGAACGTATGCAGGAAGGCGTTGTACGATCCGAAGCCGGCCGCCTCCGCCGCTTCCGCGACGGAAAGGGGCGTGTGCAGCAGCGCCTGCTTGACGTGGCCGAGGCGGATTTGCGTCAAATATTCCTTCGGCGACGCGCCGTACGCCCGCTTGAAGCGGCGTATGAAATGGGCGTAGCTGAGCCCCGCGCGCCGCGCCGCCGACCGAATGTCGACGTCGGTCCCGGCGTATCGTTCCTCGAGGAAACGTCTGGCGGCCTCCAGGTGCGGCTGGGGAAGCTCGCGCCGTTCTCCCGGCGACGAGCGGCGCGCGGCCAGCATTTCCATGAGCAGGCCGTAGAGCAGTCCGGATATGGAGGGCTCCCGCTCGAAGGAGCCGTCGGCCATCTGTGTCAGCACCTCCGTCAGCAGCTCCGCGTACTTCGGCTCTCCCGGCTCGCCGGACCCCCTGACCGCCACGCAAGGCGCATCGAACCATTCTCTCCAACGCGAATCCAGATCGGGCCCTTGGAAAACGACGTAGCGCATCTCGTACGGCTCCAGCGGGTCCGCGCGAAACGCGTGCGGAAGACGCATATCGTAGCAGACCCCGTCGCCCGGCTCGAGCAGATATTCCGTCTCTCCGTAACGAAAAGAGCCCTTGCCCCGGGTAATGTACAGCGCCTCGTAGGCCGGGTAATGCTCCCGCTGCAGCGCGAACGTTGGCGGCGTCCGTTCGAAACCGCCGATGAGCGCGTAATACAGCCGGGAGCGGGCGAATGCGCTGGGGGAGGAGATCGTCTGGAAGTTTCCCTCGCTCATTGCGTCGCGGACGCCGCCGGATCCGGTTCCGGGAACGCTTGCGGATCGGCGACCCACGGCGCGACGCCGAGCAGCATTTTCCGCAAATTCGTCTCCGCCTTGGCCTTGACGGCTTCGCTCGGCTCGTAGCCCGGCCAAGTCCGGACGAACGAAGCGCCGTAATTGTAGATCAGCGAGCGGCGCGTCTCGTCCGAGAAGTTGTTCAGGGCGGAATGATACGTATACCCGTCGAAAAGGACCGCCGTACCCTTCTTCACCGTCATTCGGGCGTGGCCCGGCATCGCTTCCTGCTTCTCGACTTTCGGAAGCCGGTCGTTCGGAAGCCGATGGCTGCCGGGCAGGAAGGCGAGACAGCCGCCGTCGTACGCGACGTCCGACAGGAAGTAGAACACTTTCACCATAAAGGGGACTTCCCTCTCGTTCACGATCAGCCTGCTGCCGGTATCCCGGTGCCAGTTCGTATGCGCCTCCCGCTTCGGCGGCTTCAGCATCGCGTCGTTGTCGATCATGACGAAGCGGTCGCCGAATACGTCGCGCATAACGGCCATCATTTTCGGATGCTCCATCAGCTCCAGAAACTCGTCCCCGTATTCGATAATGCCGCAAATCTGCTCGACGTGGCTCAGCTGCCCGTGTTCGGGATTGCCGCCGCCTTCCGCATGCCAGCGCGCGAACGCGTCGTCCGTGCTTCCGTTATAGCGTTCGACCTCCTCCTCCGTCAGAAAACCCTCCAACACCAGATACCCATCCCGATGCCACGCCAAATACTGCTCTTCCGTCAGTCCGTGAAGCTTCATTGTCACCGCCACCTCCGCTGCTTGATGTAACCTCAGTTTACTCGAAGGAAGCGGTTTCAAAAAGAGGGGGAAGTGCTCGATATCCCCCAAAAAATGCGCTTTTTAGCATCGCTTTCGGAATGAAAAGAGCTTCCTCGCTCATTCGGTTCAACCTTTACCTTGATAAAAAGTCGGACACAAAAAAAGTAGGCTAGCGGCAACGGGCCGCTAGCCTCAAGATATATATTATTGAAAAGGGGGGTCATGTTTGTATTATAGCCCGCTAACATGAAAATCAGATGAAAGCTATATTACGGTTCGGTTACAAAATCGGGCGAGCTCTGTTACGCATGATGGATGCGGGGCATCGGCATCGGTTCTTTGCCGAGCTCGGCCCAGATGTATTTCAGGAGCAGCTCCCCCTTTAATTTCCCGTGCTGTGGATCGTCCCACAGGTTGCGAAGCTCGCCGGGGTCTTCCTCCAGGTCGAACAATTCGCCATAGGTTTGATTGTAATAGACGGTAATCTTATAGCGTTCGTCGACGTAGGTTTTCTGGTGAATCGTCGTAGGCTCATGACGGAATTCGCAGATGGCGTGCTCCCTCGCCTTCTCCTTCTTGCCGAGCCACACTTCCTTCTGATCGAGACCCGTCATGGCCGGCGGGATCGGCAGGCCGCAGAAGGAGAGGAAGGTGGGCGCCAGATCGACGAGCGACTGGATCGCGTTCGAGGTCGCCCCGGACGGCACATGCCCCGGATATCGGACGATAAACGGCAGCTTGATCAGATCCTCGTAATGGAAGCCGCCCTTCGCCTGCAGGCCGTGCTGGCCGAAGAAGTGGCCGTGATCCGTCGTGAAGACCACCAACGTATTTTCCGCCAGTCCCAGCTCGTCCAGCTTGTCCAGGATGCGGCCGATATAGTTGTCCATCATGCTGATCATCCCGTAATAGACGGCGACCAGCTTTTTCTTGTCGGCATCGCTCAGCCGAAACTTCGTTCCGTATTCGTAATAATGGTGCGAGCGGTAGCCGTGGATTCCAAATCCGGTTTCCTGCAAATGCGAAAAGTCGGGGTCGTCCTCCTGGGTCAGGCCGAAATGCGGCGGATTCCGGTCGTGCTCTCCCGGCGTCGCGGACGGAATCGTCAGCTTGTCCGGATCGTACATCGTATCCCAGGGCTCGGGCGCCAAATACTCCGGATGCGGATCGAAGAAGCTCGACCACAGGAAGAAGGGAGCTTCGTCTTTTTTATAGCTTTCCAGCAAAGAGTTCGTTCGGTCCGCAATCCAGGCGTTGTAATGGTATTTTTCCGGAATGGGCCACTTGTACGTGGTCGCCGGGTCCATCGTGCCGGTCGGATGGAGAAAATAATCGCGCCAGTTGGCGCATCCCTGCTCCTCCATCCACAGCGCGTAATGCTGCCCGACATGCGCTTCGTTCGTGTGGTTGCGGGCCAGCTCGACATGATCGAAGCCGTAGAACGGTCCATTGAAGCGTCTCCAGTAGTCCAGATCCTGCAAAACCGGGTAAGCTTCGAGCGAGGGGTACGCCTCCGTCGATTTCAACGGTTGAAAATGCGCCTTGCCGACGAGCGCCGTCCGGTATCCGGCCTGCGAGAAATCTTCTCCCACCGTATGGCGATCCTCCAGCAGCTTCGTGCCCAGCGTCCAGGCGCCGTGCTGGCTCGGATACGTTCCGGTAATCATGGAAGCCCGGCTGGGCGTGCAGGTCGGATTCGGACAATAGGCCCGCTTAAAAACGGTGCCCTGACGGGCCAGACGGTCCAGGTTCGGCGTGGAGATTTCCGGATTCAAAGCGCCGAGGGTATTCCAATGCTGTTGGTCGCTTGTAATTAGCAAAATGTTAGGTCTACTGGACAATTGTAATCGCCTCCGACTATGATAATATGGGATATATAGCATTTGGTAAATGGCAGGGTGTTAGATGAGAGTTGTCATTTTGTTGTCTTTGATCGGAAAATGACAAGGAGGAGAGACCGTGCGATGCAGGAATACGACTACGAATTCGCGGATTTCATCTACTATACGCCGGGGAATCTGGACCGGGAGGGACGGCTGTGGCCGGTTCGGGCGGGACGCAGCCAGGCCAAGCCGAATTACAAGGTCGGGCCGAAGCGGATCGAATGCTACAGCCTTCACTTGATCCAGGACGGGATGCTTCGGCTCGAATACGGCGGCCGGCAGACGGATTTGCGGAAGGGAGATTTGTTCTGCCTCTTTCCGGGGCGGACGTACCATTACCGCATGCTCCCGGCGGATAAGCCGCTGCGCATGGTCTGGCTCGCGCTGGACGGGGAGCGGGCCAAGCCGCTGCTGGAGCTGGCGGGGCTAAGCCCGGACAAGCCGTATGGCCGGAATCTGGTCAACGCCGGCGTCGAGGCGTCGGCGGTCCGCACGATCCGCAGGCTGGAGGAGATCGAGCGGTGGAGCCCGCCCGCGGCGCTGGAGCTGCAAAGCCTCGTCTGCGGCTTGTTCGCCGAGCTGATTCCGGATACGGCCTCCCCGTATTCGTCGGATAACGCCGGCTGGATCGACGAATGCCTGGAATATATGGAGCTGCACGCCACGGAGGGCATTTCGGTCCAGCAGGTCGCCGCTTTCGCCGGGGTTCACCGCTCTTATTTCACCCAGGTCTTTACCGGCCAGATCGGCATGTCGCCGATGAAGTACATCCAGAAAATCCGCATGGAGAAGGCCCGGCGGCTGCTGGAGACGAACGCGACGATTACGGAGATCGCCCTGTCCCTGGGTTATCCCAATCTGTACACGTTCACGCGAGCGTTCAAAATGTACTTTCAAATGTCTCCCCAAGCCGTTCGGGCGAAGGGGAGCTGAGCCGTTCCGTTTTTGCAAACGCATACAAGAGAAGGGGGGCTTCCATACGATGCCGTCGCTGCTGCGCAGATGGTTTTCTCCGAGGCTCAATATTCAGGGCAAAATCTTTATTGCGTTCGGACTCGTGACGCTGCTGTCCATCGTCTCCGTCACCTCCATCATTTACGTCAACATGCGCGAGACGATCAAGAAGAACGCGGTCACGTCGGTATCGGACAGCATCCGGCAGGCGGACGAATCCTTGAATATTATGCTCCAGGAAATCGACCGGTTGAATACGGTCGTGGTGACCAGCAAGACGAGCGTGCTCGATACGCTGCTCAGTCCGCACGACCAGGTCAGCTACGAAGGATTTCAGGAGCAGAAACGGACGGAAGAGTTTCTGTCCGGCTTGATCGCCTACAAGCCCTACATTACGCGGATCGCCGTTGTCGGCTTGAACGGCAAGGTGATCTTCTCCGGCGGCCCCTGGCTGGATCGCAGGTTTCTGGAAACGGACATGATGGCTTACATGCTCAGCAACGGGGCGCGCCATGCGTATTTCAAGCCGCCGGGAGAGGCGGACGTCATTACCGTCGGAAGGGAGATCCGGTACAATCGCGAGACGATCGGCGTCGTGATGGTGGATATGAACTACGACTTCATCAAGAAGACGTTCGGCGTGAGGCCGACGAAGGACAGCCTGCTCTACGTGCTGGACGCCCAGAACGAGTTCGTCTACCGGACGGAAGCGGCCCCGGCCGCCTCTGCTCCTTCCGTGGAGACGATCAACGGCATGAATCGGAAATACGCCGGCCTGACGCATTCGGTTGAGCATGAGCTGGACGGCAAATGGTATATTGTCGTCCGTCATCAATCCGATTACACGGGGTGGACGACGCTGGCGCTCGTGCCGATGGATTCGCTGCTGAGCGAATCGACCCGAATCCGCAACTTGATGGTCGAGGTGTCGGTGATCGTCTTCCTGGTCATCCTGATGGGCTCCTTGCAAATGTCTTTCCGGACGACGGTGAATATCAGACGCCTGAAATCGATGATGATGCAGGTGAAGGAGGGCAATTTATCCTTTCCGCGCACGGAGATCAAATCCAAGGACGAAATCGGCGACTTGTACCGCGTGTTCGCCAGCATGGTGGAGGAATTGAAGCGACTGATGGCGGGAATCCGGGTCAGCGAGAGAAAGAAGCGGGAAGCGGAATTGACGGCGCTTCAGGCGCAGATCCGGCCGCATTTTCTGTACAATTCGCTGAATACGATCAAATATTTGGCCAAGCTGAACGGGGTGCCCAACATCGAGGAGGTGTCCGGCTCGTTGATTGAGCTGATGCGGGCGGTGCTGGGCAATTCCAACGAATTCCTTACGGTTCGCGAGGAGCTGGAGTACGTGTCCAGCTACGTTGCGGTCGTGAAATACAAGTATATGGAGCCGCTGCGGATAACGACCCGGGTCGAGGGCGACGCTTTGCTGGAATGCCGGGTGCCCAAGCTGATGCTGCAGCCGCTGGTGGAGAACGCCATTATTCACGGCATCGGGCGTTCCGAACGCGAAGGGGTCGTGTCCATTCGCGTATACGGGGAGCTTAACGATCTGATCGTCGAAGTGGAGGATAACGGCGAGGGGATGACGCGGGAGCAGGTTGCCGTGCTGCTGCAGCCGGCGGATCGCGAAGCCTCGTCCCGATTCAGCGGGATGGGCGTCCGCAACGTGCACGAACGAATCGTCCGCATGTACGGGGAGCCTTACGGCGTCCGGCTGCACAGCGAGCCGGGCAGGTATACGAAAGCGGTCGTGCGATTTCCCAAGCTGCTTGCGAACGGAAGCGAAAATGACGACAAAGAGGTGATCTAGACGATGCTTCAAGTGCTGCTGGTCGACGACGAGCCGTTGGCGCACCATCATCTGTGGACGCTGCTGGATTGGGAGAAGCACGGCTTTCAGCTGTGCGGCGAAGCTTATAACGCCGATGCGGCGCTGGAGATGATCGAACGCTCCCCGCCCCATATCGCCATCATCGACGTGGATATGCCGGGCACGAACGGCGTCGAGCTTAACCGGACGATTCGCGACCGCTATCCCGCCATCAAGACGTTAATGCTCAGCAGCTACGACGACTACGATTACGTGCGGGAATGCCTGAACAGCGGCGCGGTCGACTATCTGTTGAAGCATCGGCTGGACGATGCCGCCTTGATCTCCCTGCTGAACAAGGCGGCCCGGGAGCTGCAGCGGGACCATGCCGTACAAGAGCGGCCCCTCGCGCGCGGCGCCATGGATGCGCTCTCCCTTCGCGACATGATCGCCGATCTGGCGAGAGGCAGGCCGGAATCCGCCCGGGAGCTCGAAGCGCGCGCCGCCGAGTCCGGCTTGTATCCCCGGGCGGTCGGCTATGCGGCCGCGGTCGTGCAGATCATCCCGTTCCTGCTGCTGACGGAGTCGTACAGCGACGTCCAGACGAACCGGATGGTGCAGCAGGCCGTCGAACTGATCCAGCAGAGCCTGGGCGACATTCGCGAGCGGACGGCGGCCTATGTCGAGGACGGACGGCTCATCGTCGTATTCTCCTTCAAGGAACGCAGCGAGCATGCCGCCGCCAGCGAGGCCGGAAGGCTGATGAGCAAGCTGCAGCATTCGCTGGAGCTGTTCCTCAATTTGAAATGCATCTACGCGATCGGCCATGCCTGCGGCAGCTTGTCGCAGCTCGACGCCAGCTACCTTTCCGCCGTGCGCCAGCTCGACCGGACGGGAGCGGGGCTGCCCGACGAGCGCGCCTCGCTCTCGATCGAGGAGCAGAAGCAGCTTCTGCTGGCGCTCGACAGATTGGACGGCGAAGCGATTCAACGGCTGCTTGCCGCGATCTTTGCGGCGCATCGCGACCGCCCCGTGCATTCCCATGCCATGCAGACAATCGTCGGAGAGCTGCTGAAGCTGAGCGACAAGGTGATCGCCAAGGATAAAACGCAAGCCGCGCCGGAGGAGCTGCCTTCAAGAACCGAACTGGGCAAAATCGGCGAGATCGGCCAATTGGAGCAATGGATGCAGAGCTACTATGCCGAGCTGCTGATTCTGCTCAAGCGGCAGCGAGGGAGCGGGTCTTACTCCCGCCACGTGTCGCAGGCGATCGAATTCATCCTTGAGCGGTACCGCGAGGGCATCACCCTGGAGTCGGCGGCCAAGCGGATCGGCTTGAACCCTTCGTATTTAAGCCGGATTTTCAAGGAGGAGACGCATTCGACCTTCTCCGAATATTTGAACCGGGTCCGCATCGAAGCCGGGCGCAAGCTGCTGGAGAGCGGCCAATATTCGATCAAGCAGATCAGCGATCAAGTCGGCTTCGGCACGTACAACTATTTTTTCAAGGTGTTCAAGGAAACGACCGGAATGACGCCTCACGCCTACGCCAATCGCTCGGGACGTCATTAAAAACCGTAAAATATGTGGAGTAAATAGTCATATTATTATAATTTTGCCCTTCCTTCGCTGACTTATAATGAATCCACGTCAACGGAAACGCTTACACAGGGCGCTGGCGAATTACGATACAAGTGGAGGTCACAGCTTTATGCGCAAACATTGGAAGAGCTCCGCGGTCAGCATCGCGATCGCGACGAGTCTGACGCTGGCCGGGTGCAGCTCCGGCTCCGGCACGAACGACAAAGAGAACGTTTCCTCGGCCGCTCCTTCGTCCCAATCCTCGGGCGGGGTCAGCGAGAGCGGATTTCCGATCGTTCCGGAACCGATCAAGCTCAAGATGTTCACCCGCATCGCCCCGGTCAACGGGCCGTTCAAGGACATGCCCGTCTTCCAGGATTACGAGAAAATGACCAACATTCACGTAGACTTCATCGAAGCGCCGACGGACGGCTTCGCGGAGAAGAAAAACCTGCTGTTCGCCTCCAACGAGCTTCCCGACGCGATCTACCGCTCCGGCCTCTCGCCGCTCGAAGCGACCCGTTACGGCGCTTCCGGCCAGCTGATTCCGCTCGAGGATCTGATCGAGCAATATGCGCCCAACCTGAAGGCGTTGATGGAGCAGTATCCGGAGATTCGGGCGGGGATTACGACGCCGGAAGGCCATATCTACGCCATCCCGGGCATCGTCACGCTGGCGGCCGCGCGCACGGACAAGAAATGGATCAACAAAGCCTGGCTGGACAAGCTGAATCTGAAAGTACCGGAGACGACGGACGAGCTGTACGAGACGCTGGTCGCTTTCCGGGATCAGGACCCCAACGACAACGGACAGAAGGACGAGCTTCCGATGACCGCCCGGGCGGGATTGTCCGTCGTCACGATGATGAGCGGCTCGTTCGGCCTCGACCAGCAGTTGGGCTACAACATCAATATCGACAACGACCAGGTGCAGATCTGGATGGGCGACGAACGGAACAAGGAAATGCTCATGTACCTGAACAAGCTGTACAAGGAAAAGCTGCTCGATCCGGAACTGTTCTCGCACAAGGAGGCGGACTTCCTGGCCAAGCAGGGCTCGGGCAAAACCGGATTTTTCTTCGACCAGACGAACAACAACTTCTTGCCGATTCAAGATCAGTACGTCGGAATCGCGCCCCCGGCCGGTCCGCACGGCGATCGCTTGCAGGCCCAGACGGCGCCGATCGCGCGGGATTTCGGAGCCTTCGCCATCACCGACGTCAACAAGTATCCGGAGGCGACGATGCGCTGGATCGATTATTTCTACAGCGACGAAGGCTCGACGCTGCTGAGGTTCGGCAGGGAAGGCGAGCATTACGTGCTGAAGGACGGCATTCCGTATTACACGGACGAGTATTCGACGGCGGAAAACCAGCCGAAGATTACTCCGTACGCCGGCGGGGGAGCGCCGCACATCATCAGCGATCAGGTGGCCTCCTACATTAATCCGCCCCAGGTGCAGGAAGCGCAGAAGCAGTTGGACCCGTACATGCCGAAGGTCAAGTACGGCGCGCCGATGTTCGACGAGGAAACCGCGCAGCGCGTCAACGTCCTGCGCAACGATATGGACAAATATTACGAGGAGCAAAGCACGAAGTTTATCGCCGGGGCGCTCGGCTTCGACAAATGGGACGAATTCCAAAGCACGCTAAAGAAGATGGGGCTTGAGGAGTTGCAGCAAATTTACCAGGAAGCTTACGACAAGACGAAATAACAAGGTTGTGCGCGGTTGCGGTCGCGAACGGATTCCGCCTGTCGCCGGAGCGCCTGAATGCGGATGCTTCAAGGCGCTCCCGATACGGGCGGGATGCGATCGACCGAATTGCATCATCCGGATAAGGAGCAGATTTTCATGGAGAGCGCGCAAGCCGACGTAACCGCTGCGCTGCCTGGACGCCCGGGCGGAAGAGGCGGCCGCCTGCTCAGACAGATGGCCAAGCGGTACGACTTATACCTTATGCTGCTGCTGCCGATGGCCTGGTATTTGATTTTTCATTACGGACCTCTATACGGACTGCAGATCGCCTTCAAAAACTTCAATCCGGGCAAAGGCATTTTGGGCAGCCCTTGGGTCGGATTCGAGCATTTCGAACGTTTTTTCGATTCCTACTATTTCGGAAGACTGCTGTGGAATACGCTGACGATCAATCTTTTCTCCCTGCTGATCGCTTTTCCGGTTCCGATCTTCCTGGCGCTGATCGTTACGGAGATCCGCGGCAAAAGGTTCAGCAAGTGGCTGCAGAACATTACCTATGTCCCGCATTTTATTTCGGTCGTCGTCATCGTCGGCATTCTGACGGTGTTTCTCTCCCCTTCCACCGGCCCGGTCAACAAATTGATCGAGGCGTTCGGCGGAACCCCGGTCCGGTTCATGGAGTCGGCCGGCTGGTTCAAATCGATCTATATCGGCTCGAATATCTGGCAGAGCATGGGCTGGCAATCGATTATTTATATTGCCGCGCTGAGCGGGGTCAACCCGGACCTGTACGAGGCGGCGAAAATGGACGGGGCCTCGAGACTGCGCCGCATCTGGCACGTCTCCTTGCCGGGCATCATTCCCGTCATCGTCATCCTGCTCATCCTGGATGTCGGCCATTTTATGAATATCGGGTTCGAGAAAATCCTGCTGATGCAAAACAACCTGAATCTGGAGTCCAGCGATGTCATTTCCACGTTCGTCTATACGACCGGGATTTTGAAGGGCGAATACAGCTACACTTCGGCCATCGGATTATTCAATTCGCTCATCAATTTGACGCTGCTGCTTCTGGTGAACCGTTTTGCCCGCAAAACGTCGGAGACGAGCTTATGGTAAAGGAGGAGACGCCGCGATGCCCCAGCAAACAACCCTGAACCGTTCGTCGGACGACAAGGTGTTCGACGCGATCGTGTACGCGATCGCCGCCGTGATCATCCTCATCGTGCTGTATCCGCTGGTCTTTATCGTAAGCGCCTCGTTCAGCGATCCGGCGAAGGTGCTTTCCGGGGAAGTATGGCTGCTGCCCAAAGGACTGAACGCGGAAGCCTACTCCAACATTTTGCAGAACGACAAAATCTGGATCGGCTACCGCAACACGATTTTTTACACCGTGGTCGGAACGTCGATTAACCTGGTCATGACGATTCTGGCGGCTTACCCGCTGTCGAGGCCGGATCTTCCCGGACGGGGCCCGCTGATGCTGGTCATTACGCTCACGATGTTTTTCAGCGGCGGGCTGATCCCGACCTACATGCTGGTCAAGAACCTGGGCATGGTCGATACGATGTGGGCTCTGATCGTCCCGGGCGCCATTGCCACCTATAATCTCATCGTAATGAGGACGTATTTTCAATCCAGCATCCCCTGGGAGCTGCAAGAAGCCGCCCATATGGACGGCTGCACGAACTGGAGGCTGCTGCTCAACATTATTTTGCCGCTCTCCAAGCCGATTCTGGCAGTCATGGTCCTGTTCTACGCGGTCGGGCACTGGAACTCTTTTTTCGGCGCCTTGATCTATATCCGCAATGAAGCGCTGTATCCGCTTCAGCTGGTGCTGAGAGACATTCTGCTGATCAGTCAATCCGACGTGGCGGACAGCGGCATCGGCCTGGAGGACAAAATCCTGCTCGCCGAGAGCATCAAATACGCCGTGATCATCGTGTCCAGCCTGCCCGTATTGGTCATGTATCCGTTCGTTCAGCGGCATTTCGTCAAAGGAGTCATGATTGGCTCGATTAAAGGATAATCCCGGAGCGTTTTGGGCCGGGGTCGATATCGATTGGGAGGCTTAAAATGACTGCGAAAGCAACCGTTACCGTCGATTGCAGCCGCGCGAGCGCGCATACGGTCAACCCTTATTTGTTCGGACATTTCGTGGAGGATATCCGGGATCACATGGAAGCGATGCTGGCTTTTCCCTTGAAGGATATGGATTTCGAAAGCGAATCGCTTACGAAAGCCGAAATTTCCGGCAGCTGGACCGCTTATACGAGCGGGAGGAATACGCAATACGCCCTTGAGGCTCCGGCTCCGAGGCATTCGGGCCGCGCCCAGCGCATTCGGGTGATGAGCGACGACGAGGCGGACGCCGGCCTTGCGCAGAAGGCGGCTTTGAAGGGGCCGATGGATTACGCGGTCAAGGTGGTCGCGCGGGCTTCCGTCGAGCTTCGGTTCCTGTACGTCGAGGCGGCGGACCGGCGCACGGAGGAGGTGCTCGGCCGGACCCGCATCGAGCTTGCCGGCCATAACTGGCGGCAGTACGAGGCCCGGCTGTCCGTCTCCCGGGCTTGCGCCGACGCGGAGATTCGGATCTATGTTCCGGCCGATCATCCGCGATGGCCCGACCATGTGTCCACCGGCATGCTGTGGCTCGACCACGTGTCCTTGCTGCCCGAGGACAGCGCCGGCTTCGTGAAGCGCGAGGTGATCGAGATGACGCGTCCGCTGAACGCAGGCATGATGCGCATCTCGGGCAACTATATCAGCGCGTACCATTGGGAGCACGGCGTCGGTCCCGTTCTCGAGCGGCCGGTCATGTACAACGAAGCCTGGGGCGGATGGACGAGCAAGTATTTCGGCACGGACGAGTTTATCGCCTTTTGCCGCGAGCTGGGAGTGGAGCCGCTCGTCAGCGTGAACGACGGCTCCGGCACGCCGGAAGAGGCCGCGCTGTGGATCGAATATTGCAACGGCGGCGCCGATACGCCGATGGGCGCCAAGCGGGCCGCGAACGGACACCCGGAGCCGTACAACGTGCGGTACTGGGAGATCGGCAACGAGGTGTGGGGCCAGTGGCAGGTCGGGACGTGCACAGCCGAGCGGTTCGCGGAACGGTGCGTCGCCTTCGCGAAGGCGATGAAAGCGGCCGATCCCTCGATCGTCCTGCTCGCCTGCGGCCATTACGATCAGGAATGGAACAAGGCGGTGCTCGATATCGCGGGCGAGCATTTCGATTATTTGACGCTGCACCTGTATCACGGGCTCGGCCGATTCGGCATGGACCGGAATACTCCGCCGGAAGAACGCTACAAAGCGATGGCGGCTTTCTCCGAATGGACGCGGGAGGACATCCGGCGGACGACGGAGAACATTCGCAGAAATGCGAAGACAAGCCATGTGAAGCTGGCCGTTACCGAATACAACACGATGTATTACCCGAATACGATCCGCAGGGGACTGCCGAACGAGCATACGCTCGGAGCCGCGGTCGCCAACGCCGCCAATCTGAACGAGATGCTGCGCGGCAGCGACAGCGTCCACATCGGCAGCTTCTCCGATCTGGTGAACGGCTGGCTCGGCGGCTGCATTCGCGTGGGAGATTATTATGCCGACCAGTTCCGGGGCAAGCTGCCCGGCTGGAGCGGACGCCCGCTGACCGTATACGGGACGCCGACCTACGAGGTGCTCAAGCTGTATGCGGGCCGGGGGATCAAGCGAATGCTCCCCGTCGATACCGTATGCGGCACGTTCTCGGTTCGGTCGCTCAAGCCGGCGCCGATTGCGCTCGACGCGCTGCCGGACTTGGACGTGGCGGCCGGCACGAACGAAGACGGGAGCGTCGTTACTCTGTTTATCGTGAACCGCAGCCTGCAGGAGCGGAGGGTCCGGCTGAACCTGCAGCATTTCGAGGCTGCCGGGGAAACGATTCTGCATGAGATTACCGGAGAAGCCTACGACGATATCAACTCCGTATTCGAGCCGGAGCGTATCGTCTGCGCCTCCCGCACCGTCCCGGCGGCGGCTTGGCGGGACGGCTGCGCGCTGCGGCCGTTTTCGGTGTACGCGCTGGAGATTCGAGGGGGAGCGGGAGGCAGCGCTTAACATGACTACGAAATCTTACATCAAAGATTATCCCAGACCCCAATTCGTGCGCGACAATTGGCTGAATTTGAACGGCGAATGGAGCTTCCGCTTCGACGATCTGGACGCCGGAGAACGGGAACGCTGGCAAGAGAAGCTCGCGGGCACGCATACGATCAACGTCCCCTATTCCTATGAGACGCCGGCGAGCGGTATCGGAGCGGAAGAGTTCCATCCCCGGGTCTGGTACGAACGTTCGGTCGCCATTCCGCAAGAGGCGGAGGGGAAGCGGGTCATCCTGCATTTTCAAGCGGTCGATTATACGGCCAAAGTATGGGTGAACGGCGCGATGGCAGGCTCGCACCAAGGCGGCTATGCGGCGTTTTCCTTCGACATTACTCCGTATGCGGCGTTCGGAGCGGACAACCGGATTACGGTGAAGGCCGAGGACAGCGACAGCTGCACGCAGCCGCGGGGCAAGCAGCGCTGGCTTGCGGACAATTTCGAATGCTTTTACGCGCAGACGACGGGCATCTGGCAGACGGTGTGGCTGGAATACGTCGAGGAGCGGCGGCTGGATTCCGTCAAGATGACGCCGGACGTCGACCGCAATACGATTCGTTTCGATTACGAGGTGTGCGGAGCGGAAGCGGGCGGAGACTTGAGGCTGGAAGCGATGATAACGTTAAAAGGCAAGCCGGTGAAGCGGGTGAGTCTGGCGGCGGACCGTTCCTGCCTGTCGGTCGAGGTCGACTTGACGCACGAGGCGGGCGGTCCGTGGAAGAAAAGCCTTTGGTCGCCGCAGCACCCGAACCTGTACGATGCGGAATTCGTTCTGCACGCCGACGGCCGGGTCGTTGACCGGGTGTTCTCCTATTTCGGAATGAGGAAGGTGTCGATCGAGAACGGCCGGGTGCTGCTCAACAACGTGCCGATCTATCAGCGGCTGATTCTGGATCAGGGCTATTGGACGGACAGCCATTTGACGCCTCCGGGCGAAGAAGCGCTGATCGAGGACATCGACCTGATGCTGAAGATGGGCTACAACGGAGTGCGCAAGCATATGAAAATCGAGGACGCCCGCTTCCTCTATTGGTGCGACGTGAAAGGACTGCTGGTCTGGTCCGAGATGGCGGCGACGTTCGAGTTCCACGATCGGGCGATCGAAGCGTTCTCGAAGGAATGGGTCGAGATCGTGCGGCAGCAGTACAACCATCCCAGTATCGTCACATGGGTGCCGTTTAACGAGTCGTGGGGCATCCCCAACGTCCTTCGCGACAAGCGGCAGCAGAAATTCGCCGAGGGCATCTACCATCTGACCAAATCGCTCGATCCGTACCGTCCGGTCATTGCCAACGACGGCTGGGAGCATACCGTATCGGACATCGTCACCTTGCACAATTACGTCGAAACCGGCGAAGGCTTCGAGCGTCGCTATGCGAGCAAAGAAGCGATCGTGAGCAACGAAACCCTGTGCAATCAATGGAAATTCGCGTTTGCCGAAGGCTACGAGTACCGCGGACAACCGATCATGATTACCGAATTCGGCGGGATCGCCTACCAATCGGACGAGGGGTGGGGCTACGGACGCCAGGTGGCTACGGATGAACAATTCCTGGAGCGGTTCGAGGGACTGACCCGGGCGATCAAGAGCAAGGCGTACATTTGCGGTTACTGCTATACGCAGCTTGCCGACGTCCAGCAGGAAATCAACGGCCTTCTGACAGAGGACCGCAAGCCAAAGATTCCGCTCGAGAAAATCAGGGAAATCAATCTGGCTTAATCGCACGGGCTTAATCGCAGCTTACACTGAGGGGTGTCTCAACGGCCATAAGGGGCTGGCTGAGGGACTCCTTCTTTTTTGACGATACAGAATTTATAAGTTTCACCCTCATCCTTGTCTGTATCGTCTCCGACAAAAACGCGTTCGCCGTCCTGGGGCGTGTATGCAAACCCGCTCAGGGGCATCTATCACCGCCTTTTCGCCCCCTGCATCGTCACTTTTGCTTGACGTACCTCCGGTACGCCTTCACAAAAGTTCCTTGCATGGAACGAAAATTCGGCAATATCTGCTTTCCTCGGAGTATGCATACACGCCCTGGGGACGCCGCAGGCGTTTTTGCTTGGCATGGCGTATTATTCTCGTTTAGATAACTGTAAAGTTAATTAGTTAACTCATATTGACAAAATAAAAGGCTATAAGCATAATTAATCGCATGTAAGGGTTGTTTATTCGCTGACTGGTTAATTGGGAAGTTACATTATTGGAAAGGGAGTTATTATTCATGTCCAGCTCGCACAAATACGTAAAGGATTACCCGCGTCCGCAATGGGTGCGCGAGGATTGGCAATTGTTGAACGGGGAATGGGGCTTTCGATTCGACGATTCGTTCGAAGGAGAGCGCAGCAAGTGGTACGGCAAGCTCGACGGGGACCGGACGATTCAGGTTCCGTTCACCTATGAGACGAAGGCAAGCGGCATCGGCGAAGAAAAGTTTCATCCGTGCGTCTGGTATGAACGTCGCGTGTCCATCCCGTCGCAAACGGGAGACAAGCGCGTCGTGCTTCATTTCCAAGCGGTCGACTATTTGGCCAAAGTATGGGTGAACGGCATCTATGTCGGTTCGCATGAAGGCGGATACGCCGCGTTCTCGTTCGATATTACGGATGCGGCAGTCATCGGCGGCGATAATCGGATTACGGTCCGGGTCGAAGACGGCAACAGCACGATGCAGCCTCGCGGCAAGCAGCGCTGGATCGATCGCAACTACGGATGCTGGTATGTGCAGACGACGGGCATCTGGCAGTCCGTCTGGCTGGAATACGTAGACGCGCTCCACGTGAAGCGGGCGAAGATTACGCCGAGACTGGAAGACGCCGCGGTTACGTTCGATTACGAGCTGGGCGGCACGGTACGCTCCTTCGAGGGCTTGACCTTGCAGACGATTATTCGCTTTAACGGCGAACTGATTCGCTCGACGGAAACGAATGTAGACCGCGCGTTCCTGAAGGTCGAGCTAAGCGTAATGAACGACGTCGGCGAATGGAAGGTCCACGCCTGGCACCCGAACAGCCCGAATTTGTACGACGCGGAGGTCGTGCTGAAGAAAGACGGCCGGCCGGTCGACACGGTATACACCTATTTCGGAATGCGCCGCATTGCCATTAAGGGCAGCAACATTTTGCTTAACAATCATCCGATCTATCAACGTCTGCTGCTCGACCAAGGGTACTGGGAGGAGTCGCATCTGACGCCGCCTTCCGAAGAAGCGATTATCGAGGATATCGAGAAAACGCTGGCGCTTGGGTTCAACGGCGTGCGCAAGCACCAGAAGGTGGAGGACCCGAGATACTTGTACTGGGCGGATCGCAAAGGATTGCTCGTCTGGTCGGAAATCGCGGCAACGTATGAATTCGGGGACGACGCGGTGCAGAGGTTCACGAAAGAGTGGATGGAAGTGGTGCAGCAGCATTACAACCATCCGAGCATCGTGACCTGGGTCGCGTTCAACGAATCGTGGGGCATCGGGAATGTCTCCAGGGACCGGAAGACGCAAGCCTTCACGGAATCGATCTATCATTGGACCAAGTCGTTCGACCAGATGCGGCCGGTTCTCGTGAACGACGGCTGGGAGCATACGATTTCGGATATCGTTACGCTGCATGACTACGAGGAGCTCGGCTCCGCGCTGGAAGCCAGATATAAGGATAAGGACAAGCTGCTCGGCAATGACGTCGCGCACGACAGGCACCGCTTCCCGTTCGCCGAAGGGTACGGCTATAGAGGTCAGCCGGTCATGATCACTGAATACGGCGGCATCGCGTTCAAGAGCGAAGACGGTTGGGGCTACGGCAACCAGGTAAAGAACGAAGAAGAGTTCCTTAAGCGCTATGAAAGCATTACGCAGGCGATCAAGAGCCTGGATTATGTCTGCGGCTTCTGCTATACGCAGCTGACGGACGTTCAGCAGGAAGTGAACGGCTTGCTGACGATCAAGCGGGAACCGAAGCTCGACATGGAGAAAATCAAACGGATTACCGCGGACCGCGCCGGACGGAACTAAACGAAAAGCTCCCCTTAAGGCAAATGAGCACGCTCCATATTTGAGCGCTGTCTGCTTTAAGGGGAGCAATTCGCTGTCCGGCACGTGGGCGGACTACCGTCGTTTACCTCGCTAAGCGCTAATCCTCCTGACTCGATGCCGCGATAGGCGCGATCTTGACGGAATCGAGGCGTTCGTCGCTAAGGTCGAGCTTGTACATCATTTGGTTGTAGTCGTAGCGCGGCGTCGGTTTGCCGACATTGCCGAACATGGCGACGTACGTTCCCTCGAAATAGATTTCGCGTCCGTTATTCTTGTCGAAGTAGGAATGGCGCGCAACGTTGTAGAAGTCCGGGCCGTCATGGGTGACGATTTTTTTGGCCAGCGTCCAGGGACCCGTAGGAGACGGCGCTTCCGCGTACCAGATTTCTCCCATGAACGAAGTGCCTTCCCTCTGTTCAATGACGTTATTCCAAACCTGCCGATATTCGTTCCACTTGACCGAGCCCGTATGGTTGATCACGTCTTCTCCCGTATCCACGCCTTTTAATTGGAAGCGGGCCTCGTTCGCGGTCATCTTGCCCAAGTCGATCAGCTCGGCTTCCTGCTGCTGGGTAATGGCCGGCGTATCGGTTCTCCACTGCCATACGAGATTTCCGCTGCCGTCCCGGTTCAACTGCGTGCTCGCGCCGGCGTATTGCGTACCCGGCTGTAACGGCGTGAAGGATTCGTAGCTGTTCATGTTCGTGATCGATGCGAAGGTGTTGCGCACCCTCTTGACCGGCCAAGGCTCGTTGAACAGCCAATATTCCAGGCCATTGTCCGTATACAAGGTGGACTGGCCATCGGGATGCTTCCACCGCTGATTCATATCGAATTCGACCCGCTGGCTGAACTGCTCGTCCTGATCGTTCCAGATCAGAATGCCCGAGGCCGCCTCGTCGCCGAGACCGTGGAGCGCGGAATAAGTAATTAACAGTCTTTCCGCTCCGGACGCATCGCGCGTTGTCATCGGGCCGCTAACCCAGAACAGGTTCGGATCTCCGGCTAACTGGGGCACCATTTTCTTCGTGTTTCCTTCCGCGTCTACGAAATAGCTGAGATTAACCCCCACATCCGGGTCCAGGCCGCCGTTGGCCGGAAGCTCCGAGGTGGCTCCCGTCGTTCTGAAGTTGCCCAGCGCATGGCTCGGTTTATTCGTATCCCCCCAGAACCAATAGAGCTTTCCTTTGTACTCGACGGTTTGCACGGTGTCCTGTCCCATCACCTTCCCGGCGCCCAGGAGAGGCTGAGCGATCGGAACGGACAATCCGAGCATCACGCTGTCCCGATAGATGCCTTGGCCCGTAATTCGATAGAGGCGTTCGGCGATATTGACCCGATGCATTTCCAGCGTCGCTTCGCCCCCGGGCGTCACGGAGAGCGTGCGTCCCTTGGCGCCAAACGATTCATAGTTATGCGTGTACCCGTGGCTCTCAATCGAGAACCAGACATCCTCATTCATCAGGCCGGGTTCGAAAAAGGCGACGTACCCCGCGCTGTCCGTGACGTAAGGAATACTGTTGGTGGTCTTAAGCTCGACGAGCGGGATGCCTCTGCCCGTATCGGCGTCTATCACTTTGATTTTGAACGGATTGTAGGCGATGGCTCCCGCATTCACGGAAGCGGGGCTGCTTCCGGCCAATACGAAAGCGGTTACAACGAATAGTAAAAATAGCGTGCGGAACATCGTGCGCTTGCTCGTTTTTCCTGTCGACAAGGGAATCACCTTTCTTTTCATAGAGTTTGTTGGAGCCGTACGCGTGCGACAAAACCGCCTTTCTGATCAGCTTCTCGGGTGATTTACACCGAACTTTTACTCACCCCCCTTCCAGATCAACTCGATTAACACGAGGATATTGGAGAAACTTGTCGAAACTCCACAGCCAACTTAGCATACTAAGTTATTTTAAAAATACATACTATATGGAATATTTTATCTGTATAATATGATATTAAATTACCAAAAGTCAACATACTATATTTCGCAAATCCGAATATTTTGGATGCTCCGACCCGATAAAAAAGCATTCCCTCTGCAGACCATTGCTGATAAAGTGGAAGTGAACGCGCCGCAAGCGCTGTCAGGCCGCACTTCAGCGCCCCCTTCGGGCTACGCCGGGAGGGGGCTTCTTTTATACGGAAGGGGAGCTCTATGTTCTACTCGCTCAGAACCCGTCTATCCGCCACCTTTATCCTCGTATTCCTCGTTCCTTTCATTACGATGGTCGCCGTTTTCGCGCAAGTGTCCAATACCGTCATCGGCACGTCCATCGAGGAGTCGACCTCCCAGACGATGGACCAGTACGCCTCGTTCGTCAACACGCTGACGACGCAGGTCGAGGACGTCGCCAACCAGGTGCTCAGCAACGAAGTGACGCAGATGTGGATTACGGCCCAGCTCGACAAGAGCCTCCCCCAGGAGAAGCGGATCACGGCCGACGCCGAGCTGCGCAAATTTCTTTCTTCCATCGCCTTGAACCATTCCTCGATTTCCTCGATTACTCTTTTTAACGAGAACGGAACGGCCGTCGGTATTCGCGACAAAGCCTTTAACGACGATCCGTCGTTCCTGAACGGCGATTGGTATACGACCTTCAAGCGGGACGGCGTCCGCTGGGTTCCCGCCCATCTCGACCCGTACCAGCCCAACTATCTGGAGAAGGTCAGCATGAACAGCCTGCTCTACAACCTCGTGCAGCTCAGCTCGTTCCGCGACATCGGGGCGCTTAAGCTGAACGTGGAGACGACCAAGATCCAGACGCCGCTGGACAAAATCAAATTCGGCGAGACGGGACGCGTCTACCTCGTCGACATGGACGGGCATCCGGTGCTGGAGCAGCGCATCGACGAAGGGATGTCGGGATTCCTGCAGGAGATGGCGGGAATCGCCAGGGACAAGCATTCCGGGGGCAAGCTGACGGTCAAGCAGAACGGGGAAAGCCATCTGGTGCTGTACCGCAAAATCAAAAGCGCCAACTGGGCGCTCGTCGGAGAGGTCAAGGAATCGGAGCTGTTCGAGAAAATGAAGCGGGTGCAGCAGACGATGCTGGTCGTCGGAGCGCTGCTGCTGCTCTTGACGATCGTCGCCGCGTTCTGGCTGTCGTCGGGCATCGCCCGGCCGCTTACGCGGCTGGCCAGCTCGATGCGGCTCGTGGAGCGGGGCGACTTCGGCCGGGCGGAGGACGAGCCGCTCGCGCGCATGCCGATTCCGCGCAACGAGGTCGGGTACGTCGTGAAGGTGTTCCGCAACATGGTCCAGCGGCTGAGGTTTCTGATCGAGACGGAGTTCCAGGCCGACATGCGGCGCAAGGACGCGGAGTACAAGGCGCTGCTCATGCAGATCAATCCGCATTTCCTCTACAACACGCTGGAGGCGATCGGCAGCCTGTCCGCGCAGAAACGGAGCGAGGAGGTCATCGACGTGACGGAATGGCTGGGGCAGATGCTGCGCTATTCCTTGCGGGCGGACAGCGACGTCGTGAAGCTGAAGGACGAGATGCAGTACATCCGGGATTACGTGTCGATCATGAAGGTGCGCTTCGGCGACCGCATTCGCGTCGAGATCGGCGACTGTCCGGAGCTGGGGAATACGCCGATCGTCAAGTTTATTTTGCAGCCGCTCGTCGAGAACGCGATCAAGTTCAGCCAGGAAAATCCGGACGGAGCCTTCGTCAAAGTCGGGACGAGAAGGGACGGGGACGCGATCGAGATCGAAGTGTCCGACAACGGAACGGGCATGCCCGAGGAGCTGATCGAGGAGCTGCGCGAGGAGATGGCCCGCGGACGGATGACGGACGTGCTGAGCGCGGGAGGAAGGCGGATCGGGCTGCGCAACGTGCTGGCCAGATGCTGCCTGCATTACGGAGAGGGCTTCTCCGCGAATATCGAATCCTCGCCCCGCGCGGGGACGCGGATTGCGTTGAGACTGCCGGTTAAGGGGGAATAACGATGTATCGCGTATTGCTGGTCGACGACGAGCTGGAAATTCGCACCGGGCTGAAGCTGAAGATCGATTGGCCGGGGCTTGGCTATACGATAGCGGGGGAAGCGCAGGACGGGCGCGAGGCGCTGGCGCTGCTGGAAGCGGAAGCGCGCTGCGACTTGATTCTGACCGACATTCGCATGCCCGTTATGAGCGGCCTGGAGCTGCTGAAGCAGTGCGCGGAAAACTATCCGCGGACGAAGGTGGTCGTGCTGTCGGGGTACGACGATTTTCATTTCGTCAAGGCGGCGCTCCAATGCGGGGCGAAGGATTATTTGCTGAAGCCCGTCGTGCGAAGCGAGCTGACGGCGCTGCTCGTCAAGCTGCGCGAGGAGCTGGAGATCGAGCGGGCGGCGCTCGCTTCCGGGGACTCGGCCCGGCTCGCGCTGTCCGAAAGCCGTTCGGTGCTGCGCGAGCAGCTGCTGCTGGAGTGGATCGGCGGCGACGACGAGAGCCGCGTTCCCGCGCTGCAGAACGAGGCGAAGCGGCTCGCGATGGACGGCTGGCTGAACGACGGGGCCGTCCTGCAGATCGTCGGCGCGGAATATCGGCTGCCCGCGGGCCGGCTCGGGGAGCGGGCCGAAGGAAGCGGCCTGTTCCGCTCCGCCTTCCGCATGCTCTGCCGGGAGACGCTGGAGACGTTCGCCTGGTCCGATTCGGCGTTCGTATTCTGTCATCGCGGCTATCCCGGGATGGCGCACGCGATCGTCTCCTCCCCCAACGAGGAGGAGGCCGGCCGCCGGATGGAGGCGCTGGGCAAGCGGCTGCAGGCCAACGTGAACCGGTACCTGAAGGTCGAAGCCGTCATCGGAGTGGGCGAGCCGTTCCGGGGAACGGCCGGGCTGCGCCAAGGGTTTCTGTCGGCGCTGCTGGCCTGGAGCGAGAGCCGTCCCGGAGCCGTCTCCCAGATTGTAACCGCCGGAGAAGGACGGGAGGAGCTCGGAGATTGGCTTCCCGAAGCGGAGAAAAGGCTCGCCTCGGCGCTGGACAACGCCGATGCCGCGGCGTTCGCGGCCACGGTCGAAGCGGCAATCGCGGCGGACGGCCGTCCGATGCGGGACGTCGCGTTCTTCGTGCTGCGCGTCGTGCTGCTCGCCGATCAGGTCGCCCGGCGCCACCGTCTCGTGATCCCAGAGGCCCGGGAATGGCTGCTTGCGGACGCGGCGTGGCGGCACGGAGCCGGCGCGGAGGCGATCCCCTATCTGAACGGAATCGCCGCCCGCGTCATCGAGGGCATCCGCGCCTCCCGCACGACCGGCGGCGCGTCGGCGGTCGAAGCCGCGCGCGATTATATCGATCGCTCGTACATGAACGAGATCGGCCTGACGCAGCTGGCCGACCGGTTTCATCTGAACCCGACCTACTTGTCGGAGCTGTTCAAGAAAACGACCGGCTCGACGTTCAGCGATTACGTGACGCAGGTGCGCCTCGGCAAGGCGGCCGAGCTGCTCGGCGACCCGCAGATGCGTCTGGCCGACATCGCCGAGCTGGTCGGGTTCGCCAACGCGAGCTACCTGAGCAGCGTATTCAAGAAGCATTACGGCGTCAGCCCGAACGAATACCGCCAGCATATCGCCTCTCCCGCCGACCGATGATTTTATACGCCAACATCCGAAGCGGACGAATTCCGCCATTGCCACGCCGGATGCTAGCCTGTAGATGCAGCACAATCAACCGAAGGGTGAGGGTCCAATGAGAAAGAGTACGCTCCTGCTTTTATCCGTCATGCTGGCATTCGGTCTGGCCGCCTGTTCCTCGAATTCGAATTCGGGTTCCTCGGGTTCTCCGAGCGCTCCCGCGGGCTCGGGCACGGCATCGCAAGCTCCGGAAGAGGAGAAGGTTACGCTGACGTTCTGGCGGCACGACTACGCTCCGGAAGCGGCCGCGTTCGACAAGCTGATCGCTTCGTTCGAGGAGGCGCATCCGAACATCAAGGTCGACTTCCAGATGATCCCGAACGACCAGTACGAGACGAAGATCCGCACGGCTTTGGCCGGCGGCAACCCGCCGGACATTATGGCGCTCGACGCGCCGACGCTGGCCTCCTACGCCAATTCGGGCGCGATTATCCCGCTCGAGGATTATTTCGCCAAGGAGGGAGACAAGGACGACCTGCTGAAGCCGGTCATCGAAGGGCTGACCTTCGACGGCAAAATGTACGCGGCGCCGAACAACGAAGGCACGATCGTCATGTTCTACAACAAGAAGATGTTCGAGGAGAAAGGCATTCCCCTTCCTTCCAAAAACGTCGACGAGGCGTGGACGTGGGACCAGGTGCTGGACGCCGCCCGCAAGCTGAACGATCCGGCGAAGGGCGTCTACGGCTGGAACCCGACGCCGTGGGGCTTCGTGGGCCACGAGGGCGCTCCGTATTCCGAGATGGCGTTCCTCTGGCAGGCCGGCGCGGAAATCTTGAGTCCCGACGGCTCGACATCGAAGGGTTATCTGGATTCTCCCGAGGCGAAGAAAGCGATGACGTTCTGGAAATCGCTGTTCAACGAGGAGAAGGTAGCGCCGAAGGAGCTGCCGCAGGACGCCTTCTGGACCGGCAAGGTCGCGATCCATGTCGACGGTCCGTTCGCCTTCTCCTATCAGGAGCAAAATTTCCCGGACTTCAAGCTGGGCGAGGACTACGACGTCGCTCCGCTGTGGAAGGACCAGCGCATGATCGGCACGACGGGAAGCTGGGGCATGGCGATCACGTCCAAGTCCGAGCATCCGGACGAGGCGTGGGCGTTCGTGAACTGGGCGACGGGAGTCGAAGGGGCCAAGGTGTGGTACCAGGAGACGAAAAACCTGCCGGCACGTCAATCGACGTTCGACGCGTTCGCCGAGCTGAAGGAGTATCCGATGAACATCTACGCCGAGCAGCTGTCCAAATACGGCCATCCGCGCCCGGTCACTCCGGCTTACCCGGCGATCAGCGAGGCGATCCGCCTGCTGTTCGAGGACGTCGGCCTCGGCAACGGAGACGTCGACGAATCGCTGGCCAAGGCGGTCAAGAAAGTCGAGGACGGCTTGGCGATGCATAGGCAATAGGCAATAGGCAATGGGGAACAGGCTCGGCGAGAAAGCCGAGGCCTGAAAAGCGCTCCGGTGCGGCTCCAATTCCATAACGAAGACGGCAGGGGGAGCAGGGTTGCCAACATCCTTACTCCCCTTTGTCGTTCCGGCAAACGGCCGGAAACGCAACCGAAGAAGGAGGGACCGAAGTTGAGAAAGTCGGCCTACGCCGCGTTCGACAAGCAGGAATCCCGCGCCGCGCTGCTCTTTGTCGCGCCCGCGTTCATTCTGCTGGCCGTATTTATTTTCTACCCGATGCTCCGCGCGCTGCTGATCAGCTTCCAGAACTTTAACCTGATTTCCGCGCAGGCGTCGTTCGCGGGCTTTGCCAATTACGGCAAGCTGCTGCAGGACGAAACGTTCGGCGCGAGCCTGTGGCATTCGTTTTATTTCACTTTGGTCGTGCTGCCGGTGCAGACGGCGATCTCGCTGGGACTCGCGCTGCTCGTGCAGAAGAAATTCCGGGGAGTCGGCTTTTTCCGCACCATTTATTTTCTGCCCGTCGTCGTCTCCTTCGCGATCGCATCCACGGTGTTTCGCCTCATCTACAACAAGGATTACGGCATGCTGAACGTCATCCTGAAAGGGATCGGCCTGCCGACGCTCGACTTTCTGTCCAATCCGGACATCTCGATGCTGGGCATCATCGCGCTCTGCATCTGGCGGGCGATGGGCTTCGTCATGGTTATTTTCCTGGCGGGGCTGAACAATATTCCCGAGTCGCTGTACGAGGCGGCGCATGTGGACGGGGCGGGCGCGGCGCAACGATTTTTCCTCATTACGCTGCCGCTTCTCAAGCGAACGATGGCGTTCGTGGTCATCATCACGACAATGGACGCGCTGAAAATTTTCATCCCGATCTACATTACGACAAGCGGAGGTCCGGCGGGCTCGACGAGCACGGTCGTGCATTTTATCTACGAGACGGCGTTTAAGCAGATGAACATGGGCTACGCCGCCGCGGCCGCGTTCCTGTTCTTCTTTCTCGTCCTGATCATCTCCATCGTGCAGCTGCGGCTGTTCCGCACGGACGTCGAGTATTGACGCCGCATTCGATTCGCAAGGAGGGTTACCCGTATGAAAAATACCGCGTTCGTCTTCCTGAGGCTGACGGCGATGGCCGCGATCGCGCTTGTCTCGCTGTTTCCGATCTATTGGATGGTCATGAGCTCCTTCCGCACCCACGAGGAAATTTTCAAGTACGCGACGCTGAGCCCCGAGCTGTTCCTCCCGGTCAAATGGACGCTGCAAAATTACTGCGACATTTTCCTGGACCCTGGCAAGCCGTTCGGACGGTACATGCTGAATACGCTGCTGGTCGCCGCCGTCGTCACGACGCTAGGACTGATCGTGAACGCTTTGTCGGCTTTCGCCTTCGCGAAGCTGAGATTTCCGTTCAAGAGGCTGCTGCTGACGATTTTCCTGTCCTCGCTCGTCATTCCGTACGAGGTCATTATGGTTCCGCAATATTTGCTGATGCGCGATTTCGGCTGGATCAATTCGTACGCGGCGCTCATCGTGCCCCAGATCGTGTGGGTGTTCGGCATCTTCATGCTGATCCAGTTTTTCTCGGACGTTCCCCGGGACATTCTCGAGGCGGCCCGAATCGACGGCTCCGGGTGGACCCGGATTTTCGCCAAAATCGTACTGCCGACGGCCGTTCCGGCGCTTATTACGCTGGGGCTCATGACATTCCTGAACCAATGGGATTCGTTCCTCTGGCCGCTGGTCGTCATTAACGAAGAGAAGAAGCAGGTGATCCAGGTCGCGATCTCCTCGTTCCAGTCGCTGCGCAACATCTCGTGGGGCAAAATTTTGGCGGCGACGTCGATCAGCTCCGTGCCGATCTTGATCGTGTTTCTGTTCCTGCAAAAATATTACGTGCAAGGCATTACGATGTCCGGAGTGAAGGGGTGAAGGCGATGCTGCCGTTAGGGTTGGGCGAGAAAATCGGACTCCTCTGGCACGAGGGCGGGCGGTGGCGAGAGATTGCGCCGAGCGTCGCGCGGTACGAGGAGAACGGCGCGTTCTGGGCCGCGGACGCCGGCGTCGCGGAGCTCGAAGTTGAATGGGCATGGGAAAATGGGGAGGGAGCGGATTCTGTCGGACGGAGAACAGCCGCGGTGCAGGTGACGATCAAGCCGCCCGCAGGCGGAGACGGGACGCTGAAGTTTTCCGGAGCGCAGGTGTATTTCGTCAACGAATCCGGCCTGGCGTGCGTCTGGAAGCCGCATCTGTCGCCGCTCGAGGGCATGGTCGTCGGGGACAAGGCGTTCCGCTCCCCGGCGATCGTGTTCGAGGACGAGCGGACGATGGCGGCGCTTGTTCCCGATCTGGCGTCGATCGCGGGCGGGCGGGACGTGCCGCATGTGATGGACTATACCGTGCAGGATCGCCGGTTGACGTACGGGCTGTGCGAATACGAGGAGACGGGACACGTCTATCACGAGCTGAAGCCGCGTGAAGTCGAGCGGTCCGAACCCCTCCGTTTCCGATTTTACTTGGTGGAATGGGAGAAAACGGCCGGACAGCGGAAGCGGGACTTGCGCGCGGTCGAACGGTTTCTGTGGCAGAGGTTCGGATGCGGGAACATGCCGGTAGCTGCGGCGTCGAATGCCGTTCACCCGCCTGTCGGCGCGGTGAGCGGATTTGCGGTCGACGGGCCGGTGGTCGCAGAAGGCCAAAGCGGATCGGAGAGCGTGAAGGGCGGAGGTGAGCCGGCAGGTACAGGTGGCGCCGAGAGTGCGGGAGTTCGGCAAGGCAGCCCCGTCTTGGCAGAGTTCCCGGATGCGAGCCTGCTGCGTTCCCTGGAGCCCTATGCCGATTACGCTTACGGCTGGGCGTTGGACCGATGGAAGGACGTCGCTTGGCAGCAGTTCCGAATGCCGGACGGCACCGAGGTCGGAGGCGTCGTCTTTATCGTTTGCGCCCGGCAGAAGCCCGGCCTCGGCCGGGAAGAGGAATGGCGCGAGCCGAAAAGCCTATGGAACCAGGCCTGGTTTTGCAGCCTGCGATCGGCATACGGCTACGCGCTCCGGGGCAAGGAGCGGGGGCGCGCGGACTGGACGGAGAAGGCCGGGCTCGCGCTTAACTTCGCGCTGTCGGCCCCCCAGACGGACGGCTTGTTTCCCGGCTACTACCAGGCGGGAGAGGACGGGTGCTGGGAATCCGGCCGCTGGTACATGTCGGGGCCGCGCCGTCCCGCCGGGCACGAGGAGCACGTTCATCTGCTCGACGCCTCGTGGACGTGCTGGTGGCTGCTCAAGTGGTACCGGGACATTCGTGCGGACGAGCGGATTCTCCCGTTCGTGATGCGTTACGCGGAACGGCTTCTGAAGCTGCAAAGGGACGACGGGGGCTTTCCCGCCTGGGTTCGCGCGGACGGCTCGGGCACGTCTCCATTTCTGGCAGAAAGCCCGGAGACTTCCGCGCATGTCATGCTGCTCGGATTGCTGAACCGGCTGCGGCCGGACAAGAGATACGCCGCCTCCGCTCTCCGCGCGGCCCGCTTCGTCGCGGAGAACGTGATGCCGGAGGGGCGCTGGGAGGATTTCGAGACGTACTGGTCCTGCTCGAAGCAGTGGGAGGGCAAGCAGTTCGGCGAGAAGGACGCGCGGAGCGGCTTGTACAATCAGTGCAATTTCGGCATCTATTGGACGGCCGAAGCGATGAAGGAAGCTTATGCCTTGAGCGGGGACGCCGAATGGCTCGACCTCGGCGAACAGGCGCTGGCGGAGGCTTCGCTGTACCAGCAAATTTGGCAGGCTCCGTTTTTCCCCGTGCCGACGGTCGGAGGCTTCGGTGTCATGACCAGCGACGACGAATGGAACGACGCGCGGCAAAGCCTGTTTGCGCTGACGTATCTGGACTATTACCGGATGACCGGCGACGAGAGCTACCGGGCCCGCGCCGAGTGGGCGCTCCGGGCGTCGTTTTATATGATGTACTGCCCCGAGAACGCCGCAGCGAAAGCGATCTACGAGCGGGTCCATCCGCATTTCGACGAACGGGACTACGGTTTTCATATGGAGAACTTCAACCACCACGACGGCACGCCTGTCGACGGACTCGGGGAATTTACGATTTTCGACTGGGGCTGCGGGGCCGCGGCGGCTTCCCTGGCGGAGTTCAAGCGCGGATAAAAAAAGGAGGCTAGCGGCAACGGGCCGCTAGCCTCAAGTTTTATATATTTCAAAGGGGGGTCATGTATTTATAATAACCGCCGAACATGAAGGGAAGATGAAAGAAACATTACGTTCTCGTTACAAAGTGTTAGGCGAAGATTTCGGCGCGCACGGATAACGGAATCGAAATCTCCGCTCCGCCGGGCCGCGAAACCGAATTAGGTCACGGAGGCATGGCGTCGTTTCATCTCGAACATGGCATGGTCGGCCAAGTTGATCAGAGCCTGTCCGTCCTTGCCGTCCTCGGGGAAGAAGGCGGTCCCGACGCTCATGCCTACCGGAATCGTCCCGTATTTGGAAATATAACCGGCAAATCGGGCTTGCAGCTCCGCAATCCAATGCTGCAGCTCTTCCTTGGAGGGGGAGCGGCGAATAAACACGATGAATTCGTCCCCGCCCATACGCGCGGCCACGCCCCGATCCCCGACCGTTTCCTTCAAAATTTGCGCCGCCGCCTGCAGCGCCTCGTCGCCGGCCAGATGCCCGTAGTTGTCGTTCAACAGCTTCAGCTTGTCCAGATCGGCGAGCAGCAAGGCGACGGACTCCCCCCGGTCGGCCGCTTCCCGCAAAGCCTGATCCAATTGCTCGTGAAAATAGCGGCGGTTCGGCAGTCGGGTCAACGGGTCGTGATAGGCGAGAAACCGCACTTCTTCCTCGGACTCCTTTTGCGTCGTCATGTCGCGGAAGACAAGCAGCACGTGCTGCTCGTTGTCGACGAGCACGTAATCGACGCTGGCGAGCAGGACGAGACGCTTGCCGCGATGCCGGATTTCCGTCTCGTAGCGCTCGACCGTCCCGCCGGTCCGAATTCGCTCGACGAGGGTGCTGTCCAGCAAACCGTAAAACGTCGCGAACTCGAGCTGCAGGAAATCGAACAACCCTTTGGCCCCCGGATTGGCGTGCTTGATTTCCCGGTCCCGGCTCATCAGCAAAATCGCGTCCGGGTGCATATTGAACAGCTTCTCGAAGCGCTTGTCGTACAGGCTCAGAAAATCGTGTTTTCTCATCGTGCTGCGCAGGAAGTAACACCAGACGATGCCGCTGTACAAGTACGGATAGGGCGGCAAGCCGTCGCCGTAATTCACGTAGCCGAACAAGACATGCCATACGATCGCGATGACGACGCCTGCGAACAGCTGGTTGTAAATCGTTCGCTGCTCGGGGTGATTCGTCTTCGACTTGGCGATCGCCAGCACGAGCAAATACAAGAGATTGTTGGCGATGCTGACAGTCATGGCGATGTAGTAGCCCGAATTGTAGACGGGCAAGTTCCACAGCTCCGACGAGACGAATTGCTGCGCGGAAATCCATTTCCCGCCCGTCGCGACGTTCGCGACGACGAACGGAACCGGCAAATAAAAGACGTAAGGATACAGCCAGCGCGGCATGCGGGCGTCGAGCCGGGTCAGCTTGACCAGGAAATGCAGCCCGATGCCGGGAATCAGAATGCCCGCGCTGCTGAGCCAGATCGACGACAACAGCGGGCTGTACTCTACCGAAACCTGGTTGCGGACGTATTCTTCCGCGAACATCAGCAAATAGCAGGTCGAAATCAGGCTGAGCAAAACGTGCTCGACCCTCCTGCGGTTGCGAAGCCACACGTCGGCGGCCATATAAACGAAGAAAACGATGGGAACGCCGTGCGTGCCCAGCAAAATAAGAGCTTCTCTCAGGCTCATCCGATCACCGTGAGCTTTCTGTGCGCGGCTGCGCAGATTGTCTTTATTTTACCCTATTGTTGTCGGATTGTGTTCAATAATATCGTATAATCAGGTTCAACGGGTGTTCATCGAAAACGAATGCGAAGCAAGCGGGTGAAGGCATGTTCGAATTGTCTGGGTATCGGGTGACGGAAGCGATCGAAAGCGGCGGCGAGTTCGCGCTGTTTCGCGTGGAGCGGGCGGAGGACGGACGGCGGCTGCTGGCTAAAACCATTAACGGCTCCGAAGCGGAATCGGACGGCGCCGCGACGCTGTACAAGGAATACGAACGGCTGCTTCGTCTGAAAGGCAGAGGGGTCGTCGAGCCGGAAGGCGTCGAGTTCCAAGGAACCCGGCCGGTTCTGCTGCTGCCGGACAACGGGGAGACGACGCTGGAGCGGGAGCTGCGAACGGGGCGCGGCGCGAGGAAGCTGGAGGAGCTGCTGGAGAGGGCCGTCGCCATGGCGGACTGCCTTCGTCAGCTTCATCAAGCGGGGATGATGCTGCACGTTCTGGCTCCGTCTTCTTTTCTGCTCGGGGCATCGGGCGTTCGACTGCTCGATCTTCGGTACGCGTCGCCGATTCATGAGCCGGACGCGGCGGCGTCCTGGGCGGCAGGGAGAACGGATTGGGCGCTGCCCTATCTGTCTCCGGAGCAGACGGGGCGAACGGGACGGGCGCCCGATCTTCGCTCCGACCTGTACTCGCTTGGTGTTATTTTGTACGAATGGTTTACCGGCACGTATCCTTATCCTTCGGGCAGCGCGCTGGACCTTCTGTACCATCATCTGGCGGCGAATCCGGAGCCCGTATGGCAGAGAAACGCCTCGATTCCGAGAATGGTATCCGCCGTCGTCCAGAAGTGCATGGAGAAAATGCCGGAAGCCCGTTATGCCGGGGCATCCGGCATTCGGGCGGATCTGGAGGAATGCCTGCTGCAGCTGCGCGTGTCGGGCAAGGTCCAGCCGTTTCCGCTGGGCAAGCGCGACTATCCGCTGAGATGGTCGTCGGAAAACCTGGCAGCCGGACAGCCCTCGGTCGAGCCGTACGATCGCGAAGGGTTGAAGCGGACGTTAAGTCTCGTTCTCCAAGGGCGGACGGACGGCATCGACGAGCTTGCGGGCATTTTGCATTACAAAACGGGAGGAAATCCCGAGCGCCTGCGCGCGCTTCTGCAGGAAATCCTGAACCGCAAATGGATTGTCTACGAGGAGACGAGCCGAATGTGGACCTGGGACCGTCGGCAAATCGCGGATCTGGACGACGGCGAGCCGGCGGCCGATTCCGTCCGGGACGATGTGTCCCTCTTGCCGGAGCAGTCCCGAGGGATTCTTGCACGGGCGGCCATGCTGGGCAATCCATTCGGGCTGGACGAGCTGTATTCCGTCGCCGGTCTGCCGATGGACCGGTTGACGGACAGCCTGGACGACGCCGTCCGGCGAATGCTGATCCAGCCGCTTGGCGACGGACGGGACAAGTATCTCTTCCGGAACGATTCCGTTCGGACCGCTTTGCGCGAGGGCATCCCGGAATCGGAGCGTCCGGAGCTGCATAGGGAGATCGGCTGGATGCTGGCCCGGCGGACCGAGGCGGGGGCGGATTCCCGGCTGTTCGAGGCTCTGGATCATCTCAATCGGGCGGCGGACCGGATCGTGCGTTCGGACCGGAAGACGGAATGGATCGAATTGAACGTGCAAGCGGGCGAAGAGGCCGAACGGCAAAAATCGCGGGATTCCTCGCTCGCCTATTTGCGCCGGGCGACCGATTCTCTGGACGAGGAGGACTGGCGGAGAAACTTCCCGTTATGCTTCAGAGCGTTCCGGCTGCGCGCGGAAGCGGAGTTTCTGAGCTCCCGTTACGACAGGGCGGCTGAAACGGCCCAATTGCTGTTCGATAGAGCGGAATCGGACGCGGCCCGCGCGCAAGCGGGCTTGATGCTGATCCGCTGCGAATGGGCGTTGAACCGGACAAGCCGCGCGATGGCTTTCGTCGAGACGACGCTGCGTTTGCTGGACGTTCCTTTTCGCTTGCGGCCGGGGAGGCTCGAGTGGAAAAGGCTGGAGCTGCGGGTCGAGAGGAAGCTGAAGACGGCCGGCGCGGCCGCGCTCCAAGCTCTTCCCGCGATGACGGATTCGCGGCTGCGTTCCGCGATGTCCGCGCTCGCCTGCGCGGTCGAAGCCGGCGACGCCATCGCGCCGCGGGCCTGGCATTTCTCCGTTCTGACGATGATGGAGATGACGCTGGATCACGGTTGGACGCCCGCGGCCTGCATCGGCCTTGCCGGATACGCGCTGAGGCTCGAGGGCCAAGCGCGGCAGGAGGTCTTCCTGGAGGCGTGGGGAAGACGGATGCTCTCGCTGGCGGACGAAGAGCCGGGGCTGTTCGCGCGCGCCTCCGCTTTGTTGGCGCGCTCCGCCGCAGGAGGAAGCACATTCGCGCTCGGGGAACGGAGCGCGATGGCGGGCAAAGCCGTTCACGCGGCGCTGTCGGACGGACAAATGGGCTTGGCCAACCGGTGCCTGCTGATTTTTTGCCGGCTGCTGCTGCAAGCCGGGCATCCGCTGCGGGATGTGTACGCGAGACTGCTTCTTCACGCCGACCATTTTCGGCAAGAAAATTCGCGGAAGCATTGGCGGCAGGCGGCGGCGCTGGCCGGGCTCGCCTCCGGGCTTATCGGATACCGGGCCGCCTCCGATCCCTATGCGGACGCAGGGCCGAACGCCGGCGGGGAGGCTGCGGGAGCGGGCCGGGACGGCGACCGGGCATCGGAAGCTTACGCGTTTATGACCGATTACTTGACGGGGAACTATTCGCAGGCGCAAGCCGCGCTGGAGCAAGCGATCCGGTCAGAGCCTGCGGAATTGCCGGAGCTTTTCGATCCCGATTTCTACGGCGTTCTGCTGTGGAAAGAAACCTGCGGCCGGGGGAGCCGGAAGGAGAAAGCGGAAGCGGCTCGACAGATGCGGGCAAGCCTGGGGAGATTAAGAGAGAAGGCAAAGCGGCGGAGAGCGCCTCATCTGCATCGCTATTTGCTGGCGAAGGCGGAGCTCGCCAGCCTGAAGCCGGATCGCCGACGGGCGGATTACGGGTACGAACGGGCGATCGAGAAGGCGCGCGACGCCGGGTATGCGCTCGAGGCGGGCATCGCGGCGGAATGCTACGCCCGGTACGGAATTCTCACGGGCAGAGCCTCTTTGGCCAAAGTTTATTTGCTTGAAGCCTACGAGCGGTTTCAAGGCTGGGGCGCGGCGGCGAAAACGGGCGATATGGAGGAGAAGTACGGAAAATGGCTGCCCGTCAGGAAAGACGCCGGCCTGGAACGGGTCGACCATCTGTCGGTCATTTTATCCGCCCAGGCGTTGTCGAGCGAGATGGAAATGGGACGGCTGCTCCAGGTGCTGATGCATATCATGCTGCAAAACGCAGGAGCGGAGTCGGGCGCGCTGATCATCGATCGGGACGGACATTGGATCGTCGAAGCGCACGGCGCGATGGACGACGTTCGCATCGAACCGATTCCGTTGGAGGAAGCCGGAGAGGCGTATCCGTCCGACCTGATTCTCTACTCGGCCAGGACGCAGGAGGAAATCGTCGTTCAGGACGCGGCGGCGAGCGACTTGTTCGAACGGAGCGGCGATACGGTCCGACGGGGAATCCGCTCCGCGCTCTGCCTGCCCGTGCTGTACCGGAACAAGCTGATCGGACTTCTTTATTTGGAAAACAATCTGTCCACCGGCGTATTTACCGAAGAACGGCTCGACGTACTGAGGCTGCTGGCCTCGCAGTGCGCGATCGCTCTGACGAACGCCAGGCTGTTTTCCGGAATCCAGCATCTGACCAACCATCTGGAGGAACAGGTCGAGGAGCGGACGCGCCGCCTGGAGCAGTCGATGCTGGCGACCTCGGAGGCGCAGGCGGAAATGAAAATCTACGCCGAACGCAACCGGATCGCCCAGGAGATTCACGATATCGTCGGACATACGCTGACCTCCACCGTGCTCCAGATCGAAGCGGGCAAACGTCTGCTGCGGCGCGATTTGGATCGTTCGCTTGAACGTTTGAACGAAGCGCAGGGGCTTGTCAGGCACAGCTTAAACGAAATTCGCAATTCCGTTCATATGCTCAAGGAAGACAAATACTACGATCTGCAAGAAGCTCTGCAGAGATTGATTCAGGAGACGGAACGCAATGCCGGCGTAACGATCCGCGCTTCGATCGATCCGGCGCCGAGCGTATCCGCGCTGCATAAGAAAGTGATCTACCATGCGCTGCAGGAAGGGCTGACGAACGGCATCCGCCACGGCAAATGCGGAGAGTTTCGTTTTCTGCTGCGGGATCGCGGCTCCTGGCTGGAGTTCGAGCTGCAGGACGACGGGACGGGAACCGACGGGGTGGAAAAAGGATTCGGGTTGAATACGATGCACGAGCGCGTGCGTCAATTAAAGGGCGCGTTGTCGATCGACTCCGAGCCGAGCAAGGGCTGCTTGCTGCGGATTCAATTGCCTTATTGAAGCTATCGGCGAGTCGAGGAACGGCATTCATGCGAACGGAGGGGCAGAAAATGGACAAAATCAGCGTTGTCATTGCCGACGATCAGATGCTGACGAGGGAAGGCTTGCGGACGATTCTGGAGCTGGAGGAGGACATCGAGGTCGTCGGGCTCGCCATCAACGGCGAGGAAGCCTGCGAGCTGGCGGAGCGGCTGCAGCCGACGCTCGTGCTGCTCGATATTCAGATGCCGGTCATGGACGGTTTGACCGCGCTCAAGAGAATAAAGGAAAGCAGCCCGAATACGCGCATTCTGATTCTGACGACATTCGTCGAAGCGGATTATATCGTCGAAGGGATTGCGGGGGGCGCGAGCGGGTATATGCTCAAGGATATGGACGCCGACAAGATGATCGCTTCCATTCGGGACACGGTAGACGGACAGTTCGTGCTTCAAGCCTCCGTCGCCAATAAGCTGGCCGCGCGGATGAACCAGCTGTCCGGAGAGTACGGGCGGCGGCAGGGAGCCGAGGCGAGAAACGTCAAGCTGACGGAACGGGAAGAGGAGATCGCCGGTCTGATGGTCAGAGGGTTGAACAACCGCGAGATCGCGGAAGCGCTCGGCATCGCCGAAGGCACCGTTCGCAATTACATCAGCGCGATGTACGGCAAGATCGAGGCGATGGACCGGGCGCAAGCGATCATGAAGCTTAAAGAGCTGCTCGCTTCCGCCGGGCAGAGACCGATCGTTATCCGCCCGATGAGCGAATAGGAGCTCGGCGGCGCCGGCGGAACGGCAGGAGTCGGCGACGGTCGTGAAGAGGGCGCGAGGGCGGCGGGCAATAAGCAATCGGCATTCTCTGCGGCTGTACTGATGGAGGGACGAAGGGCGGCGCAAGCAAAAGCACGCAAGGCGGCTTGGCCCTGCGTGCTTTTTGCTTGCGTATGGTCGAGCCGCGGGGTTACTCGCGCTCCTGTTCGCGCATGCGCGTCATCTGCTGCCAGACGGAGCCGGCGGCTTCCTCGCCGCGTTCGATGCGCGCGACGGCCATCTCGGCCTGCAGGCGCACCTCGAACTCCGTCTCGCTGCCCGTTGTGCGCCGAAGCGCCTCCAGGGCCGTTTCGTCGCCGGCCTCGTACAGGAACCGCGCCGCGCGCCAGCGGACGAGCTTGTTGGCGTCCTCCAACGCGTCGATCATCGGCGCGATCGCGATCGGGTCGCCGATGTCGGACAGCGTGTCGCCCGCGGTCCGGCGAACGGAGCCGGAGGAGTCCCTAAGCGCTTCGAACAACAGCGGGAACGATTCGGGCGTACGCAGGTCGCCGAGGTAGACGACGGCAAGCCGCCGCACCGACATCTGGCTGTCCTTCAAGGCGCGGGCCACCACCGGCAAATCCTCCGGCTCCGGCTTAAGCCGCTCCAGCGCCGCGTACCGTTCGCGCCAGTCCTGGGAATCGAGCGCCTTCATCACCTCTTCGCCGCTGAGCGGAGCGGGCGGCTTCGGCGGGGGCGCCTCCGGTCCCGCCGCCTTGGCCTGCTCGATCAAGTCGCGCAGCCGGGCGTCGGGGTATGCCGCGTCCAGCTCCCGGCTCACCTCGTCCAGCACTTCCTGCGGCTCGCCGTAGCGTATGCCCAGATCCTCGAGCATCCGCTCGCGGATCATCGTCGCGCCGGCGGCTTCCGTCACGGCCGCCGAGAACCGCTCCGGCATCGCCGCGCGGAATTCCTGGCCGCCGCTGCGCACGCGGATCTGAATCGGAATGCCGCGGTACATCTGCACGCGGACATGCGCTTCGCCGAAGCCGGCCGCATCGGCGGCGCCGGACAGCGCGCCTTCGGCCGCCACGCCGAAGGCGGCCTTCACGCCCTCGAGAATCGCGGCCCAATCCGCATTGGCTCCCTTGCGGTCGATCGCCAGGAAATCCGTCGTCTGGAACACGCTTTTCACGCCGGGAATGTCCAGCAGCTTGGCGATCAGCGGCGGCGGGACCGGCTTCGAATCCTTGTTATAGTTCAATTGAACGCCGGGGTCGAGCCGAACATCCACGTTAAGCTTCATCGTATTCGGACTCGGGGTCGGCTCGATGGACAACAGTTTCATGACACTCGCCTCGCTTTCCTTTCCTACCTCCACAATACCGCAAAACTTCTCCGAATGCCAAAAAAACGGAAAGCCATAGCCGCTCATACGAGCCGGATCAATCAAACAATCCAGGCGAAGCTCACCCACATGGGGCAAATCACACAATCCAGGCAAAGCTCGCAAAAACCGGACAAATAACGCGCATGCACGTGCAATCTTTGGCGAATAAAGAGGAATATTTCCGTTTGGCGTAGAATTTTTCCCAACATAAACCATTCCGTTGTATGAAGGAGAGAAAGCATTGACCATCGCTCCGAACGTTCATCGCTCGGTTCGCACGCTAACGGCATTGTTAATCGCATCTGCTTTATTGACGGGGCTGCCGGAATCCGGGCGCGGCTCATCGGTTCCCCAGTACGAAGAGGCGCCGGGAAGCGATTACGGGGAGGTCGGGCCCGATCCTGCCGCCGTCCCTATTTCCAAGGAAGCCGCCATTCGTTTGGCGAAGGAGGCGCTGCCCCCTGTCGGCAACAGAAATCCGGACGACATCGGGCTGCTGTACCGAAGAACGGAGAAGGCTTTCCCGTCGATTCCGGTCTGGAAAGGCGCATGGGACATGCTGGACAAGGGGACGGTCGCGCTGGCGGAGATCGACGCAGTGACGGGCGATCTGCTTTCCTATGAAACCCGGTATCTCATGAACCCGATGAACGAGCCGAACTCCAGGTTCCCTGCGCGCATTACGAGGGACCGGGCGAAGGAGGCAGCGGAGGCTTTCGTCCGCAAAGCCGTTCCGTCCGTGCGCGATTTCGGATTAAAGGAGCTCGCCTTCACCCCGGACGAAGCTTTCGATTACGTTTATCCGCTGTTCGGCCCGGCACGCTATTCCTTCCGGTTCGGCTTAACGGTCAACGGATACGAAACGATCAATGTTCCGATTGCGGTCGTTCTGGACGCGGGCGGAAGCGTCAAAGCTTTTTCTTTTGCGGGCCATCCCGGACAGCCCGTCGCCAAGCGAGCCGCCGTGAAAGCGGAGGAGGCGAAGCGGATATGGGCGAACGGCTTTCGGATGCTGCCGCTGTACCGCAACGTCGCCGGCAGCTTCGGCGATTCCCCCGATTGGAAACTTACCTATGTCATGAATCGGACCTTTCTGAGCATCGACGCAATGAGCGGAGCTCCTGCCTGGTCGGATTCGTACGGCGATTCAAATATTGCCGCGCAGCGCTACGAAAGCCTTTTGCCGACGGATGCCTCGTTTGTTCCCCGAAGCGTCGATCTCAAACAAGCCGTACAATCGACAGCGGCGCTGGCGAATTTTCCGAGCGGCACGGAGTGGACGTCCGATAGCGAGACGAATGGCGGTCAACGGCGAACGTGGGAATTGAAGGGCGTCGATCCCGATGACAGAGAAGGCGGATATTATTCGTTGACGGTGGACGCGAAAACCGGACAAACGCTTGACTACGCCGATTACCGGTACTCCGGTAGCGATGCCGACGAGCGGTCCTCCGAGCCTCCGACGATTCAAGCCGCCGACGCCCGGAAGCTGGCGGAGCTGTGGCTGACTGAGCATATTCCCGATTTCTCGTCGCGATACAAGCTTGCCGTGCCGTTCGAAGCTGCCGCGTCCGGGCTTACGCTGGAATATCGGATGTTTCATCGCGGAATTCCGGTAGCAGGCCAAGATCTGTTCATCACGTTGAACGGCAGCGGCAAAATGACCAGATTAATACTCCCGCAGCGGCCGCCCGAAGCCAAGGCGTTGGACGCCCTGAAACCGACGTTGGACGCGGAGCAGGCAAAAAAGCGAATCGTCCGGCAAACGAAGCTTCTACCCTATTACGTACCGGACGAGAAAGAGCCGTCGACTTCCGGCACGACCGGTCCCGGCGAACGCCGGCTTGAGCTCCTTTACTTGGCGGCTCCGGCGAATCCCTATGAGCTCTACGTTTCGGATACGGTGGACGCCGTATCGGGGATCGTCGCGCCGTCGTACGCGGGCAAAGCCTTTACAGTCGGCGGCCCTCTGCCCGCGGACGCTCTTGCCCACCCGTCGAAAAAAGCTCTGCAAACGCTGTTCGATCACAGCGTGCTGCTGGCGGATTCGAAAGGCCAGCTGCTGCCGGACGCCGGGTTATCGCGGGGAGAATTTTTGAGAATGGTGCATAAAGGAATGACTTTTTCAAACATTCCCTATACCGGCGGGGGAGAGCGTTTTTTCTCCGATGTAGACGCGAAGCATCCGTACTACTTCGACGTCGATTATTTTATAGGTCGCAAATGGTTGACTCCCGACCGGAAAACCGCCCTTAAGCCCGACGATCCGCTGACCCGCGAGCAGATGGCCGTATGGTTGACCCGCGTAATGGGGAACGAGAAAATGGCGCTTGCGCTCGCCGAAGACCCGACGGTAACCCGCTTGCGGGATGCCGGAAAAATAAAGGACAAGGGAGCGGCGGCGGTCGCGCTGAAGTTCGGTTTGCTGAAGCCGACGGCAGGCGCCTTCAAGCCCGCCGAACGCGCGACGAGGGCGGAAGCCGCCGAAGCGCTGCTCAAGCTGGCCGAAATGCAAGAGAAGCTGGACAAGCCATTATGGTCATGGGGATACACGGGAGACGAATATCGCTGACGCCCGTCCGTTGAAGATCATGTCATGCAAGCGGTTCTCGGAGAGCCGGATTACGGGCGCCAATTTCGCCCTAACCTTGGTACATTTCGAAGTTTCCTGCTATAGTATACATGAGCACATCATCGGAGGGATTTCATGCTTAGAAGACGCTTCGGCAACTTGGACTCTGTCGGTGCGGGCAAAGCATCGCTGGATCAATTCGACCGTTGGCGTGAAAATCGGATTCGCAAACTGCGCGAAAGCAGAGGGTACGACAAATGCGTTCCCAGCGTGGAACCGGACCTGAGCTTTCTACAGCATAACCGCCGCGAGCCGTCCGTGACCTGGATCGGCCATTCGACCTTCCTCATTCAGATGTCGGGGTTGAACATCGTTACCGATCCCGTATGGGCGCGCAGAATGGCTTTTCGTAAACGGCTTTCCCCGCCCGGGATCGAATTGTCGGACATGCCGTCCGTGGACGTGGTGCTGATCTCCCACGCCCACTACGATCACCTTCACGTTTCCTCGCTCAGGAGACTGAGAGGACCGAAAAAAATGATCGTGCCGGCAGGTCTGCGCAAGAAGCTGCTGCTGAAGGGCTTCCTGCAAGCCCAGGAGCTGCACTGGTGGGAGGACACGTCCTTGCAGGGCGTGAGAATTACGTTCGTCCCGGCCCAACATTGGACTCGCCGCAATCCATGGGACATGAACACTTCCCATTGGGGCGGGTGGGTGCTGGAGATCGATCACGGGCCGACGGTTTATTTCGCCGGAGACAGCGGGTATTTCCGCGGCTTCAGCGAGATCGGGCGCAAGTTCGACATCGACGTGGCGCTGCTGCCGATCGGGGCGTACGATCCCGAATGGTTCATGTCGTCCCAGCATGTCAGTCCGGAAGAGGCGCTGCAGGCGTTCCTGGATTTGAAGGCGAAGTATTTCGTGCCGATGCATTACGGCGCTTTTAAGCTTTCGGACGATACTCCCGAAGACGCCTTGCAGCGGCTGGAGGCGGGAAGAGCCGAGCTGGGCATTCCGGAGGAGAAACTGCTCCTGCTGCATCACGGCGAGACGCTGCGTTTTGAAAGCATAAAACCAGAATAAGAAAAGGATGGATCAGACTCATGATTACCGTATCCGGCGTTAGTCTGCGTTTTGGCAAACGCCCCCTGTTTGAAGATGTCAACATCAAGTTTACGCCCGGCAACTGCTACGGCTTGATCGGCGCGAACGGAGCGGGCAAGTCCACGTTCCTGAAAATCCTGTCCGGAGACGTCGAGGCTTCCTCCGGCGAGGTGCACATTACCCCGGGAGAGCGTCTGGCGGTCCTGAAGCAGAACCATTTCGAGTACGACGAGTTCAACGTGCTGGAGACGGTCATCATGGGCCACGAGCGTCTATACAAGGTAATGAAAGAGAAAGACGCAATCTATATGAAGGAAGATTTCTCGGACGAAGACGGCATGCGCGCCGGAGAGCTGGAAGCGGAATTCGCCGAGATGAACGGCTGGGAGGCCGAGAGCGAAGCGGCAGGCATGCTGAACGGCCTGGGGATTACGAGCGAGCTGCACGACAAGAAAATGGCGGAGCTGAGCGGCAACGAGAAGGTGCGCGTCCTGCTGGCGCAGGCGCTGTTCGGCAACCCGAACATTTTGCTGCTCGACGAGCCTACCAACCACTTGGACCTGGAATCGATCAACTGGCTGGAAGAGTTTCTGTCGCGTTATGAAGGCACCGTTATCGTCGTCTCTCACGACCGTCACTTCCTGAACCAGGTTTGTACGCATATCGCGGACATCGACTTCGGCAAAATCCAGATGTACGTCGGCAACTACGACTTCTGGTACGAGTCCAGCCAGCTGGCTCTGAGGCTCGTTCGCGACCAGAACAAGAAGAAGGAAGACAAGATCAAGGAATTGCAAGAGTTCATCCAGCGCTTCTCGGCGAACAAGTCCAAGGCGAAGCAGGCGACGAGCCGCCGCAAGCTGCTCGACAAAATCTCGCTGGACGACATCCGTCCTTCGAACCGCAAATACCCGTTCATCAACTTCAAGCCGGAGCGCGAGGTCGGCAAGCAGGTCGTCACGGTCGAGAACGTCACGGCGTCCCTGGACGGGGAGAAGGTGCTGAACAACGTCAATATCGTCGTCAACAAGGGCGACAAAATCGCGCTCGTCGGCCCTTACGGCCATGCGAAAACGCTGCTGTTCCAAATTCTCGTCGGCGAGAAGGAGCCGGAAGAAGGCACGGTTACTTGGGGCGTTACGGCGACGAAAGCGTACTTCCCCAAGGAGAACTCCGATTACTTCGAAGGCGTGGACATGAATCTCGTCGAATGGCTGCGCCAGTACACGAAGGACCCGGACGAATCGTTCATCCGCGGCTTCCTCGGGCGGATGCTGTTCTCGGGAGACGAGGCGCTTAAAAAAGCTTCGGTATTGTCCGGGGGCGAGAAGGTGCGCTGCATGCTGTCCCGGATGATGCTGACGAACGGCAACGTGCTGCTGCTCGACGAGCCGACGAACCACTTGGACCTCGAGTCGATTACGGCGCTGAACAACGGGCTGATTGACTTCGACGGACCGATCATCTTTACGTCGCATGACCATCAGTTCATGCAGACGATCGCCAACCGGATCATCGAGATTACGCCGAACGGCATCATCGACCGCTTGATGACGTTCGACGAATATCTCGAGCATCCGGAAGTGCAGGAGCTTCGCGCGAAGCTGATTCCGCCCGAGGACAGAAAATAATTGGCAAGGGGCTGTCTCCCAAGTAGCTTGGGAGATAGCTCCTTTTTGCAAGAGGAGCGGCTCTGGTCCGTTGTCGGACGCGAAGTCGGGTTTTAACCCGCGGACCGAAGGGAACACTGGGGCGATGAACCCGGAGTGAAGCGCCTCGCGCCAACGCCGCAAGGAGGGAACGGAAGTGGACGTATACGGCGATATTCGCAAGGGAGAAAAGGGCGCCTGGATCAGCATAGCGGCTTACCTCGTGCTGTCGTCCTTAAAGCTGGCGGCGGGGTGGCTGTTTCATTCCGAGGCGCTGACCGCGGACGGCTTTAATAACGCCACCGACATCGTCGCTTCCGTCGCCGTGCTCGTCGGCCTGCGCATCTCCCGCCGCCCGCCGGACGCCAATCACCCTTACGGGCACCTGAGAGCGGAGACGATCGCCGCCCTGATCGCCTCGTTCATTATGGCGACCGTCGGCCTGCAGGTCGGTCAGGCGGCGGTGCTCAAGCTGTGGCGCGGCGAGTTTGGCGTCCCCGATCTGAACGCGGGATGGATCGCCCTGGCCGCGGCTGCCGCCATGCTGGCGGTATACGGCTATAATGCCCGATTGGCCAAGAGCATTCGAAGTCAGGCGCTGATGGCGGCGGCCAAGGACAATCTCTCGGACGCTTTCGTCAGCGTGGGAGCCGCCGCGGGCATTTTCGGAGCGGCGCTCGGGGTCGCCTGGCTGGACGCCGTGGCCGCGATCGTCGTGGCGCTGCTCATTTTGAAGACCGCCTGGGAAATTTTCTGGTCGGCGACGCGCGACCTGACCGACGGCTTCGACGCGAAGCAGCTAAGGACGCTGAGAGGCATCGTCGAGCGGACCGAGGGCGTGCGCGGGATTAAGGATATTCGCGCCCGGATTCACGGCAGCACGGTTCTCGTCGACGTCATCGTCACCGTGGATCCGACGCTGTCGGTCGTCGACAGCCACCGGATCAGCGATACGGTCGAACAGCGTCTGCGGCGCAAGCACGATATTTTGAACGTGCATGTGCACGTCGAGCCGGAAGAGAGTCTGCTGTGACCCTGTTTTCCTGCACAAAACCGGGACGATTTCCTGAATGTTCCTGGGACTATTGAAGCTGCATTCTCCTTTTTATTCCTCCCGAAGCCGCATTTTTTGCCGGAACGCCGCCATTTGGCGGCTTTTTTATTGTTGGCAGGTCCTAATAAATTGGTAAGTTCGGGGAAATTGTCGTGCCCGGCCCCGCGCCGCTGGCGCTCTTGCGGTCCCCGGTCCCACGGAAGTCTGCACCCGTCTGCCCAGTCGGGGCCCGGCCGCTGGGCGTAAGGGCCGATGGAAGGCATTGGGCGCACCTCTATAATGAAGCAAGTGAGGGCATTTTGTCCTTAATGCCGAAATTGGAGGAGGACTGCATCATGAAGTTTAAACGAACGTTGACGGGTCTCTTGGCGGCAGTTACGGTATGGAGCTCTTATCCCTATTCCGAGACGGGAGCGGCGGCGATAACGACGGGCACCATCCAGTACGGAGTGAACTTCCGGACGGCTCCGAGCACTTCGTCGCAGGTGGTCCGCATGATTGGGAAAGGCGAGGAAGTGGTCGTTCTCGGCCAGCACAGCAGCGCATGGTATCAAGTTCAGGACGTGTTCGGCACGATCGGCTACATATCGACGGACAGCAAGTATTTGAAGATCAACGCCTCGGCGCCGGTCTCGCCCGGAGGAAACGAAGCGGCCGGGGGAGAGAACGCCAGCATTGTGGCCAGCGTTTCCTTCCGCACCGGTCCTTCGACCGGAGCTTCCCGGATCAGGTACCTGTCCAAGGGCGAGCAGGTAACAGTGACGGGAAAATATAACTCTTACTGGTACGAGGTAAAGGATGCCAAAGGCCAGACCGGCTACGTGAGCACCGATGCCAAGTATATCCGCGTAACGGGAGCGATCGGCGGACCGTCCCAGCCGAATCCGCCGGCGAACGGATCGGCCGGAGAGATCGAATCGGTGATCGCGGCCGGGATGAAGTATTTGGGCACGCCGTACGAATACGGCTCCAGCAGAAGCAATACGAGCACGTTCGACTGCTCGGATCTCATTCGCCAGATGTTCAAGGATGCGCTCGGCATCGTCCTTCCGGCGGATTCCCGCGGGCAGGGGGCTTACGTCCTCGACAAGGGCTCCGTAACGACGGATTGGCGGCAGCTGAAGCGCGGCGATCTGATGTTTTTCATGGATTACAAAGGGACAAGCGCTTCGCTCTATACGGGGAAAAAGCCGTTCTCGAGCAAGATCAGCCACGCGGCGATTTATCTGGGAGACGGCAAAGTGCTGCACACCTATTCCAAGGAGTCGGGCGGCGTCCGTACTGACAGCATCGCGGGCAAGCATTGGGAGTACCGTTTCCTCTACGGAGGCAGCGCGCTGTAAGAGCGGACGCGGGGCGTCTCCATTGCGAAAGGGAAGGCTTTGTCGGCTTCGATAGCCGGCAGGGCTTTTCTTTTTTTTCTATAGACTGACCAATTCGCATACACGTAACGGTCAGGGAGACCGCTACGCAGGCCAATTCGGTCAACTGCCCGCTTTTAACGGTCTGACAGACCGTTACGCAAGCCCATTCGAGCAACTGCCCGCTTTAGCGGTCTGACAGGCCGTTACGCAGGCAAATTCGATCAACTGCCCGCTTTTAACGGTCTGACAGACCGTTACGCAAGCCCATTCGAGCAACTGCCCGCATTTAGTGGTCTGACAGACCGCTACGCAGGCCAATTCGGGCATCTGCCCGCTTTTAACGGTCTGACAGGCACTAGCCATGCAAAAAAGCTAACATCCAACACCCACCACAAAGCCGGATTTATAATTTTAATCATTTGTTCAATATTTTTACAATGGGTGTTTGATGACATGAACCAAAAGGAGAGCCGCCTCTTAAACGTGGCATCGTTTTCCTTTTTGTGGAATTTTCTATTTTAGTTTCGTTATCGGCTCATCCACTTTTTCAACACAGGCATGGGCTCTCGAGGCTTTTGCAGTCGTTGCCTACCTTTCGACTTTCGCGTCGGCAACCTCTGCATCGCCCTCACCATCTCCTTCCATGGGTGAGTCGCATACATCCGAATCAGCTGAAGTATGTCCCACGTCGTTTTGTTCGTCTTCGCTTGCAGTCGAACCCATGTGCACAGGGCAAACGCAATAAGCGCGAGATAGAGCTGATTCCAAATACCTTGCGG